>LFSG01000046.1:17301-105446 GCA_001512685.1 Clostridiales bacterium DTU072
TAATATACGGTTTTTTGCGGCTTTATCAATTTTACCGCCGCGCTTACTACGGCAAGCAAAGGCCAATAAATAATATATGATACAAGCCAGGTGTTGAAGCCGAAAAGCATGCCTTCGACGGCGCAGAATATCAAGGCGGCGGACAAAGACACGCCTAAGCCGAAAGCGTAAGAATACAGCATTATCAGCAGGGTAACTATCTCCACATTTGGAATAAAAGACAAGGCCATTTTGCCGCCCGTCAATATGGCGGCGAAAAGCGCTGTCAGTACAATTTTCTTTATTCTATACGAGGCCAAAGGCTTTCTCCTTTTCGCATTCAATAAGTTTCCAAGGCAAAAAGGTATGACGCTCCGTCTATTAAGGGCATATCGTTTATGCCCACCGCCGAGGCGTAGAATTCTTTGTTGTCATAGATTTTGGTTTCCACATGATAATCCCTGTATTTGATGTCGTCGACGGTGTGATAGAAAGCGCAAAACTCATTTTGAGCGGGGTCGGGGAAAAGCCCGATTTTTTGGTAGGTTTCGGGGTGGATGGATATCGTGATGTCGTTTACGAATTGCCCGAAAGCCGAAGTGGTGGAGGTATAAGCGAAAGAAGAGCCTTGCTCTTTGACAAGCGCCGCGAACAAATCGGACACAAAGTTCAATTCAAGCTCCCTTTCATATACGGCAAGCGTTTGTTCTTCCTTGCCCACAATTATCAGAGTAACGCTTTTTGCGGACGGCTGTCCGTCGGGCTGTCGGCAGGCGCAAAAGCAAAGGGAAACAACGCATAAAAGCAGCAGGGCAAATATTATTTTGATTGTTTTTTTCATAAATATATCTCCTTAAAATTAAAAATTCGCTTTTCCGTCATGGAGAAAGCGAAAAGAAATAAATCCCTCCCGTCTCCCTCCGAAACGATGGTTATTTTGAATTTTCGCGGCAGGTCTCCTGACTCCGAAAAGGAAACAATGTTTCCCGGCAAAGCCTTCCCTCCAAACGGAAGTGGCGTTAATTCTGCCTTAATCGTACAGTAGCGGGGGCTGTCAGCTCTGTGGCTTGTTCCCTATTAAGCATTGAATGCGCCGCGAAAATTATTAAGTTGATTTAATTATAATAATACCCCGTTAAAAAAGCAAATCAATTCATTGAAATATTTGTTTGGGGCGGGTATAATAACAGCATGAACAAATTATATGTCAACGGCAAAGAAATTTATACGGATAAAACAAAGCTCAAAGATATTCTGATTGAGCATGGCCTGCATTTTCCCTGCGGCGGCAAGGGCATTTGCGGCAAATGCAGAATAAAGAGCAAGCA
Organism: Clostridiales bacterium DTU072; assembly: GCA_001512685.1. Classification (GTDB taxonomy): domain Bacteria; phylum Bacillota; class Clostridia; order Christensenellales; family DTU072; genus DTU072. The sequence goes on from LFSG01000046.1 coordinate 18,609, forward strand.
ATTGCCCGTTACCGACTTGGACACACGCTTTTTGTCTTCGGATATGGTGGAGCAAGGCTATAGGCTGGCCTGCGACAAGGACGCGGCGCAAGGGCTTACAATTGATTTTGAAAAAAGCTTGTTCTCGCCCGTCGCGAGAAAACTGGAGTATTGCAATATAATCGTGGTTATGGATATCCAAAAGATTGCCATAGGGATATCAGACGACGAAATAGCCGAAGTCAGGGTTTTTGAGAACGATATTATAAAAGGGGAGAACGCTACCGTCAATTTGCGTTCTTTCATTGCCAAAGAAAGCATAGAGCTTTTTGAAAAATACTCTATGGCAAAAGCCGACACCGTGGCCGTGGCCGCCGACAAAAAAATGGCGGAAACGCTGCTGGGCAAAAGCGATGACGGATACGGCGACATGTTGGAGGCTTGGGAATTGTTGCTGCCCGCCGAAGCGGTATATATGCTTCCTTTCGCTGAAGAAAATATCAGCGCGGAGTTTTTATGCTTTTTGGTCAAGCATCAAGCGCCCGCCTTGGTTATCAAGGCCGACAAAAATTTCGCGGGGGGCTTGGTTATGGAAAAAGACATCTTTTGTTTGTCCCTTAATAATTTAAGCTATTCGGCGGAGGAGAGGGCGGCGTTAAAAGCTTCCGTCAAATATTTGCTATCAAAAACCGACCGTCCGCCCGTAATTTATGTTTACGGCAGCTTCGCAAACGCCTTTGAGTTTTTGAGCAAAGAGCACAGCGTGGCGATTATGGATGAAACGGCCTATGAAACGGCGGCGCAAACCATATTTGACAACAGGCTGAAAAGCTTGCTGCTCAAATGCCGCAAGCGGATTTCGCTCTTGCCGGGAGCGGAAAGCGACCAATGGCAGGAATTTTTTATTTTATCTGCAAATGACCGCGATTAAAGCCATGGCGCGGTTTTCCAAAATAAGGATATTTGTCAAATTTTCCTTTATCAAAGACAGCCTATCCAGCAATATGAATATGTCGATTTGTATGTCCACAAGCCGATGGAAGGCGTTTTGACAATCCCTTATTCTGTCCGGGTTGCGGTAAAGCGGTATGTATTCTCCCCGATTCAGCAGCCTGTTCAAAGCGATAATCGAAGCTTTTTTTAAGTTTTTGAGATAATTCAAAATCTTTCTGCAATGTCTGGATTGAGGGCAGCAAAGAAGGCAGTCTATGATGTCAAGCTGGTTTTCGATTAGCAAAATGATTTTTTCGATTAAGTTGGCGGCGGAATCGGATATTCTGTTGTAGTCGGCAAGCGAACGGTTGTACTCCCTTGCCATCCTTTCAACGGTGTCTGGGTCCAACTGCATAAGTCCTCCTTATTCAATTTACTATATGCAGTTTTATTTTAAGGTGTTCTTGCCGCGGGATTTTTGGGTCAAAAGCAGCGCCGAACTCAAGGCCACCAGCACGGAGGAAAGGTTGTGAAGCAGCGCTCCCCAAACGGCGTTCAAAAATCCCGCCGCCGATAAAGCCACCGTTATGGCGTTTATTGCCAGCGCCAGCGCTATATTGAATTTTATGGCGAATATTCCTCTTTTGGCCAGCCGCATGAGCTGAGGAAGACGGGAAAGGTCGTCGTTAAAAAGGCTGATGTCCGATGTTTCCACCGCTATTTCGCTGCCTATCTTGGCCATGGCAAGCGATACTCCGCTTTTTGCGAAGGCGGGGGCGTCGTTTACGCCGTCGCCTATCATAAGCGTAATCCTGCCTTGGGCCTTCATTTGTTCTATTAAGTCTGCCTTGTCTTGGGGCATAAGCTCGTAATGGTATTCCTCTATGCCCAAGCTCTCGGCCACGGCTTGGGCGCTTTCTTTATTGTCGCCCGTAAGCAAGACAATTTCGTATCCCATGGACTTAAGCTCTTCTATGGCGGGAAGGGCCTCTTTTTTAAGGGTATCTTTCAAAGATATTATGCCAGCGGGCTTGTCGTCGACTATTACGGCGATAAGCGTGGCTCCCTCAGGTTTTGACAAAGATTTTTTCAAATCGTCAAAAGCTTGCGGGCACTCGTTTTCGGCTTGACTCAATTTCATTACCTTGACGATTTTGTCTTCCACAACCGCTTCCACTCCTATTCCCGAACGGATGGCCGTCTTTTCGGGGTAGGGGGGAGTTTGACCGTAATATCTTATGACGGCTTTGGCGATGGGATGTTCGCTTTGCATTTCGCTTGCGGCGGCAAGGCGGGTCAATTCCCGCTTGTCCATGCCTTGGCTGACAACCTCGTCCACTTCGAGGTTGCCGCTTGTCAATGTGCCAGTTTTATCAAAAACCATTGTGTTTACCGACGGCAAAAGCTCCAAAACGCCGCCGTTTTTTATCAGTATTCCTTTTTTGGAAGCGTTGCCCACGGACGCCGCTATGGCTATGGGCGTGGCCAAAACCAGCGCGCAGGGACAAAATACCACCAAAACGGCCATGCCTCTGCCCAGCCCTTCGGTTACGCTTATCGTACCCGCGGTCAGACAAAATACCAATAACGCCGTCAACAGCGCTATGGGCACAAGCTTTGAGGAAAGCTTGTCGGCCACGCCGGCTATGGGCGCTTTATGCCGCACCGCTTCTTTATAATATTCGATAAGCTTGGAAATTACCGTTTCTTCAGATTTTTTGGTGGCTTGTATTTCAACGGGAGAAAGCAAATTGACGTTGGAAGCAAGCACCGCTTGGCCTTTGACAAGGTCTTTGGGCTGCCATTCTCCCGTCAAGGACGCTTGGTCAAAAGAGCCGCTTTCCGAAAGCAATATCCCGTCCACTGGAACCGTTTCATTGGGCCTTACCAAAACCGTTTGGCCGATTTCTATGTCCTCAATGTTGATTTCCTTGTAGCCGTTTTCGGTTTTAAGCGTGGCTTTAGTGGGCTTTAAGGCGATAAGCTTTTGTATGGCGAAGCGGGATTTATTCATGGTGATGTCTTCTATCAATTCCCCCAGCGCCATTAAAAAGGCGATTTCGCCCGCCACAAAAAAGTAGTTTTCGTGGGAGCGGTAGGAAGGGGCGAACACACCGTAAAAGCCCATGGCTACGCTTGCGACAAGGGCTATGGCGATAAGAACGGAGCTGTTGATTTTTTTATTCTTCAAGCTTTCAAAAGATTCTTTTAGTATGGGAAAGCCGCAAAGGGCTATGGCTATCCAAGCAAAGTCCAAAAAGGCGTAGGGCGTATGGGAATATAAATCCAACGCGTAAAATATATAGCTCAGCGCCGTGGAAACCAGAGATACGCCGAGGATTATCCATCGCTTGGCGTATCTTTCTTTATGGTCGTGGTTTTCATGCGCGGAATGAGACAAGCAGCACCCGTTAGTTTCTTTGTTCATCGCAACCCTTATTCAACAGCTTTATTCTTTTTTTGACGCAATTTATACATAATAAAAGCCGAAATGACGGATATTCCCATTCCTATGGGTATCATGGTGGATTGCCCTATGTCGATTTTTAACGCGAATGTTACGCAGGCGATGGCCAGGCATATTATGAAGGGGGCTATGGTCAGCTTAAAATAACGGCTGAGCAGCACCACTCCCAAGCCTCCGAAAATGGCGGGTATGACATAAGGGGAAACGGGAGACAGCGCCTTTACTATGCCTTCGGAGAATAAAGACAAGGGGATAAGCCCTATTACGATTATCAGCGTGGTAACTATGGTGGAAACCGATACCGATATGGTGGTTACTATCTCCTCTTCTTCGCTGCCTTGTTTGGTGTTCAATATGGTTTGGGCGTTGACGGCGCAGGGAAGCTTAAGGTTAGCGATATTTCCCGTAATGAACGCTTGATATTGTCCGCCGCTTCCCAGCAGCGGCCCGTAGCTTACCGCTTCCACCAGCCCTATGGCCCAATAGCCCAGAATAAAGGCAAAGGCCTTCAATATCGCTTTCCAGTCGGGAGAGGTTTTTGTTATCAAACAAAAAACCACTGGCGCCAACGCTATTACGGCGATGGATATGGCGCTGAACAGCCTGCCCAATTTGTGTATCTCATTGTTGAAATTCTGTCTGTCGTTCATGATTATGCCTCCTTAAAACAGCGGTATAAACGCGAATGCACAACCCAAAGCGCCCAATATGGTAATGGGCAAGGCGTAATTTTCCAGCCATTTCCATTTAAGCAGTTTGATTAAAACGCCGCATATAAGCATAATCAAAGCGCTTGCGGCCAAGGTCAATAAGGTTACCGTGCCGCTCACCGTTATGTTGTCGCTGCCCGTGGATTGTATGTTGAAGATTCCGCTGGCGATAATATAGGAAGCCAGCCCAGCCAAAATGCCACCCAACAAAGCGCCCGTTATGGTATCCAATAAAGGCTGATTGTTTTCTCTTAAATCGTTGAGCTTGGATTGATATTTTTTATAAAAAATAGCGTTAAAAACGGGGCCCGATAAAATGCTTAGCGTCATTATCACAAAAGCCGTGGCTATGACCGTGGCCGTCATGCCCGCAGGCGAAGTAACGCCGATTGCCGCCGTGGCTTGGTTCATGGCTATTATTTCATATTGCAGCGCCCCTATTACCGACAGCCTTATCCAAGGTATGGCCAGCCCCAGCCAAGGCATCATTATGCCTATGCCTATGACAATGGGAATAGAAGGCACTATCGAAAATATGGCGCTGCTGAAAACGGCTTTGCGCACCACCTCTTTTTTCATTCCTATCTGCTTGGCGCGCTTGACGGCTTTGAATAAAAACATAAACGACATAGCCAAAATGGCCGTCACTATCAAGCCTCCCAGCAAAAAAATCACCCATTCGTTTTTGTACACTTAAACCTCCGTTTTAACACCGTTTGCGTTAATGGAATAATTATATTATAGAACGGCCGCTTAAGTCAACTTCGGCCAAAAATCGGAGGAGGGAATGAGAAAATATTACAGAAACTGGATAACCTATGACCAAGCTTTCGGCAGGAACGTGTGCCAGCCCCACAAATTTTGCCAAAAGCCTTTTTGCCGTCCGCATTGCCGCAGAGAAGACATTTGCCGCGATATGCTGTGTTTTATGTGCAAAAGGTTTATGGATTGCCATGAACGCAAAAAGGGGACATTTTAACGGATTTTAAGTCGTTGGTTGTTAAAGATGTTCTTTTTATGATATACTTTTTATAATTAACGGTATAAATGAGGTATTTATGAAAAAATGCTTATTGCTGATCAATAAAAACAGCGGAAATGTTTATCGCGCGTTGAACAACCCCGACATTTATAACGCCTTGAAAAACGATTACGACATTATCGACACCCTTTATATAGAACAAGACATCCACATCGACATAAGAAAAGTAAGCCAAGGCTATGCCGGTCTTGCCGTATGCGGCGGGGACGGCACTTTTAACAGCGCCGTCAACGCCACCAGGGGGCTTAACCTTGAGATTACCTATATTCCCTGCGGCACCCTCAACGATACCGCAAAAACCTTGCGCCTTACCTCCAAGCTTAAAACCGACCAAAGAAAAATCAGAAGGGTGGATATAGGCGAAATAGGCGGCACGCTTTTTACCTATGTCGCCGCCGCGGGCACTTTTACCGCCATAGGCTACAGCGCCTGCAACCGCCTTAAGAGAAAAATCAAGTTTTTGGCTTATCTGTGGCAAGTGCTCAAGGAATATAAGGTCCACCACATCAAAGCCAAAATAAAAATCAACGACAAGGTTTTTGACGATACCTATACCTTGATTATGGCCATTAATTCCCAAAGATGCTTCGGCTTCAACTTCAACCATTTATACAGCCACAACAGCGGCAAAGCGCATTTATTGCTTATCCGCTCCCCAAAAGGTAAGGGGCTTTTGTCCAAAATAAAGATTTTCTTTCCCTTTTTCAGAGCATTTTTCATTGGCTTCAAAAAGGAGCATTGGGGACGGGTCATCAATTTCGTGGAATTCAGCAAAGCCGAAATAGAACTGGGGCAAAAACAAGACTTTACCGTGGACGGCGAAAAGATAACCCTTGAAGGCAAAGCCGATATCGCCATACATCACCGCAGAATGAAATTATATGTGTATTGATTTTTTTGCTAATTTATCAAGACAAGGATTGAGCCGCCCTTTATGGGCCTTTTATGAAGCCGTCCTTTTTATTTAATTGATTTAATCGCGCATTTGTTGTAAACTAAAGTAAACGCTGTCAATAATCAAAAAAGAGGTTAAGAATATGCTGGATTTACGCTTTGTTGCCGACAATATCGATTTGGTAAAACAAAAGCTTGCTTTAAGGAACAGCAACGCTGACATAGAAGAAATAGCCCGTCTTTCTTTACTGAGAAGACAGACCATTCAAAATGTGGAGGCTTTGAAGGCCGAACGGAACCAAGTTTCCGCCCAAATAGCCGTTATGAAAAGGCAAAAGCAAGACGCAAGCGAGCTTATTTTTCAAATGCGGCAAAAAGGGGACAAGATAAAAGAGCTGGACGCTTTGCTGGCGGAGACCGAAGAAAAGCTGAAACAGCTTATGTACACTCTCCCCAATCTTGTGGATGACTCCGTGCCTTACGGAAAAAGCGGAGATGACAACGTGGAGGTGAGAAGGCATCTTAAACCTACGGAGTTTGATTTTGAGTCCAAGGCGCATTGGGACATCGGGGAAAGCTTGGGCATTCTGAATTTTGAGCAGGCCGCCAAAATAACAGGCGCGAGGTTTACGGTATATCACGGCTTGGGCGCCAGGCTGGAAAGGGCGGTCATTAATTTTATGCTGGATACCCACACCGAAAGAGGCTATAAGGAAGTGTTCCCTCCGTTTATCGTGAACAGGGACAGCATGATAGGAACGGGACAGCTTCCCAAGTTCGAGGAAGACGCTTACGCCTTAAAGGATTCCGATTATTTCTTGGTTCCCACCGCCGAAGTGCCGGTAACCAACCTTCACCGCAACGAAATATTGAGCCAAAGCGATTTGCCCATAAAGTATTGCGCTTATACCGCTTGTTTCCGTTCGGAAGCGGGGAGCGCGGGCAGAGACACGAGAGGGCTTATCAGACAGCATCAATTCAACAAAGTGGAGCTTGTTAAATTCGCTTCGCCCGAAAACAGCTTTGAGGAATTGGAAAGCTTGACAAATGACGCCGAAGAGATATTGAAACGGCTCAAGCTTCCTTACCGAGTGGTGGTTCTTTGTTCGGGGGATTTGGGATTTTCTTCGGCGAAAACCTACGATATCGAGGTTTTTATGCCTTCTTACGGCAAATATGTGGAAATTTCCTCCTGCTCCTGCTTTACCGATTTTCAAGCAAGACGAGCCAATATCAGATATAAGGACGCCGCGGGCAAAAACCGCTTTGTGCATACCTTGAACGGCAGCGGGCTTGCCGTGGGCAGAACGGTGGCGGCGATTTTGGAAAACTGCCAAAACCGCGACGGGAGCGTAACAATCCCCGAAGCGCTGGTAAAATATATGGGAACCGATACGATAAAATAGGTGAAGATGAGCAAAAAACAAGGCTGTATGGCGGGAGTGATGCTGGGCTCCTTAATCAAGTTTTTTCTTACCGGTTTTTGGATGCTGATTAAGGTTATCGCAAGCCTTATATGGTTTTTCGGCTTGTGGCTGCCCGCCGCGTATGCGCTGTTCGGTTTAATACTTTATTGGGTCTTCGGCTTCAATCCTCTTAAGTTGGAGCTGGAGGGACAGCTGTATATTTCGGGATTCATCGCTTGCTGCTTATGCAGCATTGTTATTTCCATAAGGAATTTGATTGTCAAGCCCGCTAAATCCATATTGTACGGCTATAAAAAGCCCGTTTGGAAAAAAAGCGGCCCCAAGCAAGCGCCCGATGCCGCTAAGCCGCAAACGGACGAGCTTAATTCCTTTCAGGTCAGACCCAGCATTTATTATTCCACATTGGAAGAAAACACCCTTATTCACGAATACCCCGACCGTTTTGAAATTTATCGCATAGCGGATAACAAAGCCCGTTTGGAAAGAGTGGAGTATAAGAATGAAGAAGATTAAAAAAGCCAGGATATGGGAGGCGGACTTCTTCAGAGGGCTTGCCATTTTGCTGGTGGTGTGGGATCATACCATGGTGGACCTTGCCATGTTCTACCCCGTATGGAAAGAAGCGGGAGTGTCTTGGCTTATCGAATGGGGGGAATTTGGCTTTGAGTATTTAAGCTCCTTCGCGCGTTATTTTTGGCAGCCTGTTTTTTTGTTTGTGTTTTTTACTATTTCGGGGCTGTCCACCGCTTTTTCCAAAAATAATTTTCTCAGAGGCATAAAGCTGGCGGCGGTGGCTTTATTGGTGTCGGTTGTAACCTATTTATTGGAGTTCTATACCGGCGATCAGTATTTTATACTTTTCGGCGTTTTGCATTGCATCTCGGCAAACATTTTAATATATTCGCTGGTGGCGTTTTTAATCGATTTTTTTGTACGGATTATGTCTAAGCTGTTAAAATCGCCATATAACCGGAGGCTTTCTCAAATAATTACGGCTTTTGCGTGCTTGGCGCTCAGCGCGGTATTTTATTGGATACACCATAAATTCAATGTCAGCTTTTACGAAGACTATTATTTGACCACCGATTCAAAAATATTGGGAATGTTTTTCTATGCCCAAAATTGGGCTACCGCCGATTATTTTCCGCTGTTTCCGTTTATCAGCTTCTTTTTCTTGGGCGCGGGGCTGTCTTGTTTCCTTTATCCGCAAAAAAAATCCCTGCTGCCTTCTTTGGACGGCGGGTGGCATAAAGCCGTTACTTTCGCGGGAAGATATTCTTTGATTATTTACTTGGCCTTGCAGGTGGTGTTGTTTTCGGCATTCGCGCTGATAACCTATTGCGCGGCGGGAGTGTTTTTGCTGTAAGGATTGCTATTTTTCGCTGAAATCATAAATATGATTTTCAAATTCTTTCCAAGCGGCGTTAAAGGTTTTGTAGAGTTCGCTTTTGCCGTCGGGCACATAGATTCTTACGCTCGACTTGGACATGGAAGTCTGCCGTATGGCGGGCGGGGTGTCCGAATAAAAAACAATTTCCGAAACGTCCGCGTACAGAGAGTATTCGCCTATCTTCAAAAGGGTGAAGGGAAGCTCGATTTCGTTAAGATTGTTGGCGGCGAAAAAGGCGTAATCGGCTATTTCGACAATGCCTTCGTTGACGCGGAAAAATACTTCGGTTTTGGCGGGGGCGTATGCGATCAGGGTGTCTCCGGCTTTGTTGTAGAGATTGCCCACTATGTCTTGATAATTGGCGTTGTTGTCGTCCACGTCGATATTGAACAAGGACACGCAATTTTCAAAAATCGCCTTGCCCAATTTGGTTACCGTGGATGAAATAAAAATTTCCTCCAAGCCGCTGTCGTAAAAAGCGCCCTCCTTTATTTCAATCAAGCCGTTTTGAGTTACCAATTTTTTCAGTTTTACCGAAGCGAAGGCATATTCGCTTATCACGGTTATATTTTGGGGCAAAGTATATTCTTCTTGGGGCTCTTTGCTTGCGGGGTGGCAAAAAAGCGTTTTGCCATCGTCGGCGTAAAGCAGACCGTCTTCGTCGGCAGTAAAGACGGCGTTTTGAGCGTCCACCTCAAATTTTTCAATAGATGAAGAGGCAAAAGCCATTTTGTTTATTTTTTTCAATTGGGCGGGCAAAACCACCGTCTTTAGCGCGTGCGCTTTGTAAAAAGCCTTTTCGTCGATGGTTTCCACGCTTTGGGGCAGGGCAAAGGTGTCTTGGTATTTTCCTATGGCGTAATAAAGCAAAACCTTGCCTTCTTTGTCGTAAAGGTTGCCGTCAACGCTCTTGAATTTGACGTTGTCTTTGTCCACCGTTATTTCCGTCAAGGCAAAGCATTCGGTAAAAACATTCTCTCCGATAGTGTTTACGCTTTTTGAAATAAACACCTTGAGCAGGCCGTAGCACCGATGAAAGGCGTTGTCGGAAATAATCTTTATGCTTTCGCTTAAGGTTACCTCGCTTACGTTGCTACCTGAAAAAGCGTATTCGGCGATGGAAGTTACGGGTAAGCCGTTATATTCGGAGGGCAAAGTTATTTTTGAGTATGTTCCGTCATAGCTCGTTATGGCGTATTCGTTCCCCCTTCTGGAAAAAGAATAGTCGCTTAAGGCGTCGTCGCCGTCTTTGTCGTTTTGGCAGGCGGCGAATATAAACAGCAGAAGGGCAAGCAGTATTAATATCGGTAAAAGCTTTTTTACGGACATTTTTTCTCCCAAAGTTTATTTTGTGTAATTATTTTAATTTATCTATCTTTATAAGTCAAATACGGGCAAGGGCTGAAAGGCAAAATTTGACCATTAAAAAACCGATTGTCAACGGGCTGACAATCGGTTTTGGCTTGCGATAAAAGGGTTGATTATTCGCCTTTGAAGGGCAAAAGCGCCATTATGCGGGCTCTTTTTATGGCTTGGGACAAAGAGCGCTGATGCTTGACGCAAACGCCGCTGGTCCTTCTGGGGATAATCTTGCCGTTTTCGGCGATGTATCTGGTTTTTCTTTCGCCGTTTTTGTCGGTATTTTTTTCGTTTTTTTCGATTTCCTTGACCAATGCGATATAATCGATTTCGTCCACTTTATTTACGCAAAAAGAACATACTTTCCGTCTGGGCATGCGCCTGAATCCGCGATTTTCTTTATTATCTTTCATAGCTCACTCCTTATAAATTTTTTCTTAAAAGGGAAGATCTTCGTCTTCCAAGGGCTTGAGATCGGATAATTTGTCTTTTTTGGCGTTGGCCTCCGTTACTTCGGGAAGTTCCTCGGCGTTATCCCAATCTCCGCGAGAACTTAAAAACTGCACTTCGTCGGCGTTGATTTCGGTAACATACCTTCTTGTGCCGTCGCTGGCTTCATAGCTTCTTGTTTGAATGGAACCGCAAATCCCCACCTTGCTTCCTTTTTTGAGGTACCTGCCGCAATTTTCCGCTTGGCCCCGCCAGCATACCACGGGCAGAAAATCGGTTTCCCTGGTTCCGTCCGCGTTGGCGAAGCGCCTTGTTACGGCTACGGTAAACTTGCACACGCTTATATTGTTTGCGGTGGTGTTAAGCTCGGGGTCTCTGGTTAAATTTCCTATCAAAAAAACCTTATTCATAATTTTCTCCTTATGCCTTTGTAATCATTTGACGCACTATGTTTTCGTTAATTCTCATTTGTCTGTCCACTTCGGCGGGAACGTCGGCGGGCGCTGAGAACTTAATCAAAACATAGTAGCCTTCTTTTTTATAATTGATGGAATAGGCGAACTTCTTCACGCCCCACTTGTCAATGGCGGAAACCTCTCCTCCCATATCCGCGATAAGCTGAGAAAACTTGTCCACAAGCTCGCTTCTGACTTCCTCAGTCGTATCGATGTCAATTATAAACAATAGCTGATACTTGTTCATTGATACCTCCTTATGGTCGAATTTTTTCGGCTCTTATAAAAAGAGCAAGGATTTATAGCATATTATATCTATAAAGTTAGATAATTATAAGATATTTTATCAGGGTTGTAAAGCGATTTTAAGGGGGAGGGGATTTTTGGAGAGAAAATACAATAGGAATATATTTAAAGGCATAATAAATCCAATATTTTCCGCATTTTATCGGTTAGAACCTTTCCCTTTAATTCGCATTCCCATATTCTTATTACCATTCAGCCCTTTTCTTCAATAGTTTTTGTGACTATTTTGTCTCTTTCTTTATTGTTTTCTATTTTTTTACTCCAACATGTTTCAATATGAGATAAGGAAAATCTATTTGGTTAAAGCTCATTTAGTCCTCCTTAAAATTAACTTGTAATTTTTGAAAAAGCGTTTGAGGACGATTCTAATACAATATGCCCTAACGATTGAAAATATTTAACGGCGATTAAAAGCTTATGGCGTGCGTTTATATCTTATATCAATATATTGATGTATTTTGCGCCAATAAGAGTGACGAAATTTTTGGCGCCCTCAAAATATAAAACGGATATCTTACGGCATTATAGAGCTCTCAAAGAGCGGTGGGAGCAATATTATTTTACGGGTTAATTTTTTTAGCCGTTATATTTGCTTATTTTCAAGTATTAGTATATAATAGCAAATATAAAACTTTTGTGTTCCTGTAGCTCAGCCGGATAGAGCACCGCCCTCCTAAGGCGGGTGTCGGACGTTCGAATCGTCTCAGGAACGCCAAAAGAAAAAACACCTTTAACTATATGCGCCTCATAAGCCGAACGCTTTTGGAGGGGCATTTTTTTATGGGAAAAGGGGAGGGAAAATGTAAAGTATGGCGGGGTTTATTTTAGTGTTTATTTTTCGCTGCTTTGTTTGGACGCTTGCTCGGGCATAAAGATGAGGAATTTTCTCAAGGTGAAGACCACCAGATAGCTTATGCATATTCGAACTATGAAAGCAAAGGTGTAGGACAAAATTTTGGACAGCGCCAAGGCCAGCAGCACATTGAAGCCGTAAGCGAAAACCTCCACGCTTATGTATATCAATATTCCTTTGAGGGTTTTGCCTTTTTTATTGTGCTTGTAGACAAAAAACACCGAGAACAGATAACTTGCCACAAAACCCATAAAATAGCCTACCGCCGTGCCCGCGGCGCTGATAGAGGATTTTACGGCGTCTTTTTCAATGAAAAAGGTGTCAAAAAAGGAGTGCCCCATATTTTTAAGCGCGAATAAATAAATAATAAGCGCGCTGAACAGGTAATCCAAAGCCACGGGAACAATGCCTATAAGAAGACTGCGTAAAAATTCTTGAAAGGTTTCTTTGAGCAAAACCTTCTTTTCGCCGTTATCGTTGTTGTCGCCGCCATCTTTGGCGAGGCTGGCTTTTGTTTGTTCCGCCATTTTTCCTCCGCAATCAAAAAGAGTTTTTATTATAACATAAACAAGCAGCTTTTGGCAAAAATTTTTCGCGCGCTTGCCCAATTAATCGCCTTACCTTTTCTTTTATTTATTCATATATTGTTATAAAGAAAAATAATTCTTTCGCGAAGGAGAAAATGTTATGACAAAGGATAAATTAATCGCTCTGAACAAATTGTCCTTGGGACAATCGGGAAAAGTGCATTCGCTTTCGGCCATCGGCCAGCAAAGGCGGAGAATGCTGGATTTGGGCTTAGTCAGCGGCACGGTGGTAAAGGCGCTGCAAATAAGCCCGTCGGGAGATCCTACCGCATATATGATAAGGGGCGCGGTAATCGCGCTGAGATCAGAGGAGGCGTCGAAAATTATGATACTGGCCTTGGAGGGATAATGGGGCTTACAAAAAAGAATATCGGCATAAGCGTTTTGGGCGACGGTTTTAAAATTGACAAAATCGAGGACAGCGATAAAATAATAGCTTTGGGCGGCAACCCCAATGTGGGCAAAAGCACGGTGTTCAACAGCCTTACGGGCTTAAAACAACATACAGGCAATTGGCCGGGCAAAACCGTCGCCAACGCGCGGGGGGAGTATAAATATAAAGACAACCGCTTTATCGTGGTGGATCTTCCCGGAGCCTATTCCCTTATGTCAAGCTCATTGGAAGAGGAAATAGCAAGAGATTTCATTTGTTTTGCCCGTCCCGACGCCACGGTGATTGTGGCCGACGCCACTTGTTTGGAAAGGAACTTGAATTTTATTCTGCAAACCATGGAAATAACGGATAAAGTAATAGTATGCGTAAACTTAATAGACGAGGCAAAACGGAAAAAAATAAACATCGATACGGCCAAGCTGTCCCAAATATTGAAAATTCCCGTCATAGCCACCGTGGCGCGCAAAAAACGGGGGCTGAACAATTTGCCGCAAACGGTATATGATGTGTGCAACAATCAAATACATAACACTCCTTATCAAGTTCGATATGACCAAGCGTTGGAGGGGGCGCTGGAAAAGCTGCTTCCCGCCGTCAAAGAAACCGCTTTGAATAAGCTGAATTCCAGATGGATTGCGCTTAAACTGCTTGAAAATGACGAAAAGCTGATAAAATCGTTAAATACATATTTGGGCGTAGATATAGCCAACAACAAAAAATTACAACAAGCTGTCAATCAAGCGCTTGATTATCTTGAATCTCAAGGCGTGGGAAGGGAAAACATACGCGATAAAATAGTGGCCGGGCTTTTTGCCGCCGCCGAAGAAATTTACGCTCAAACTGTCCAAACCAAAAATAAAGAATATAACTTGATGGACAGAAAAATAGATAAAATACTGACCTCCAAAAAATTCGGCATCCCAGTAATGCTGGCGCTTTTGGGTTTTATTTTATGGCTGACCATAGCGGGCGCCAATTTCCCCTCCAATATGCTGTCCCGCTTTTTTGCTTTTTTGGAAACAAAATTACTCTATTTGTTTGAATTGATGAATTCGCCCGATTGGGTAACCGGAATTGTGGTGTTGGGAGTATACAGGACGCTTTCTTGGGTGGTTTCGGTGATGCTGCCGCCCATGGCGATTTTCTTTCCGTTGTTCACCCTTTTGGAAGATTTGGGATATTTGCCCAGAGTGGCCTTTAATTTAGATAATTTCTTCAAAAAATCCAAAGCGCACGGCAAGCAGGCGCTCACCATGTGCATGGGCTTCGGCTGTAACGCCGCTGGAGTCATCGGGTGCAGAATAATTGAATCTCCCAGAGAAAGGCTTATAGCCATACTCACCAATAATTTCGTTCCCTGCAACGGCAGATTTCCCATATTGACGGCGGTTATTTCCATGTTTTTTGCCGGTGTGTTTGTTCCCGCCCTGCAATCGCTTATATCGGCGCTTATTTTGACGGCGGTAATTCTGCTGGGCGTTTTTATGACGCTGCTGGTGTCTCGGCTGCTGTCCGCAACCGTTCTTAAAGGCATGCCGTCTAATTTTACCTTGGAGCTGCCCCCGTATCGCAAGCCGCAAATAGGGCGCATTATCGTGAGGTCGATATTTGACCGCACGCTGTTTGTTTTGGGAAGGGCGGTGGCGGTGGCTATCCCCGCGGGCATGGTAATTTGGCTTATGGCCAATATCAATGTGGACGGCATAAGCTTGCTCAAGCATTGCGCCGATTTTTTGCAGCCTTTCGCGTACTGGCTGGGAATGGACGGATATATACTTATGGCGTTTGTTTTGGGGTTTCCCGCCAACGAAATAGTAATACCCATTATCATCATGAGCTACCTTTCCGCGGGAACCTTGACCGAGGCGGCGGGGCTTGAGCAATTAAGGGCGCTGCTGGTGTCCAACGGCTGGACTTGGATAACCGCGGTGTGCGTAATGCTGTTTACTTTGATGCATTGGCCTTGCGGCACCACATGCTTAACCGTCAAAAAAGAAACGCAAAGCGCCAAATGGACATTGGCGGCCTTTCTTATCCCCACTGTTACGGGTATGCTTTGCTGTTTTGTTTTCGCAAATGTGGCAAGATTGTTTACGGCGATTTGAGAATTTTTTCTTTTACATTTTTTATTGTTTTCGGACAAAACAGCGTATAAAATTTTTGCGCCGCCGTCATAAAATGCTTTTTTTGCCGCCGCCAAAGAGTTATAATTAATATGAAAAGGGCAGAGATTGTTTTGACAGCGATATTAAATGACGGAGACGATTATGAAAATTGTTGTTTACGGCGCCGCGGGGTGCGCCGATTGCGCCGCTCTGCACTCAAGGGTTAAAGCCGTTATTGAAAAGAACGGCATAAAAGCCGAGCTTATCTACAATACCGATTTTGAGGACGCTTTGCAAAAAGAAATTATACAAATGCCCGCGCTTGAAATTGACGGCAAGCTTATTTTCGCGGGAAAAATTCCCAAAGAAAAACAAATCTTGAGAATACTGGAGCAAAATGATAACCATATACGGGCATAAAAATTCAAATGCGGTCAATAATTACGCGCAAAGCTTTGTTTTGTTTTTATTATAAATTCTTCCGCAAATTCTTGACAAAACATTGCGGGCGGCGTAATTTATGGTTTAGAAGCGAATAATTTTTTCAAAAGGCGTGAGAAATGGAAGGATTGCTTCAAAAAATGGGAGACATAATTGCCCAAAACTTTTTGTTGGGCGCTTTGATAGCTTTCGGGGCGGGTTTTTTGACCGTCTTTACGCCCTGTTCGCTTACCAGCATACCTCTGATTGTGAATTATATGAGCGGAAAAGAAAAAACGGCAAAAAAAGCCGCCGCGTATTCTATTTTTATATGCTTGGGACAGGCCATAGTTTTTGTGGCGCTGGGCATGGTTGCCGCTTCTTTGGGAAGGCTTATCCACAATACCGGCTTTGATAAGGCGTGGCATATCATTTTGGCTTTGCTTACTTTATGGATGGCGCTGGAAATGTTGGGCGTAACCAATGTGCTGCATCGAAAAACCCTTCCTATCAATAAGTCCGCAAAAAAAGGAATACTCGGAGCGTTGGGCGTGGGCATGCTGACCGCGGTTTTCGCTTCCCCTTGCTCGGTTCCCGTTTTTACCGCCATGCTGGCTCTGGTCGCCGCCTCGCATATGAAGATAATATCGGGCGTCATACTCTTGCTGAGTTATTCTTTGGGGCACAGCATACCTCTTGTGGCGGCGGGCAGCTCCATCAGTTTCGCGCAGTCTTTAAGCCAATCCCCAAAGTTCGCTCGAATCGGCAAAGCGGTTAAGATAATTTTCGGAATTTTGTTGCTGGCTTTATCGGCCTTCCTTGTAATCAGCGCTTTTCATGCTCATTGAACGGGAATCAATTCAAACGCGAAATAGGCGTTTTCAGAATACCAAAGCGGGAAATTGGTACCCCAAACATTATTATACAGCACAAAAGACAAGCCTTCGGCAATGTCGGGGTATTTATTGTCAAACTTCAATATCTTGCCTTTGCCCATAGCCGCAAGCGGGGAATGGAAGTTTTTCAAAATAAATTTTTCTCCGCCTATGTCGAAGTTGATTTCTTCCACCGCCGAAAGATTGCGGTTGCCGTTGACGACTATATCGTAAGGGTTTATGGTTTCGCCCATTTTTTTGTATCTCAAGCTGCCTTGGTCAATATTATGGTTAAAATGAATAAACAGCGCTTCGGGCAATCTTGAGGCGTCTTTATCCATCCATATGATTTTTTGCTTATATCCTATTTTGTTTTTGTAAAATGTATAGAGCGTTTCCAGTTTTCTGGGCGCTCCCAAAGCGTCGCTGAATTCGCTGTCAATGTCAAGCTGAATGTGAGCGCGCACAAAATCGCCCTCTTCCTTTACCGTTAATCTGTTAAGGAAATAAGCGAATCGACCCTGCGGGTATTTTTTGTCAAACAGATGCAAAAGAGGACGGGCAAAGTCGGGAATAACCCAGATTTTGTGTTCTTTCACATTGCGGGAATAATTGCTCAGCCAAAAATCGTAATCCTTTGAGCCGTATGAGCGGTAGTCGATTAAACTGTTATGGTTGCCGCTTATTACGGCCTTATCGCCCGCCGTAAAATTTTTTATTGCGCCGTATTTATTGAATTCCACCGTTATGTCGTTGAATTTTATCGTTCGGTTTTCCACATCTTCAAAGCCGTTTGTGCCAAAGCCTTTTTGTGGCCTAAGTTTTTTTAATGCCGCCAAAGCTTGGGCTTTCAGCTTGTCGTCCAATTTTTCCAGCGCTTTGTCTATATACTCCCGCTGTTCCGCCCAGCTTTTTTCTATGGCCGAGTAGCTGCCTTTATTATAAACGCCTTTTTTCCGCAAAAGGTCGGTTTTTATTTTCCAGCCCCAGCCCCTTAAACTTTTATAGTTTAATTTTACGATATCTTTTTGACGGGCGGCGTTAAAATCTTTTTTCAAATATATTCCGATGTCGGACAAATGCTTTTTTACATCCATTCCCCAGGTATGTTCGGCAAGCATTAAAATATGATTGGTCAAGTTTTCATAAGCGTTGGTGTTTCTTTTCAGCTCGCCGCTGCTCAGCCATTTATTTTTCAGCGATATAAGCTCCTTTATGGCCGCCGATTTGTAAGGGTCGCTGGCCGCGCCGTGTATCCAGCTGTCCCCGATTTCCGATGTTATTACGGGAAGCTTGTCTTTTACCCGCCACAGCGCCGAGGCGTATTCGTCGAGGGTGGACGCCTCCACCGTATAATCGGGATAGCGCTTTTCCAGTTCGGCGTATATCCGCAACAAGCTGTCTTTGGCGTTGGGGCCGTGGTTGTCCATTGAATGGGCAAAAAATAAAATATCGTCAATATGTTCGTTTTTGTATAAGCCGCCGTAGCTGTCTTCGTACAATACGATTATTTCATCTTCGTTGTGCTTCCATACGAAAGCTTGAGGCAGCTTGGGCGCCGCGGAGCTGTCGTTTACGCCTATGTGAAGCAGTTTAATGCCGTATTTCTTAAGCAAGGGGATTATAGCTTTTGTATGCCCGGGAACATCGGTCATTTTGGCGGCGCAAAGGTTGAGGCCGTATTTCTTTTTCAGCTTGGCTGCTATTTCCAGCCCGTATTCAAAGGTGTCTTTATCCAAAAGCTCGGTATGCGTGGTAAAGGGGAGGGCGTGAGGAGCGATATCGCCTCTTTCCAGCGCTTCTTCAAGCTGCTTTTTTATTTCGGGGCAAGCCTTTTTGAGGGCGTTTTCGATAATCCATGAGCCCGTTGTCCATATAAATCTTTTTTTGTCGGTGTTGAGTTCTTTTGCCAATTTTATGGCGGCGGGGAAAAATTTTTCGATATAAAGCTTTTCGATTTCGGCCGCGTAATCGGTAAAACCTAAGTCCAAATGCGTTTTTGCTATAATATGGATTTTTTTCATATATACCTCTACTTTGCGATTATATCATATATATTGAATCTGTAAAACAATCCGCCAAAGATTTTTAAGGTACAATTTAAGAGGCTTTGGTCCAATATGCAACATAAAACGACCTTGCTAATATAGTATAATAGGTTCCTGCGTATATCCAAAACAATAATTCTTCTTTATGGGGAGGCAAAAAATGATAACCAGAGCTAAAGCGACAATCAGCGGAGGACCCCATTATCCTAATATAAACGGGGAGATATACTTTACGCAAATCAATTATTATGTGGAAATAGTGGTCAGAATTTACAGGCTCCCTTCTTTTTCGAGGGAAGACGGAAAAACGGTGGGCCCTTTCGGGTTTCACCTGCATACCGGCCAAAGCTGTGAAAAAGGCACAAAGGAAAATCCCTTTCCCCAAGCGGGAGAGCATTATAATCCGCACAATCAGCCGCATGGCAACCACGCCGGCGATTTTCCTATCCTAATGCCCTTAAAGGACGGAACCGTGGTAATGAGATTTCTTACCGACAAATTTAAGCTCGACGATGTGGTGGGAAGGGCGGTGGTTATACATGAATCTCCCGACGACTACCGCACTCAGCCTGCCGGCGGCAGCGGCATCAAGATAGCCTGCGGAATAATTAAGCCGTTATAATTATTCATATCTTACAAGCAGACAAGCAAAATTACGGAAGCGTGAGCGCTTCCGTTTAGCCATGCCGTTTAACTTGAGGCAAAAATATCATAACCTCCATATAATATAGCGTAACTGAGAACGCCGCATAGGGCCCATGCTTAAGTTTGGATTAAGAATAATGTGCAAAAATAAGGGCGTGAACGCGCTTGGGTTGCCTTTGAAGAAAAAATTAGTAAAATAGGACAAAACACGCGACGGATAAGCAAGTAGCCAAAAATACCCAGCTTGCCAAAAAAATATTAAATGTTGACATCGCAAAATTAATACCTTATAATTTATTCACAAAATCTTGTATGGAGGGTTATATGAAGAAAAACATTTTCACTAAGGTCATGCTTGTCCTGCTGATTGTTTTGCTTTCATTGTGCGTTGTGGCTTGTAAAAAACCAAAAGGCAACGACGGCGGTAATGGCGGAAACGGCGGTAACGGCGGTAACAACGAAGAAGACAATGTCGCGACCGTATCTGACATTTTTACCATGATCGAAGCGCTTAAGCCTTTGGGAAAAGGCATTGACCTTGTCGATGACACATTAAATGCCGATATTTCTTTGGCGATCGAAATGGGAGATACCCAATATGTATTGAACGTCAAGGGAAATATTTACGAACAAACGCCCGAAAACAATCAAGCGCTTGTTGAGCTTAAAAACGAGGATGGCGTAGTGCTGGGCGTTTATTTGAAGGACGGAGAAGTTTATCTTAATCAAGAATTCACCAGAAGCACTCCTTACGCGAAGTTCTCCCGGCTTGACGGCACGGAATTCAACAAAGAGCTGAGCAAGCTTCCCGGAATCATCAAAGATCTTGATTTGAATCTTGAAGACGCGTTAGGCGAATTAAGGAACTCGGATATTGCCGATTTGCTTGAACTGCTGGATATGATTCTTGAAGACAATCCTTTCCTTACTTACAAAGAAGAAGGCAATACCCATACCCTTAAAATAGTGTCCGAAGAATTGGGTAAAGCCATAAGCTCGCTATTGAGCACCATAGGAGACAAGTTAGGAGATTTTGAGGGCCTTATCGATACGGCCAGCAATTTCCTTTTTGGCGTAGGTATCGACGGACTTGAGACCGCTACCGATTTCCCCGAAATATCCATTCAGGTAACCTCAGAAGATGACGGAACCTGCGGACTGAAACTCCATTATATCGGCGACTTGGATAAAGAAAAAGCCGGCAATGAGACCTTGAGGGTAGAAATCAGCGCATTTGTGGACAACGATACCAATGTCAGCATTAATTTCCCCAATTTTGCTTCATACAAAGAGGCCGCGTTAAAAGCTTCGGTAACCATTGATTTGGGATTAAAGGATATTTATCTTAAAGCCGATATTTTTGCCGATCCCGACTTTACGAGCGACTCCATAAGGCCCACCGCTTATTTGAAGGCCTATGACCAAAGCCATTACGAGATAGCCGATTTGGATGCCGTGTATGACGGAGAAAAATTGTACTTTGACATAGCCGGCCTTTATGATTTGGTAGGCTTGGAAGCGCCTGAAAAAGAAAACACAATGTATTATGTGGAGTATAAATTCTTTGACAACTCTGATGAACCCGGCGATCCCACGCCCGTTGATCCTCAACCCGACGAGGACGAAGAAGAATCAGAACCAAGCTATTTGCCTTTTGAGCTTAGCGGCGATTTCTTGGGACAATTGGTAGGCAAAATTACCGACATAATCGATTTGCTTAAGGATACGGTCAGCAATAAGGCGCTCGTCATCGATGTGGATACCGCGCTTAAGCTTGTAGACGGTTTCTTGGTAAAATATGACGGCCCGGTATACTCCAAAAATACCACATTAGAAGAATATGAAGAGCTCCTTGCCGCGAAGTCTTCCGATTATAAAGAAGACGAAGAGTATACTGCAGCGCAAATAACCGCTATGGCCAAAAAAGTGCTGAAGGAAAACTTAGAGGAAGATAAGACCCTGGCGGACTTCCTTGATGAGTTTGAAAATGAAGCCGAGGGCTACAAGGTTATTCAAGCGCTTCTTGACGATTTGTACAGAAGCACCGAAAAATATGACAGGAACGCCATGATAGCGGACATCGAGGAAGCGCTCGCCAAATTCGCGACCGATGAATTTATCAGCAAAAAGCCTGATGCCACGGTGGCGGATAAAGCTCAATCCGTTATATACGAAATCACCGGTTTGAACATTTCGGTTGAAGAGCTTGTGGAAGCCAAAGGCGACGACAATGTGGATATCTACCTTGGCCTTCTTGAGGAGGGTCTGGGAATAGAGCTTAACCTGTCCGCCGGCGACAATGAAATTTTGAATTTCGTAGTCGAAATCGATTTGGTGGAAGCTTCAGAGATTGGCGAGGAAGATACAGAGAAATATGAGAGCGCTGTGGAAGTAGGCTCCAAGAATGAGAATGACGAATATATCATTCTTAATCAATTGCAAGAATTATTGGACGCTTACAGAGACAGAGCCCTTGCCAACTAAGCTTTAACCTGATTCGATTAACAAGCGGTCAAAACCGCGGTAAACCAAAAGCCATCCCGTACGGGTTGGCTTTTGGTGATTGTTTTATAATTTAACTTTTTCACTTATTTTACACAAAATATATACTCTATTTACTTTATTTTATATTCAATTAATATTGACACTTTGATATATTTATATTAAAATAGATTTGCATATTTTTAATATAAGGGCGTATAGCGCCCTTTGACCGTCTTTACCTAACAGGCGATTGGAGGTCTTAGGTGTTACATAAAATAAATTTGCGGAGAGTCATACTGGTTGTGCTGCTTGTGTTATTGTCGTTGAGCATTGTGGCATGCAAAGAGCTTCCTCCCGACGACAGTCCCACATACAGCATAAACGACGACGAGAAAAACCAAGCCAATAAAGACCAGAACACCAAAGAAACGGCCATAGAGAAAGTAACCACCTCCATTACCAACCTAAAAGAGCGTTTGAACAGCGAAAAAGTAGGAGAAGGCGGCTACTATTTAGGTTTTGACTTTTTTATCAATACCGCCAAAAACGATAATTTTATTTTGAAGCTGCAGGCCCATCTGTTTACTTACCCGTATATGAACGAATTCGGCGTCATCAGGGAAGATGATTTGGCAAAGCACAACGAGTTAATCAAAAAAAGCACCATATTGCTGGAATGGTATGACGGCCGAACAAACACAATGCTTATTGGCTTTTATTTTGACGGCGTAAAATCCAATCCCCACGACCCTGGCAACATACTTTACCTCAATTTGCAGGGCGAAAAGAGATGGTTCCCCGATTTTGGCGACACCGTGCTTTTCCAACAAATGATAAGGCTGATAACTTCTTTCAGCATAGACGATTTGCTGAATAAGGCCGGCATAGGCGAAGACGGCGGCGTAAGCGCCATAGAAACCTTGCTGGACATGGCCATTACCAATAACTATAAAGTCGTCGTTAACCACGACGAAGAAAGCAACAAGGACATCACTTCCATTCGATTCGACAATGTGTCCTTGGATATGATTAGCGAGGATTTGACAGAAATTCTGCAAAGCATTTTTTCCCCGTTCAGCAATAAGATAGACCCTCTTACCAAAAAGTATTTGGGTTTCAGATTTTCCACGCTGGGGCGCACTTCGATAAGAAAGCTCAACACCAATCTGCAATTCTTTACCGAGCCCGACACCGACGGCTTGGAGGACATTCTTACGGGCGCTTATGTGGAGATGGACGGCACGGCCTATGTAGACAGCCAATCGGTGCCTTTTACTTCCGTTGTCAACATATATTACGGCGTGGCCCCTCCCGAACCCATTCAGTTGGATAGGGAGTATTATAAATATTTCGATTACGGAAAATATGAGTTTACGGGCAATTTGTATTTGCCCACCATGAACCTTCAAATGGACGCTTTGATACGAATGAAAATCAATGAGTTCGATAATACCACCAACCATGTTTTTTCCGAATTCAGAGATATAGCCAACGGGGATTTGCTCATAGGCGCTTATTACAAAAATGAGCTGGCCTATTTTGACATCGAAGGGCTGCAGCATTTGTACGGCGGCATAAAAATCGACGATATCGGTTTTCCCAAGGTATTTATTGAGGACTGGGATTTGGCCAAAATGCTGGGAAGCTTTAAGGATATGGTGGACAAAGCCATTATCAGCATAGTGGACAACATTTTAGACCCTCTGGACAGACCTAAAAACAATATGCTTCAGGTAATAATGGCCAAGATGGAGTCTACCGAAAGAAAAGACGGCGATCCTTTGACGGTCCGGAATACCGTCATGATAAGAATAGACCATGAACTGTTGAAAGACGTTTTGCGTGAAGGCGGCTACGGCACATACACCACACGCGACATCATTAATATCATTAACGCGCAATTGCCCATTACGCTGGACGAATTGTGCACCATTTTGGGAATAACCAGCGCCGAAATTCTGTTGGAGAAGACATGGATTAAGCTTACTTTGGATGTGGACACCAATATGCTTACCATTCAATTGTATTCCGACATAGGCATCAATGTGGGCGAACAGCCCAGCAAGCTGCTCATGCAATTGGACCTTATTCCCGTAAAAATCGGCGAAGACATGATAATAGCCGAAATCAGCTTTGACAATTTTAAGGAATTGCTGCCCATATATACTTATTCCGCCGAAATGGGCGGACAGTTTATTTTCTCCAATGCCGAAGTGGTTGATTTGTCGGAATTGCTGAGCTCTTTCATGGACGATATTTCGGGCTTGAACACTCCGTATATCCTGCCCGCCGAGGCCAAGCTTGATTTTACCTTGGTATACGACCAATACATCAAAGAGCAATATCTGCAAACGGTGCCGGGAGGGCCGCGGGACGGCAGATGGACGAAAGCGTCGCGCAACGCCTTTATTTTGAACGTGTTCATTAAAGGCACCACGCCCGAGGACAATATCACTCTGTTCAATATATACGCAAACGACGTTTCTTTCAAAACCAACGCTCCCGAAGAAGATTTGGGGTATATTTGGGTGGATTTGGTGTGCTTGAGAAGCAATCCCGACGTGCCCACCATTCCCAAATTCAAGATAAGGGAAGACTATTGGCTGCAATCGGTAAACAGGTATTTGAACAGCACTAAAGCCAGCGACAACGTGCAGCCCATCCTCAATCCCGATATCAGCCTTTCGATTACCACCATTATTTCCGCGCTTATGGAAGACTCGTATGTCGTTTTCCAACCCGAACAAATAGAAATAACCACATCCAATGAAACGGTGCAGAGTATTTTTGGGGTGGAAAGCCTTATAGGCACCATAAACGCCCAAATAGGATTGGTGCAAAGGGTGTTCGGCGTGGATCAAATAGAGGACGAATTCGCCGAATATTCGGTAGGATACTTTGAGGATATATACGCCGACGGGCCTTACACCACCAAGCTTCATGAAACCATAGACGTAACCTTTACTTTTAACCAGAACGGAAGAATTTGGTCAGAAACTTTGCCTTTGAGATTCAAATACGAGCCTAAGTCCGTGGAGGTAAAAGAAGACCCCACCATAAGGGAATACCATCCCATTATCTACGGTCCCATACTCGTAAGCGAAACCTCTCCCCTTATCCATAGGTTCATGGGCGTTCAAAGAGGGTATACCATTTATATGACGGGCGGACAAAACAGCCGTTTGAAATTGAGAGAGCTTGCCAACGACGATTGGTACGATCCCGAAGAAAAAAGGATTATAACAAAAGAAGAAATAGCCAATTATTCCGAAAGCGAAAAAGCTTATTTTGAAAGCATAAAGCATAAATTGCTGCCCCATTATAGATTGGAGCCCAGACTGCCCAAGCCTACCGAAATGGAGCTGTACGCCGGCGGCACGGGCAGCTCGGTCATAGTTACCTACGAAGCCAATATTTTGATAGATTGGGAATCGGTAACGCTTGCGGGAGGAGAATACTTTACCGAAGTAATCATCGCCGAAGGCATGATGGGCGAAACCGTATTCCCGTTGCATATCGTGGTTACCAACAGAGTGGTGGACACCTCCAACATGAATCCCCAATATGTCAATGTTACCGCAAATCCCGACAGCGACGAGCTTACAGAAGCTCCCGTAGTGGACAGGATAAGCATAGATCCGTATGATTATTTGTGGCAAAAGGCCATTTATTTTGAACAATACTTCAACCACAGGGTGTTCGATACCCCCCAATCCAAAGAGATAGCCAGACAGCAAACCAATATCGCTTTTATTCAATATTATTTCCGTAATTTCGATATCGCCATCCGCTTTGTGGATTTTGACGTGGATGTGGAAGATTACAGAGACACCCCCGCGCATAGGGTCAATGACCTTGTATGGTATTTCGACAGATACGAGCCTACAAAATATTACAAAGAAACCGATATCGTGTTGTCGGGCGGCTCCACATATCTTCACGCCGATTTCAAGGGTCAAATCGTGGCTTTGCAGGTTGTTGTGGAAAGTCGCACCATCAGAGGGGTGTATTTTGACGGGGAAGAGGAAAACAATGTCTATACCGTTGATATGCTGGACAGCGACAGCTATGCCATTCCGCTTTTCCCGCTGATAATATTTGAGGAAAAGGATGAAGGCGACAGGCATATTACGAGAAGGCTGATAGACGCCGATAACGGTATAGAAGTTCCCATGTTATGGTCTCATCCCATTGTGAACAATCCCCGCATAGAAGGCACGGACACGCCTTTCTTGGGTTCGGCAAGCAATCTGACAAGCTCTTATGTGGATTTATATAGAGCTTTGGGCGTGGGAGAATGGATATTCAAGGATTATTCGCCCATCGTGGTAATCAGGGTGGAATGCCCCTCCAAAGAAATAGCCGATTTGGAGCTTCCCCAACCTGTATACGGGTATAAAAACATAGACGATTGGCACAGCGGAATTACATCGGAGATAAAACCCTCGTATATTAACATCGGGGACGATCCTACTGGCTTTTATTATGTCGATCCCTTCAATCCGCAAACCGCCAAAATCCCCGGACACATAACCGTTACTTTCAAAGGCAGGCTGGGGCATCATGATTATTATACAAAGGATTACAATGTGGTTTGGGATACAAGCTCGGGGCTTGTAAGATATGACAGCCAAGGCGATTATTATATGCTCACCGTCAATTCCGAGGAAGAAACCTACCTTCAGCTTACGGCGATGGTAGGCAATGAGCAAGTGGGTTATATCGAAATTGTTTTATGCGTCAAGATATTGACTTCCCATTACACCGACATCAATTTCTTTGACGATCAAGGCAATAAAATCGATATCGGGGGAACTCCTGAAGCGGGTTATGTATATTATGTGAATACTTACCAAGGGTTTAAGATACCCCATTCCTTCGCCGCGCTGTTTGGAGAGTCCGACGTAAGATATTATAACGCCGACTGGAAGGGCAAGAATATTTATGGCGAATATGTCATTGATTTGAAGGACATACAATTCAAGCCGGGCAGCGTGATAGAGCTGAAAACCACTTTGCCGGGAGCCGAAGGCGCCGTGCTTGAAGTAAGGCTGACCATAGACGTCAACAACGTCAATATAGAGAAAATCATCTTCACCAACATTCCCATGTGGAAAAATCTTCAAGGGCAGTTGGTGAAATTGCCGATTACTTTGAGACTGCAAGACCTTAATGATTTAACTTTGGACGGAATAAGGCTGAATACCGAAGGAAAGGTGGAGAATCTGTACTTCGGCAGAGGCTTCTATACATATGAAGAATATGAGCAAGCCGGAGTGGATGTGCCGTATATAGAGGGCATTAAGGATGAATGGGGCAATTACATACAATTACCCGTTGAGCCCGTTTCCCTTTATCCGTATGAACTGCTGAGTATCCTGTTCCTAAATACATGCTTAATCTTTGACGATGGCAGCAAAATGATAAAAGATTACGACATTCATAACCTCAGGGGCATTATGGACACTCAAGACATAGTGCAGAAAGTGGGCGATACCGCCAACTTTAATTACGGCGGTGGCAAATATGTGGTAAGATTGGGCCAAGGACAAGGCGCCCATGACCTTACGATAAGAATAAGATTTACTTACGGTTTGTTCGTGGAAGCGGGCGGCCAGTCCGAAAGCTATGACATAGAACTTTATAATCCTGACGGCACGGCGATTTGGGGACCCGAAGGCTTTGTGCTTGCCGATAACGTAAGCGCAAGCATAGAGGTTTCGGTGCAAGAGACCGGCAATATGGTAACTTATTTATACGGACCTTTGCACGGCCAAGACGCCCCCAGACTGGATATATGGTATGTGGAAAACAGCAATGTGCCTTCCATTCCCATAGGCTCGTATATTTCTTACATCCCTCGCGAAATCCTTTACGACAGCTCCCAAAACATCGTTTTGGAATTGTCTTTCCTTACCGAAAAGGGATTCAGAATTAAGCGCAGCTTCAATATCGTCAAGGTAAGCTTCTTGAATATGTACAGAAGCATTGATACTTATGACGACATATTTACCATAGAAAACGGCAGAATCGTAATAAAAGACTTGTATAAATTCTATCCGCTTGCTTTATACCTCAACAACGCCGACAATTTGCCTAAAATCATAAACAGGCATACCAGCTATTACGATATAACCATTTCCGATGTGCAATGGACGATAAGCCAAGAATGGAGAGATTTTCTGGCTATATACGACTATAAAGGGGACGCCGCCGATATTTTGCTTGCCACCGCCGAAATTTTGGGCTGGTATGAAGTGGTAACCGTTAACGGCGTGCCCAGAAGAGTATATCATAACACCGAAAAGATATACCTTTACATACATATCGAGTCCGCCGAAGTAAAATATTTGCCTTTGGAGGAATCTCACAACCTTAAATCGGGATACAAGGACATTCTTGTTACTTCCCAATCCGAATATGAGCAAAAACTGAGAGTGCAGCAGTTGTTCGGAGTTAACGCCGACAGCGAAGATTTTGCTTATCGCGAATTCGTCATATATATGGACGCTTACAGAAATTCCAATTACAAAGGAAGTTTTGTTCCTCCCGCCAACCTTGTGGTAGGCTACGCCGACCCCGAAACCGTTCATACTTTCTCGGCTTTGAAATACTATTACCAAGGTTATGAAATCACAACCATACCTTATGGCATTACGGGTATTATTTGTCAAAGCGACCTGAACGGCGATTATCTTGTCATCAATAATAGAAAAGTGTACTTCATATCGGGCGACGACAGGTATAACATGACGCTGAAGGTTGAATTGGGGGCGGGGCAGACCATTGCGGTGAGAATTCATTTCTTTAACAAAACCGTTAAGGCGGTCAGACCCATAATCGAATACGGCGACGAGGAAATAAGGCAGCAGATAAGCCAAGCGCTTGCGTCGGAAATGGAAAAGATACAGCTTGCCGCTCAAGAAAACATAAACATTAAGAAGCTTGAGCACGAAATAACCGCCGTTTTAATCAAAAACCGCGAAATAAAAGAAACCGTAAATAAAAATTATATCTATGCCGAGCTTAAAAAGATAAGCGCGGACAATTTAAATAACGGTTCAGCTCTGGAAAGAGTAAGGCAGCTTTTGGATATAGCCGTAACTATTTTTGAAAACCCCGGCGTTGACGAAACAGATAAAAGAAATCATAATTACGCCGCGCATATAGTAATCGAAATGCGCGAAGCTTTATTCGATGACGCCGTCAACGCGGTTTACGGCGCTCTTGAGGCTTATTTGAGAAACCAGGCGGGAGCCACATTCGGCGATATCGAGCAAGCCGTTACCTCTTATCTTGACGATTTATTCAACAACGCGGGAGTCAAGATTATAAACAACAAGATAATTGACTTTGCCGAGCCTCAAATAAGATATCAAATAGAACAAATGGAATTTGAGCAGCGCATTTATGTGGTCAGACTCAAAAACCAAATTCAATACGAGCTTAATGTGCAGAATATCTTAAA
Organism: Clostridiales bacterium DTU072; assembly: GCA_001512685.1. Classification (GTDB taxonomy): domain Bacteria; phylum Bacillota; class Clostridia; order Christensenellales; family DTU072; genus DTU072. The sequence goes on from LFSG01000046.1 coordinate 47,900, forward strand.
TCAAATGCAAAAAATAACATTGAGCCAACTGACTCCGATCAGACTGGCTATCGAGGACATAATAAACGCCGAATTTATCAGAATGATAGAGGCCGTCAAAGAAAAGAGCGACGACAGCCAAGCTTTCGAAACTGCCGTTGAGAACAAACTTAAAGACAGAATGTTGGTACGCAGCGTGGAGCTTACCGATTTGTGCATTGAGCTGGCGCGAATACATATCGGAGAAATCACCGACGATCCCGAGAGTTTGATTAAGGCCTTCTTTGAGGAATTTTTCCACTTTATCGAAGACGATATGGACATGATAATCATGGCCATAAAAGAACAAATAGAAAAAACAAGCGCCATATTGGTGGCCGAGATGAGAGCCAGCTATGACGCAGGGCTTGCCATAAATACCGGCGGCAGGCTTACCAGAGCCGTAAATCTCAGCATAGCCGAAACCATCAATAACATTATGCTGGAAGGAAGAATAGTGGACGCCATAAGACGGGCGCAAAATCTTAACGAAGCTTATACATCGAACGGCCAGTACGCCATCGATCCTTACGGCGATTATATCTTTGTGCCTACGCGCGCCGAAATAATTTTTGACGAAGAAAACGGCGGAGAAAGCTATATCGTGAACATTAACTGGACCAAGCCTTCTCATTGGTCTACGCCCAGAAATCCCAACGCCGGAGTAACTTATGCCGGCAATGAGGCCAAAGAAATAGAAGCTCAAAACGACACATGGGTTTGGTATCAAAACGAGCTGGAGAGAAGAAAACTGGAAGTCTTTGAGACGGGCGGCCATTTGACGATTGAGGAAGAGCTTTTGGACAACATAATGCAAAGCATACTCAACGCCATATATACCGAGCGCCTGCAGAATGGAGCGCTTACCAAAGATCAGGGCTGGGCGGAGCTTTGGAATGACGCCGGCATAAGCCACGCCCACTTAAACTCCATTTTGAGCAGCATAGAAAAGCGTTATCCCTCGGACGACCAGACTCAAAAGCATATTTATTGCTTTGATATGTGGGTATATATTGAGGCATGGAATCAATTGAGGGGCTATACCGTGCCCGACGATCCCGACACCGCCGCCAACGAATACGAAATATGGCAGGCGTTGCTGGTTAAGCTGGCGCGCAAGCTGCTGGCTATTCGCAGAGACGAATTTACGGCTAAATTATATACCGAAGGCGTGGGCGAACAAGACCTCAGCTTAATAGTGCTGGTGCACAAAAGAAGGCTGGACGCCGGCAGTTATATTCTGTATAAAGACGGATATGAATGCTCGCCCACCGATCCGATGTATCATATTGAAGACCCCTTCGCGGGCAGAGTGTCCGATTTCCCCAATCTCATATCCGTTGACGACGGCGTAATAGTGGACGGCAAGGTTATCAGCTTCTCCAATTTGACGGTGGATTGGGATTATACCGACCAAGCCATTACTTACGCCGGAACGCTGGTCAAAAACGAAACCACCGGGCTTATGGGCGTAATAGTGAAAGGCTATATCAAAAACAGCGACGTAGGTCAGGAAGTCAGGTTAAGGCTGGTTGTGAATTCTTGGGAATACAATGACTCCGGCGTCAGCGGATTGCGTCAATATACCGGTCCTGCTGACGGGGATATTTATGACGAAAACAATTATACGATTATGGACCCCATAAGCTTTGTGTTCTCCAAGCTTGTGGATTATTCGGCTCAGGAGCAATACCAAGTAATGATAAAGGAAACCTGTTATAAGCCAAGCTATGACGACAACGGGAATTTGGTGGAAGAAACCGAAGTGGTATACAGAAACGTGCTGTTCTACCCCGAAGACAGCCTTAAAGTCCGCGACAGCATTGACGACGCCGAGATGGCCGTAATCAAACAACGCAGAAATTATATTCTTTATTGGGACGCCGAAGCAAAAAGCTTGGCCTACAATTCGGGCGGAACGCCCGTTCTGGGCAGCTTCTCGCTGGGCAACGCAAGAAAAAATAAATTGACCAGATCGAACAGAGCCTATTATCAATACGAGGAATCTTACATAAGCAAAGTCAATCCCATTGACTGTACTTTGGAAGATCTGCGCGATTGGCTATTGGAAAGCGGCAGAGCCGCCGACCATACGGAAGCGACGGCGATGGCCGAGCAAAAAATGAAGGAACTGTATAACATTACGGGCGTATCTTCCTTGGTTATCAATCCTTTGAATCCCGTATTGCCCGCCACCGTCGACGCCAAAGGAATACTTAATCAGGTTAACGACACTCAATTGAACGGAATAAGGGTGCTGTGGAATAAGTCTTATGGCAAAGCCGTACAGGATTTGACGCAGTTTGTCAAGTATATGTATCCCACCCTCACAAACAATGAAGCCGACAGAAGCGCCAAAGAAATTTTGATGGATATAGGCAGAAGCGCCGCTCAAGAACAAGAGCTTATCGAAAATCTTATTGCTTGGCTCATGGATACTTGGTCCGCCCAGAATTTGACGCCGCTTACGGATATGGACAACGAAAACTGGGAGATTTATTATCATCACGCCAGCACCACTTCCGCGATAAGGACAAAAATGTCCAATATCATGGACAGAGTCGTTAACCAAAACGGCAACAGGACCAGCGTATATGACAAAAACGAAGGCTGGTACAAAATGTATACCTTCCTTGATTTGCTCAACTCCATAGAAATACTTACCGAGGAAGAAAAAGCCATGCTTTGGGACTTCAGGGTAAGCGGCGCGGCCGATCCCTTGCCTCTGCAAGATATGTATCAGAGAATCGCCCAAGCCAATCAAGGGCTGGATACGCAAAAATTGAAGGCGCTGGCGTTTGACGAATATGTAAAATGGGAAAATTGGTATACGCTTAAACTGAGATATACCGGATATACAAGATTGATTAACGAAACCAACAGCCTGTATGATTATTTTGTCGTCCAATATCCTGGTCTTAACGATTATGAATACGGCGCCAAATGCTGGGATCATTATGTGTCAACATTCGGCAATGAAGACCTGGGATACTTGAATACGCTCAGAGATTTGGCTCAAAGCAGGCATCCCGAATACGCGGGCCAAGACGATATGCTTAACGCCATAGCTTGGGACGAATGGATAAAAGCCACATCCTTCCGCGAATGGATGACAAGGCAGGCCAAAAACACGCTTATGATAGACGAAGAATACGACATTCATTCTTCAACGGGCTACCTTGACGGCGGCATAGACGGCACCAAGACCGTTACCTTGCTGTTGCAGCTTACGCAAGGCGGATATATCTATGCCCAAACCTTCAAAATCAGACTGATATTCCTTGATTTGTCGTCTCTTGCGTGTTACGCCGACACCGCGGGCAACAACAGAGTGTCCGCAATGCCCAAAGACAATCCGCTTACGGAAATGACCATAGCCGTTAAAGCCGATTATTTCACCGACGACTATGTGGGCAGACTGAATCCTTACAACACCACAAACGCCTTTGTCTTTGATTTGCTGGATTATTTTGCCACGCGAGAATTTATGGGCCAAACAGTCAATAAATACATAGACGGAGCGCAAAAGAAGGTTAAGCTCATCAGAATTACAAATATTGTATGGAATATTCCCGCCAACGCCCAAAGCGGCGATACCGTTTATTCAGATTCGTTTACGGTTGGCGAGATAACATATAAATCGGATTTATTGAAGATGGTATTAAGCTAAAATATGGAGGCTGAGCTGTGAAGAGACCCATTCGGATAATCTTACTGGTGATATTGACGGCGATTCTGTCGTTGACTATGATTTCGTGCGCCAAAAACCCCGGCGTAAACGCTCCGCCCATTGACAATATGCCGGGAAACCCCTCGCCCATATTCAAGCTTAACAAAAACCAAATGCTGACCAAAATAAGCAACGGTATCGATTTAGGCGCGAAAATACTGGAGGAAAGCGAACGCTCCTATGTAAGCACCGTCTATACCGTGCTTGTCAAGCATATCAATTATACCATTACCTATAAAGCCAATTATGCGCCCAAGCGTCAGGACAGCGAAATTTACGCCAAAATTTTTGACAATAACGAAAACATGAACAGAGTTTTCGTTTATTACAATAAAGGCGAATTGTTTTATCAATTGGAAGGGCAAAGACACAGCATACCCGATTTCGGCATTACCAGCTCTTTTGATTTATTCTTTGAGCTGATTACCATGCTCGATATGTCTTATACTTTGATGAGCGAAAACATAGCCGCCATATTCGACCCAAACAATATGGGCGGGAACATAGGTCCGCTTATCGATCAAAGCAGAATGCAGCATATACAGCTTTCCGAGGGCGAAGAAGTAAGAGAATCCATTGAAATGAGGGATGTAAACCTTAACTATGAGGATGTCAAGAAAACCATCAATACTTTGATTCAAGACGTATTCGGAAAGTTTGAAAGGAAACTGGACTTGTTGACGCTCAAATATTTGGGCTTTAGATTAAGCGACCTTTCCACCATTGAGCTTAATGATTTGAACGGCGACTTTATTAATGTCAGGCTGAGGAATAACGCGGCCGAGACAATTATTTTTGAAGCCAGCGGAAACTTGACGGACAGGATAAATACTTTTTACGGCGAACTTGAATTGGAGGCCAGGGAAGGGAAGGGCGAAATAGTTTTGCAGGATGATGAAAACCCTTATCTTGTCAATTATCCCGAAATGCTTATGGGAAGGTTTAATTACGGCGGAACTTTGTTCGTGCCTTTCTTGGATATGACTTATGACGCTACCTTCAGAACAATTTTGTCCTCCTCCGACAACACCATAAATCAAGTGCTCTTTACTTTGAACAGCAGGCATGAAGAAATAGGCGGCCTTTTCTATAAAGACCAAATGCTTTATGTGGATATTACCGGAATCAATCGACAGCTTAACGGCGCCATTGAATTGGAAAAGCTCAATTTGCCCAAGGTCAAATTTGACGGGCTGGATTTGGCTCTTGAAATTTCTTTATTGATAAATGATTTGGTCAGAATCGTAAAAGGCTTTACGGGGGATGACGAGTACGGAGAGAATGAAGAATTAACCCGTCTTTTGCTTGAAAATATCGTATCCGACGAGGATACAAGCACTATTACCGTTACCGTTACCAAAGAATTGATACAGCAGCTTTACGGCGAAGATGTGGACCTTCTTCAGCTTATCGCCGATAAATTGGAAGTGCCCAGAGAGCTTATAACGCAAATATTGGGCGACCAAGCGCTGGAAAACGCCAAGCTGGTAATTTTGTATAATGTGGAAAGCGGCGCCATAGGCCTTGATTTATATGACGGCGACTATCTTGTTTTTGAATTGAGGATGGAAAAAATAGATCCTCTTCCCGGCGACACCATTACCTATCCTCAATCCTTTAATCCCGATACCTTCACTTGGCTGGAAATACCCGACAATACCATATTGTCGCTGCAGGGCACGCTGTCCATGCAGGAAGTATCCAAAATTGACTTTAATTGCCTGTTCGGCGCCCTTTTGGGCGACATTTCAGGCGTGAATACGCCATACACCCTTTACAGTAACGAACAATTGCATTTTTTCCTCGACATAATGCAGATATATAAATATATCGAGGGCGTAGACGGGGAGCTTTATCGCGAAATCGAAAAGGTGATGAAATTTGAAATCTACAAAAATGATATTTTACAAATAGGGGTTTATTCCTCAAAAGACCCCAATTATTTGCTTGTGGATTTCAATGTGCCTGTAGGGCCTTTGGGCTCTGACAGGAACGGCGTTCCTTATATTCAAAAAACGCTTAAATACAAAATTGAAAGAATAAAAGTCAAAGAAGCGTTTGCCGAACTGTTGGGCGATGACAACATTTTCGGCATGGAAAATGTCATGGATATGTTCACCAGGCTTTTGCGCTCCATAAGGGAAAGCGTAAGCATGCGTTTGAGGTTCGTGGATTCCTCTTTCGCGTTTAACCTTGTGTCGGATACCGTAAAGGAATTAATCGGACTTGACAACCTTAACGCCCTTATTAAAACGCGCATAAGGTTTGCCATGACTCCCCAGCAATATCTTAATATCAACATTGTGGAAGACGATTTTGTCACGCCCAGCATCAGTTTCCTCGATAATTTGGATTTTGAAAGCATTTATCAAATGCAATGGCATGAATTCGCCTATACGCATTTCGGAAACGATGTAATGCGCTTCAAGCTGACTTACATAGAGGATTCGGTAAGGATAATATCGGGGAAATATCTTTATCAGCCGCAGGCCAAGCTGCTCGATAAGATTGTATCGTATTATGTTACCTTGTACGACAGCGTCAACGGCATAAAAGTGGTGAAGAACACTCTTGACCCCGAAACGCCGCACAACAAAGACGCCGTTCTCAATACCGAAAGACCATTGCAAATCGATCCGTCGCTAACGGAAGACCTTCCCGAAAAGATTCCCGTATTGTATGACGACGGCACTTTCGGGGAAGTAAATTATACGATTGAAGGCTTTGATGTCAGCAATATTACCGTGTCCGGCATGCCCAGGGCGGAATATTGGCTGGTTATCGGCAAAGGAAGCGTGGCCGAAATCAAGTTCTACATAGCTGTGGAAGTGCTGGGCAGAGTCATTGTGCCCATAAAAGAAATAGTCAACGGCGTGCCTTCCAATATGAGAAGCCCGGATTTAGGCGCTCCCGTTGTGGACGAAGTTACCATTGACCCGTATACTTACGCCATCAGAAAAGCCGAAAATGCTTTCTGGAATCCTCTTAAGACCTCTCTTACCTTAAAATTTGAGCCCGTCGAAGGCGAAGACATCGGCGATACCGTGAATATCAGCAATATCGAATGGGATTTTGACTTCAGCAATATACAATTTAACGGCGGCGTGTTCTTTACGCACGCGTACTACAATAAGCTGCTGATAGCTCTGAAGGTCAATGTAAAGTCAAAAATAGTGGCGTATTTAAGGTTTGTGGATATCGTCAACATCCATCTGCCCATGGACTCAAGGCCTTATACCGAGGCTCCGGCGCAGTATACCGTGGATGTGCTGGATACCTCCACATATGCTTTCCCAACGGGCTCTACCGCCGAAAGACAGCTCAGGCTTTATTTTGAGGACGGCACTTACAGGATTATCGGAACAAGAGACCATACCTCTGACGACACAGAATACTTTAAGAATTATTTGCCTATTGTTTTGGAATGGAAGCATGCCACCGTAGATTACGCTTCCATAAGGCTGGTGGGCACAAAAGCGCCTTTAGGTCCCGTGGACAAGAATATCAATAGCGCCATTATCGGCAACGAAAGCTTTACCATAGGCGTTCAGCCCATTACTTTGACTATTCTTATGCCTTCAAGGGCGGAAGCCACCATAGGAAACGCGGGCACCATTTATGCCATAACGGGATTCAACAGAAGGTTGGACGACAGCTATAATTTTGAAGACCCCATAAGGGAGCATGTTACTTATACCAACGCAAGCTTTGCCCCCAATTTGCCTTTGGGAAGCTTCTTTGAATACAATCCTTACAATCAGCTGCCCCTACCCGATATTATCTATCTTGATGTGGAGCAGGGCGGCGAAAACAGGATACAACGCAAGGGCTATAAAGTGGAATGGCTGGAGTCTGACGTGTTAATGCCCAGAGATGTTTATGACGATTCCGGCAACAAAATAAAAACCGAATATGTGTTAAGAAATGTATATATCGACGAAGAATATTTTCTTGTAAGGGGTTTGGTGGGCAACGGCAACCATAAAATAGTGGTAAAAATGATTGTCAAGAACCTTGAAGCCGTTTATCAAAGCATTACTTTTGAGGGAATGAGCCCCAATGTTACCCAAAAAACCATAGACCCTTATTTGCCGTATACCCTTCCCGCGCATTATACCCTTTTGCTTAAGAACGGAAACGAAATAAGAATAGACGCCGTGGAATGGTTTATTGTGCTGCAGCCAAATCAGAAATGGATGATGCAGCTTAACGGCAAAAGCTATCATTGGATATATGATTATATCGAATATTTGGACGCCATAGCTCAAGGCTTGCCGCATGAAGACCTTGAAGACATAATTCCTCCCGGCTTCAGCGAGCCTACTCAAAGCGAGCTTGAGTATTTTCTGCTGCTGATAGAAAAAGGCGAAATACCGCTGGATAACAGATATGTCTTTTCCCATACCGGGGGAACATATGTATTGAAAAGCTATGTGGAGGCCTCGGAATCCATAATAGCTCAAGAAGTGTTTTTGACGCTTAACGTCATTCCCCGCACCGTATTGATTAAAGAGGACGAAAACGGCTATACCCAAATAGATATATTTAACAGCGGCTCTTCCCAGCCTTCTGAAAGGTTTACTTTGGACACCTACCATGTCAGCAGCGACACCATGCTTAAGAGGCTGGAGTATTTGCTGAGCATGAACGGCGAATATGAGCGTACCCTTAAGTTATTCAACAACATTTATATGGACAACAGAAAGGAATATCCGGAATTGGATTATATGCTTTTGTACGCTCAATGTTATGACGATTATTACGCCGCGGTTAACCAAAGCGAAAAGAATGTTCTTACTTCGTATTATTATCAAACCATAAATATGATGCCCGACGCCATGCCCGAGGAGATTAAATATTACGCTTTGCAGAATTATCTGGAAGATAAAAACGCCGAGCTGGCCAAAGCGACCGTGGGCATTTATTTCGGAGATTTTGAAGAAATCTCTATGAACAAATATGAATTGCATGTGCGGTGGATTAATATAGGGGAGATTATTGCCGCCTTAACTTCAAGCGAAGGGGCCATGAGCGGTATTGTGCTGGAAGGTTATATAGGATATGGGCAAGTAAACCAGCAATTAATCCGCATTCCCTTCAATATTTCCAGAAGAAAAATAGTGAACTTCAATTTCAACAGAATGACGGGCTACGACCCGTCCATAATGAGCGTGGATTACCGCTTTGTTTATATCGGGAACGAAACTGAAGCGACGGCTTTGATTGACGACATTACCGACGCGGTATTGCTGGATAACACCATTCCTCAGCACGAAAAATCATATACCATATTCACCAGACTTTACAATTATATTTCGGTTACCGATTATGACCGCGCCATAATGGACAGCGTGGAAGAAAGCATTTATCATGAAGACACCGAAATGCGGTACGCGTTGATTTTGCAGGAAATAAGAAGATTAAGGCTGGAGAACATAAGGACCGTGCTTATTGAAATGCATAAGCCCATGGGCTTGACGCAGCTTGACGACGACGGCGACAGGATATTCATGGCTCCCGCCGATTATTTCCTTAATTTATTTTCGCAGGTAAGCCTTATGTTCGCCGACGGCACGGAAGGCTATTATGCCCCCCGTTTTGTGATGGGGAACGGCGCCACTCTTGAGGAGCAAAAAACCGATTTCAATCATAAACTGCTGGCGGTCAATCCCGAAAATGTGGAGCTTGATCCCGTTACAGGCAGAAGATACGCTTATGTCAATGTGTTGCTTACGCATTTGAGCCAAGGCAGCTGCGAATATCCGGTTACCATAAAATTCAAAGCCATAGTGGACCAAAAGGGCGTGGTGGACGGCTATCCCACCGAGAGCGAATTGGATCCCTATGACGAATTCGGCAATCCGCGCTTCTTGCAAGGCTACGCTTTGCCCAAAAAGATTACGGTAAATTACGATTATTCAGGCCCGGTAACTTTTGGCAATATTCCGTATTGGATATTGTCAAGCCCGCTGCAGGGCTATAACGAAGGCGATTTTCTTACCGTCATTCCCGTAACCAGCATTAATTTGCTGAACCCTTCCATTATTGATTTCCGCATAAATCTTCCTTGCTCGCAGGGAGAATATACATATCACATAAACTTCCCCCGCAAATACATAGGCAAGGTAATGTACAACGCCCAGGCGGAGGACAGCAATTTTGCCCAGCTCAATATCGAAAACGGCATTATTGAAATCAACAATTTATATCAAATATACGATCCCACAAAGCCTTTGGGTTTTGACATCGCCAAGCTTCCTACAAAAATAAATCCTTACAGCTATGAGTTCGGCGATGTGCAGTTTGATTTGGGCAACATGGTCATCGACACATATTTCACGGTTACTTCCAATAATTCTTATACTGTGGAATGGCGCTTGACCGACGAATGGGCGAGCGGCAGAAAGATTGACCACAACGGCACAGCCGTTAATGTCAACGGCGAAATAGTCATTGAGCCCGTATTGTTCGCCACCGCCAAGCTGTATTCCTATTATTATGTCAACCCCGATTATCCCGACCAGCCCATATTCCTTGAACAAGAAATCGAGCTTTACATAAAGGTCAAGCCCATGACCAATCCCGTTATCGAGTATGACGGATTGGTGGAATACGCCGACAATAACTATATTACCTTTGACCCGTATGACGATCCCAATGATTACGGCGGCAATCTTATCCTTCCCAAAGACGGATTAAAGGTTTATTTCAACGGCAGCAAGGAAGACATGCATATATTTGATTCAAGGGCGGCGCTCAGTTACGAGCTGCTTATGGCCGATGCCGACGAAAAAGTAAAGAGCTTGCTTTTTGACGCCTTGATGGCAAGGAGCGCGACGGGGAACATCGAGAAGCAAAATTACCAAAAATTACTTATTAACGGCATAATAGACAGCTACGCTTTCGGAATGGGCGTTACCCGCCAGCAAGCAAGTCAAACTTTATTGTCAATCGCCTACGATTTCCTGCTTGAAGGCAGCGGATACACAATGAGCGAACGCACCAATCGCAGGAGATTTCTTTTGGATTATTCCGTCAAGCTGTTTTCGGAAAATTACGGCCTGTCCTCTTATCAGGCATGGCTTAATTTGATGAGCCAAAATGTGGATTTGCAGTCAAGAGCCACTATAATCGACGATTATATGCGCTCTTTGGATATCTTGACCGAGCAACAAATAATTGAAGATATCGATGTTTTGTATTTGGGCTATGACAATTTCTTAAACGAAATGACCTCTCAAAACCAAGAAAGTATTATGGCGCTGTATACCGCGGATTTTGATACCGCTTATAAGGCTTGGATAATCGATTTGCTTGCCCAAAGACAAGCTTATGAGATTGAACGAAACAACGCGCTTGAAGCCATTAATCAAGAAGGCGGCATAGCCGATCCCGTCCTGCTCAGGGCGGAAATATTCAACAGGGTTATGGTGGCAGTAAGCGCTCAAAGCAAGTTGGATATTTTGCGGATAGCGGTAGAGAATGAACAATTTACTCAATTGATTCAAATAATAACCGGAAAAACTTTGGAGCAAGCGGCGGGGGCTTTATTGTACAGAAAGCTTGTTATCGCCGCCTACGCCAGAACCGAATTGCTGGCTATTCTCAATACGGCTTTGGCTTCCACCATAGAAGATTGGGACAATCAATTGACCGCATCAAGGGCGTGGGAAACCCATCTTCAAAAAACCGTGGAAAGAGGCAGCTATGACAGCATAAAGAATTTGATTGAGCTTTATATGTCCGCTTCCGAAGATTACTCCGTCGCAAGGCTTAAAGAAATCGTGATGAACCAATTGATAAACATTTATCAATATCGCGACGAGGATGTGGCTGAATACTTTAATAAGGAAGGCGCCGCCGTAGCCGTTGAGATATTTGCCACAGTTATCACAGGCTCTTCCGGTCAATTGCAGAATTGGCAGAACCAAAAAGCCAAAGCTGAGGTTTGGGATTATATATCCAAAAGATTTGAAAACGACGGTATTTTGACAAGGATACTGCTGGGCGAAAACGATATTAACCAAAGCGGCAGGTTGGACACCGTTCCCATAAGGGCGTTGTCTTACGAACGGCTCAAGCAAAGCGAGATACTCTATATATTCTCCGCCAGACTTACCGCGCTTGAGCAGGAAGTTTCCGATCCCGATCCCCAAGCCAGAAGGGCGGAAATATTCGGCAGGCTTTATTCCATAGCCACTCTTGAAGAAAAGGTTATGCTTATAGAAATTATGATGGGGGCGGCCGAAAGAGTTACGGACACGCAGGAAAGCGTTACCGTTATCGCCTATACTCAAGCGGGGCACAGCATCATAAGAATTGACGGAAACATACTTAAATTGTATTTGTACCTGCCCGACGGCCAAAGAATTGATTTGATATTGGATATCTTCAGCAGGGAAATAAAAGAGACGCTGGTGCCCAATATCATTACCAATACCGAAGACGGCCAATTGATTTCCCAAGAGGTACAATTGCCCAACATATATTACATAGACCCCTACAATACCGAAACATTCAGATTGCCGCTGCAAGCCGAATTCGTGTTTGAATCGGGCTATAACCTTATTCTTGACATTCCCGAATGGACGGATTTTGACGGCGATATATTCTATACCCGCAGCAGCGATTTCCCCAAGATATACTATTACAGATTTACGGAAAACAGCTATAGGGGCGGCGTTTATACGCTCACTTCTTATCTTACTTACGGAAGGGGCGCCAATGCCGAAAAGCAATATTTTACTATTACGGTCATTGTGCTTAATCGCACGCTGAAAGAGGAATACGATGAAAAATTCCATTTTGACAATCCCATTTCGGGCAGAGAGGAAGATATCCCCCGTCAGCTTTCCGCCGATATGTTCGTGGATATAGATTTATATTACAGAGGCTTGATTCCCGCGGAATATTACTATACCAATTTCGGCTCCCCCGTAGTGCCCGAAATAAATTGGAGCAAAACGGCGCTCAATGACCAAGGCATAACCGATTCGGATATTTCCGTTTCGGGAGGCTTTACCAAGCAGGTTAAGGGATACCTATATTATGACAACTTGCTTTTGACAAAGACCTATGACAAGCTTTGGAACGAGATATACCATCAATATGCCTCTCAAACTAAGCCCATGGCTTGGGAGAGCTTGTTTGAAATTACTTTTGAGGGGGAAAGAATAGTCAAAACCGTATTTGCCGGCGAAGCCGCCACGCAAATAAAGGCGCTTGACGATATGATATTTAACGAGCTTTATATAGACGCTTATTGGAGAACTTATGAAGAAGGCGACAGCAATCTGCAAAGCAAAATAGACAACTTGCTGATTACGCTGAAGAACAACAATATGGGACTGTATCCTTACGATTCCCCGCAATGGTATGTGCTGCTTTTCAAGGATTTGTCCGCGAAAGCGAAGACCGATACTCTGCTGCCCATTGAAAGAGATGTTTGGACGGAGTTTTACGCCAAATACGTAGAAGAAGAAACCTTTACCATCAAAGCGAGGCGGGAAGAAAAATGGAACCAGCTGTTCGCCATGCAGGGAGTATTAACCGATAACCAGAGAAAGATTGCCGAAGGTTATTTGAACGACGCGTATAAGCAATTCAGAAATTCCATGCTGGTAACCGTTTGGGATGGTCTTGAAAGACTGGCCAACGAAAGGGAAGCCGCCGTAATGGCCCAATTAATTGACACATTGAGGTATTTGTACGGAAGCACCGAACAGGCCAAAGTCAGGGCGTGGGATTTCCTTAAGAATGACGACAGGGTAAAAGGCATAATCGGAGAATCGGCAAAGGTTACCATTACCGCCAAAAAATGGAGTCTTGTTGATTTGCGCAATCAAGCTCAGGAAATAATAAACGAAATAATCTTCAACGCCTTTACCAAAACTACCAACGAGGAATATTTCCTGGCTGATTTCGAGGTAGTTAACAGCTTGCTTATTGACAGGTTGAACGAATTGCTGGATCAAACCGTTCTTGAATACATTGACGAATATAAAGACGACGCTTTGCAAATCCTTAAGGATTATATTTATAACCTTATATTAAAAGAAATGCTTAATATTGACAACGCCAATGCCGCCCTTGAGCCGCAACCCAGAAAAGCCAAAAACTGGACGGACATTATGGCGGTAAAAATAAATGAAGCCGTTGCTCCCATAGACGACACCAGACAAGATGTGGAAAACACGCACCCGGGCATTGACCAATATCAAAGAGATGAGATTGTTTGGACAAGACTGTTTGAAGGCAGCGGAGAGTGGCGTCCGATTATGGAGCAAATATACGGCCAAGTGCTTGAGGATTCTTCCATAAGCCCCGAACATTGTTATTATGAGGCGACGGAGAGATACAGACAAGCGCGCATAGACAGTTATACCCAAGAAATGAATGATATTTACGAAGACATATATTATCAACAAAGTCTTCAAGCTTGGGAAGCTGTGGAAAGCGATCCGCATGCTTACGGCGAAACCCCGATTACAGTCGACGAGATTTTATACAGACAGATAAAAAGGGACGCGTGGATAAAGCTTTACGCCATATCCACCGAGCAAGAACAGATTACCATGAACAACAGGCTGAATGACGCCAACGAAGTTTATGCCAGAGCGTGGAACAATTATTTCAACGAAGTTCTTGATCCCAACCGCAAACAGCTTATGAGTTATTTGCTGGCGTACTATAAGAGCTACGGCTTTGCCTATGATTATATACGCCAAAACCCCTCCATATTAAACGAAACCGAGCAAAGTCTTGACGAATTGCAAAACCATATAGCGGCGATTTATCCTCAAGCTTGTCAAGAATTTGTGATCGCCGAAGCGGTAACCAGATTGCTTGCTTGCTATCCTCAGCAAGTAGGCCAAATAATAGCTTCGCGCGAAAACGCGCTTAAGCGCGAAGCTTGGTATTATCTTGTTTACATAAGAGATAACGCTTCGGTATTGACGGCGCTTATGCCCGAAGAAGAGCTTAAAGCGCTGAGCTGGGAGAGGCTGTATTCCCATAGGGAACAAGATGTTCAGGCCGAATATGACATAATTGAGGGTATTTTTGACGATATCGCGCTTGAAATGATAGACAAGCAATACGCCGTGGCATATGAATATTTGGAAGACACGCTTGATGGGGAAAATAAAGACAAGCTGTTGCAATTCCATGCCCAAAGCGACCTTGACCAAATAAGGGCGGTTTTGTGGGACAGATTATATGCCCAATCCGACGATAAGATTTCAATGGACGCCGTTTATAACATAATCCTTAACGAAGGAGTGGCGCCGGGCTCAGCCGCCAAGTCCAGAAGCTGGGAACGCTATATGGGCAAAAATGAAACCAGTGACGACATTAAAGCTTTGATGGAAGAAATGTTTGACACTTACCTTAAAGCGAGAGTGTTTGAGCAATTCCGCGATTGGTATCTCCAAAACAGCGTTTCCGAAGCGGATATTATTTATCAATATTATGTTGATTGCTTCAAGAAGTTTGAGGTATGGAACCAGCTTTATCAATTCGCGATAAGCAATGAAGACGAAGAATTGCAATTGCTTATGGACGACATTCTTGCCGATGTCGCGTTCGGCGGCGAATACGAAGGCAGCAGCGAAAAAGAGATTTATGCCGCCGCCTTTGATATCCTGATAACGCAGTTAGACCCCTTTATGGCCGATTACGCGGAGGTTTTGTTAAGTCAAGCTCAGCCTCGATATAAAGACGAGGCCGCCATTAACGCGCTTAAAGCCGACGAATGGGACAATTTCCTTCAAAACGCGGACAGCGCCCGCTTGATTGAAATGAACAGAATCTATGATAAGTATTCAAGTATCCTCAACACCGTATACAGAAAAGCTTATTCGCTTGACGATCCCGAATTTACCGATATAATTTTGTCTTTACAGGAAAAACAGGATTTGGCAGAAAGGCTGCAATCCAAGATAGAGCAATTGCTTGATTTGCTGTTCATGGAATTTACCTTCCACGACCTTGCCCAAGTTCATAATGAAATATCAGATATATATGATACGCTGCTTAACAGAAAGGACAGCTTGTATTTTGACAAGGACATCCCCCTTTCGATACTTAAAAGACAAGCGGTGATACTGTATAAAGAATTGAGATATCTTCAAGCCCAAGATTATTTGGAGAGCGTATTCGTCGGCGCTTTGGCGGATTTTGAAAAAGAATTTAACATTGAAACCTGGAACAGATATTATCAATTTTGTTTGTCGCACAATGCCGCGCGCGCCCAAAAGATGCAGGATATTCTCGCCCAAGCCACCGACAATCAAATAGACGGCATAAAGGTTGCGGCTTTGGATTATTTATACGCGGAGTTTATCGAACAGGCGGTATGGAAGATTGACTTAACCTCGGACGGCTTTACCGATGTCCTTAAAAAAGATTTATTGTGGCGGCAGCTGTTCGGCGAGGACACTTCTTCGCTTAAAGAAATCCTTAACGAAATATTGCCTATTGACGACAATCAAATGAGCGTTAAGGATATGGCGTGGCGGGATATGCTGGGGCATGTTCAAGCCCGAAGCGCGTATCTTGAGGATATGGTTCAATTGAGAAGCGATCTCAGACAGCTTTATCCTTATTACAGCGACAATCAGATTGACGAATTGGCTTTTGAGGAAGCCTATGCTTGGAATATAGACGAGCTTTGCCAATTGATGGACAGCGCCCTTGCCCAATACGGCGAAGCGGCAAGCGCAAGCAAACATCTTGCTTGGAGAGATTTAACGGAAAGCTTTGAGCTTGATAAAGCTTGTTATGACATTATGGTAAATGTCAGAAATATCGTATATTCAGAAAATACGCATTTGAGCGACGCCCAAATCAATATGCTGGCTTTTGAAAGAACGACAGCAAATTATCCCCAAGTGGGAGACAGGCTGGTCAAAGAATTTGTTTACGACTTAAAGAGCGCCGCTTTTGATCGGATAAACGAGATTTATGCCCAGAATGCTGTTTTGCAGACGTTGTTTACCGAAATGTTCCATATGGAAATGCTTTATCACAATAACGACGAAATGGAAAGCAAGGCGGTTTGTTGGGATCGCTTGACGGGAATGACGGCTTACATAGAAAATACGCTTGCCGGCATCGACCCCAGATTTACCGAACAGGAATTGAGGGCTTTCGCCGTCAATTGTTTGCTGGATATGCTGAGCGGCTCCGAGAGAACGGCGCTGTCAAATGCCGTCAACAATGTAAGCATACCGTATGCTCCCGAAGAAATAGACGCAATGATTTATGACCTTATTTATGAAAAGATCATACCTTCCGAAAAAGCCATATTGAGAGAATTCTATGAGCAAAGTTCTCAGCCCCAGCACCTTAAGAAATCGCACGCGCTGAGCTTGTACAGGGAATATAAATCCGATATCGCCGTAAAGGACATTAACGACATAGCTTTTGAACGTTATCAGAAATATTATGAAGAGCTGAGCGATCAGCAAAAGCTTGAGCTTTATACGCTTTTGCAACAGCCTCAAGCTGTGGGGCCCATGATTGTTTATACTTTCGATACCGCCATGAAATATTGGCAAGACGGCAGCGTGGACACCGAATACGCTCGAATGAATATTTTCTGGGACACCCAAGTGTTGGACGCCGGCGGCGACATAGCCTCAATATATATCGGCAACGCCTATAAAGCTTTTGACAACGAAGAAGGTCAATTCAATTACGCCGTCAATACGCTTGAGGGATATAATTATCTTTACAAAAACAGACAAATAGAAATAGAATATTTGGACTTTTACGGCCGTTTGAATATATACGCGGGCGATGAAATTATTGACGTAAGGAATTATTACAACGAGCTGGTGATAGATCCCTTAAACGCCTTCATTCCCGACACCGTAGACGCTTACGGCAGAATAACCGGCGTTGAGCCCGATGTGGAAATAAACGGACAATTATATACCTATATAGGAAAGGTCAATATCAGCTTTGAGAGCAGGATTTATGACTTCCTTTATGACGAAGAAGGCTCTTTGGGCGAAGATATTACGGCAACCGTTACTCCGGGCTTGGGGGCGGAGGACCAGTTCCTAAACATCAAGGTATATTATTTGAACAGAGTCCCCGTAATGTATTATGTCAACAGCGAGCATTACACCAATGAGCTTATAGACGAAACGCTTATGCTGTATCCGCTGTCCTACGACAATCTTACCGGCAACAAGATTCTGCGCATAGACCCGTTAAACGAAAGTATTTATAATAAATTCGCCCAAGAATATATTTTGCCCAATTCGCTTGTGATTATGTTCACCGACGCTTATGCCGACGGTATTATCTCCACGCTGTTTATGAACGGCATATTCGATAAAAGATTGGATATTACCGACATTCAATGGGATTTGGCGGGCAACGAAATAACGCTTAAAGGAGTCAACGCCAATATCCGCATAGGCGCTTACTCCGTGGACGGCGTGGCGCAAAGCTCCACCTCTTCGATGAACGAAGACTTCTGGGGAATTCAATTGATAGCGCCCGAATGCCGCCCTGAAAGAATACTTGAAGTCAATCAGCAAGGACACGGCAGCCAAACCTTGGCGTCCTTGACGGGAGACACTTTGAGGGCGATAGAAAAGATAGACCCGTATAACCCCATGGATTCTTTCCCCTCCAACGTAAGAGTGGAATTCGCGGGAGCCATAGATTCCAAGCTTATTACGGGCATTACTTGGCAATTTGTGGAGGGCAGAGATCTTGATTATCTTAAAATACCCGATGTAATAACGGGCAAGAGAGGGGAAGAAGCCATGTATATCATAGGCGGATTCACTTGCGTGAGCGAAGTGATTTGGATTAACTTCCCCATAAAGAAAAGGCATATAGATATCAGCGTGGAAGGTTCGGACGGAGAAATAAGATATATCGAAGGCGGCACCATCTATCTTATCAAAGATATGGACTTGAATACGCAATTGAGCAGAATATCTTATTTGTGCTATAATTTCGCGGAATTTGATCAGGACAGCGATTGGTCGGAAGTTCCGCTTGAGTTCTTGGCCAATGACCTGCTGCAGATAGATATCAATAAAGTGGGCGTTTATAGAGTGAGAGGGATTTTGGGGCCCATTAACGATCCCAATATAGTCTTTGATGTGGTGGTAATAGATCCCAAGCTCTATACCCTTGACGTTAACAATAATTTGAACGAGAAAGTTTATTATGACATGCTTTCGGTGGCCGTCAACAACCATGGGGTGAGGATTGAGGGCAAAGAAGGGGAAGAGGGCTTTTTGCCTCAGCATATGCTGCAGCTTAATGTTTACGATTCCAATAATAATATTATAATAGGATATAAAGAATTTAATATTATTAATACCGTATATGATATAGCCAACAAGCAAGTTATATTTACATGCAATTATGTTTTTCTTGATGAAAACGACGATATCGACAGAATAGCCGGCAATCTTAGCGGCGGTCAGGAGTTGACCTTCACCGTTTCCATACCTCTTGAGACTTATTTGTATACCGCTATCGACGACAGCATGACTCTTGACACCGAAAAAGCCGAAGGCGTTAACATATTAAGGCATCAGCTGGGAGCGCCTCTTGTAATGTCCGACCTTCCCAAAGCTGTTATGAACAAAGGCAAGCCCAATGAATTTGAAGTAACGCTACTTTGGGATTTAAGCGGAATAAATGTCAACAGAGCGGGTTCTTATAACCTTTACGGTTATTACCGCGACTATACTTCTTCGTATATTACCAAGAGCAAGAGCTTGGTAGTGATTATCGACAAAATCGACATTTCTAACAATATAAGCGTTGAGGAGTCCACGATAAGGACTTATAACGGCTTATATATAAGGATGACTCCGGTATTGCCCGATGTGCTCAGAGAAAACGGGAGTTATGCCCAGCTGAGACTAGGAAGGGAAATAATAGTGGAGTACATAACCGAAGAAAAATATCTTCTCGGCGAATTCGGCGATTTCAGGACTACGCCGTTTAAGGACGCGGGGAGTTATTATGTAAGGATTACCGTAGATGATTATAACGTTGTGGGACAATATGACTTTAAGCTTATAATCAATCCCATTGAAATCGATCCCGAAGATATTGGATTTGATTACGGCGCGGGCTCTTCCACGGTGTCGGTGCCCATACCCAATTGGCCGCAAACAGCGGAAGAGAAAAACAGACTGTACTATACGCAATTCCGTCAGCTTGCCGACCAAGAGTTCGGACCCAATGTGGCCAACAGAGCGAAAGCGAACGCTTATGATAAATTGTATGTCAAGGTCAATAATATAGCTCAAGATTTATTGAACAACAGATACATTGCTTTGCTGCAAGCCACTTATCCCGAATATGAAGACAGCGAAGAAGATGTTAAAGCGAATATAGAAATCGCGGTTAAGGCGATGGTATGGGATGAGATTGTTCCTTACGGCCTTGTCAGTCAAAGAATGGTCCCCGGCTGGCCAATAAACGAAGCCGAAAAGATACTCTTGCTTGAAGCGGCCGAAGACCAAGTGGCCCAAGAAGGCGAAGACTATACCGACAATGTGGTTAAAGCTCAAGCCTACGACAATTTGTATAACGGCGTAATCGCGCTGGGACAGATTTTGCTCAGCGAAAGATTGAATGAGATTATTCTAAATGAATATCCCGGCTATGACCAAGCCCCCGAATCCATAAAAACCGCAATGCTTATTGAAGCCAAGGCCAAGGTTTGGGACGAGATAGTTCCTACCGGGCTTATTAATAATCCCTTGGTGGCCAATTGGCCCTTGAAAGCCGAAGAAAAAGAACAATTGCTGGACGCGGAATACGAATTCTTGTTCGATCTTATATACGCAGGCAGCGAAAAGGAATATTTCATTCAGCGAGTAAGGGCAAAAGCTTACGATATATTGTACGCCAATGTATATTCCACCGCTCAGCTTAAGCTTGAACAAATGGTAAGGACATTGATTGTGCGGCATTATCCGTTGTTCGATACCTATACCGAAGAGCAGCAAGCCTTGATTCTTGTAGAAATAAAAGGCTTGGCATGGCAGGAAATAATCCCCGGAGATACCGTGGAAGAAAGAAGCTATATATATGACGGCCGCGAGCATATGCCCATTGTGTCGGGCTTGCCGCAAGCTTATATTCTGGGTTGGCCGCAGACGCAGGAAGAAAAAGACGCGCTGCTTAATCTTGCCCAAAACGAGAATATCAACTTTACTCTTGAGCAAGCAAAGGCAAGAGCCTTCGACAACCTTATGCAAACCGTTTATTCCAATATTTACGCCTTAGAAAAGCTTAACAAAATATTAAGCGACGTAATTGACGAATATTATCCTCATTATTATAATCCCGCTTTGTCTTATGAAGAAAAGCAAGAAATCCTTATCGCCGCCAAGGCCGGAGCGTGGGATAACAGAGTTTTGCCGGGAGACACCGTGCAAGAAGTTAATTATACTTTCAATTTCTGGTATTCCGACATGGAAAACAACGGAATGATTGTCTATACGCGTCCCAAAGCCGCGGGCACATATGAATTGACCTTGATTATCGACCCTGAACTTAACAGGAATTACAGGCTGAAGGGCGTTACGGGCATAGTAACCACTATCAGCATAAGAAGAGCGGTAATAGATCAAACCTTCGCCAATTACATGGTTTATCAAGGCAAGAATATTCTGCCCATATGCCAAGGCCTGCATGACGAAAACGGCGACCTGCCCGAGGGGGTCAGCATTGAGTACAGCTTTATGAAGGACGGACAGAAGGTTAACTATATAAGGGATGTGGGGCAGTATACCTTTACCGCTGTGGTAAACGGCGGCAACAATTATCCTTCATGGACGGTGGAGGACCAAATAATCAATATCGTAAAGAAAGAATTGACAATAGAAGTGGGAGTTGTGGAAAGCGGTTATCTTGAACCTCTTAAAGAATTAAACAGCTCTATTAAATTCAACGGAATAGTAGGAAACGACAGGGCTTCCATGTTCGGGTATCTTGTGTGTGAAAGCAATGTTACAAGCAAACACATGGTAGGCGAATATCCCATTAATTTTGTAGGCTTCAAAAAATCATACGACAGCGAAAAGATTTATTACCTCGACACTTCCGTTCCTTCAGACCATGTTACCGCCTTTGACCCCGTGCTTTTCAACAATTACGAAATAACGGTAACGGACGGCGTTTACAGCATTAAAAAGGCCAATGAGCAAGCCATAATGATTCATTCTCAAGAAGAATTGATAATAAGATATCAGCAATTGAAAGACGGAGATACCGAAATGTGGTATTTGACTCCGGGCAATTACGGCGATTTGACCATCGATAAAAATATCGGGCTTACCATTATCGGCTGTTATGACACCGCTATAGAGGAAAACGATTACAGCCATATCAATGACGCGCACGACAAGACAATGGCCGAAGTCAAAGACGACGCGCTTAAGATTGTAACCGTTTTTGATTCCATTACCGTTAACAGAGGAGCTTTGACCTTGGATATTGTAAGAATAAACGGTGAGATTAATCAAACCGTGGTATATATGGGCAAGAATGCGTCTTCGTTGACGATTAACAGAAGCTTGTTCAAGCATACCCAAGTATCGGGCGAGGGCGGCGCGTCCATACCGCAAAACGCCAACGCGATAAGCGTCAACCCCAGCTTTAGCGGTATGGTAAGAATTGAAAGGTCTTATATCGAAGGTTTTACTTCCGGCGTTTATATGAGAGGAGGCAGCAAGCTTGAGATAATCAACAGCAGATTCAATAAAAACACCGTGGGCGTAAAGAGCTCTGATGCCGACATCCACATTGAAGGCAGCAGATTTGAATTTACGCTCAACGAGGCCGTATATCTTGAAATGATGGATTTCACCATAATAAACAGCTCCTTCTACAGCAACGGAGTGGGAATAAAGTCTTTGAGAACGAATACCTATGATTTATTGCTGGAAAACCGCTTTGGCTTAAATGTAACCGACATAGCGAATTTATAATAAAAAACGGATTGGCGCTTAAAGGGCGTTGCCCGCGCGCATAGTACTGAAAATCGATAAAAACGCAATCCGATAAAGCGGCTCAAAGGGCGTTATATTGACTTAAATCTTTATATTATATTATAATATTTATGCGATTGCACAATGAAAAGGCGATAAAAATATGAAAAAGAAAGCAAAAATTACATATATCGCGATATTAACCTTATTTATATTGGCCCTTGCTTTTTTTGCCATGGAAGGGTTTGAAGACCGCCGTTTAAGTCCGCAAGGGGAGATTGTGGGCAAGAACACCTTCAGGCAAACAATGGTGCAGGCCGATGGCGTTACTGTGGAATTTTTTGCTTCAGGCGACCAATATTTCAATTATTTGCACGATAAAGACGGATATATATTATTAAGACACAACGGATACCTTGTATACGCCAAAGAAAAAAACGGGCGTCCCATGCCCTCAAGCGTAAAGTATACCGACAGCAGGGAAAAAATTGACGCCCTTGACAAAATGGTGTATTCGGATATAGATTTTTCCTTGAATCCCGATTTGATAACCGAATATCCCGAGCAGCAAAGTTCGGCTCTTTATCAAAGCGCTCAATCTCATCAGCCCATAATCAATATTGTTATTTTTATATGCTTCGCGGGAGAAACGGTTAATCTTGACCGGCAGCTTATAGACGGCTATTTGAACGGCTCGGAAAACTCCCTTGCCGATTATTATTACAAGCTGTCCTACGGCAAGATTAATGTGGAAAGCGTTTATCCTCAAACAAGCGGCGACAATATATATGTTTATCAAGACAGCAATCCCCGAAGCTATTATCAATTGAAGGAAGGCGCTTCCAACAGAGCCAGACGGGAAAGCCAGCTTCTCAATAGCGCCGTGGCCGCCAGCCGATATTATTTTGATTTGCAGGGGCTTGATATCGATACCGACAATGACGGCTTTGTGGATTCGGTGAATTTTTTAATTTCCGGAACGCCGTACAGCTCATGGGGAGGGATGCTATGGCCTCATTCTTGGGATTTATACGATATATCCAATGGCAATTCCCAAACAATAAACGGCTTAAGGGTAAGAAAATATTCCTTCAATTTCTTGGAGCAGCTTACGGTGGGCTTGCTTGCGCACGAATTCGCGCATGTTTTGGGCGTGCCCGATTTATATCATTATAACGACAGCCACGCCGCTGTGGGGAATTGGGATTTAATGCATTATGAAGCCGATATTCCGCAATTCATGACCACGCATTTGAGATACAAATATTTGAACGTCGTTAATGACTGCCAGATAGGCATAGTGGAGTATAACGGCGTATATTCGCTTAAACCCGTAACGGCGGCTTCGCCGCATGATATAGTCGCTTATCGCATAAATACCGACAAAAGCGACGAATATTTTATGGTGGAATTCCGAAATAACAACATAGCGGGATATGACGCTTCGCTGCCTGGGGCGGGTCTTATCATATACAGAATAAAACAGGGCGTTTACGGCAACAGCGAAGCGCTGAAGCATAACGCCCAAAAACCCGACGAGGTATATATTTTCCGTCCCAATGTGGTTACTACGGGGAGCGAAGCCACAAAATCGCTGGGCAATTTGAACAAAGCGTATTTGTCGCCGCATAATCCCGATTTTTATAAAGTGGGCAGCAGCTTACAGCAAAAACCCAACTCTTATTTCGACAGCGACACTTTGTATTATACAAACGGGCGCAACAGCGGTATAAGCATTGAAGCCATAGCTATTAACGACGACCAAATTATTTTTGAAGTAAAACTTTCGGGCGTGGACAATGTGGATAATAATTATTTTTTGAATAAATTGTCCATAGAAAACGCCAAATTAAATAACGACTCGCAATTTAGCGGAGTATATGCCGACTTAAATGTAAGCGATATAAATTTATCGTATCTGAAAAGCTTGTACGCCACCCTTAAATCCCAAAGCGGGAATGAAATCACCGTCGTTCACCTTGACAGGAATAAGTTTGTGGAAGCGTATCAAAGCGGCTTAAGGTCGTTTGCGGTAAGGTTTGTCGTTAACCGAAAAGGAAGCTCTCTCATAAGCGTATTCTATGACGCTCAGTGGAACAATTTCAACGAACCCGCAACAATGGAATTGTATGCAGTGGACAGCGATAACGACAACATTAAAATAGGCGAATACGATATTAATAAATCTTACGCTTCCTGGGCGTCCATTGAGATGACCGGCATGGCGTATAAGCCTTCCGTCGACGCTTCCATGACAAGCACGGTAATCGTCAAAAAGGACGGAAGGGCTGTAGTGAGCAGCGTTAATCCTTCTTTGGACAGATTGTCTATTGAAGGCGTGATTTCGGCAAGCATAGGCGCTTATCATTTGCTTTGCGTCAAAAGCGATTTGAAAGTATGGGCGTACGGCAATATGAATCAAGGGGAAAACAATGTGGGAGATTGGACAAATATAATAAAAGCGGTGGCGGGCGAACACACCTCCTATGGCCTTGATTACAAAGGAAATGTATATTGCGCGGGCCAAAACACTTTGACAGGCGTAAACGAATGGCGAGATATTATAGATATATCCGCGGGCGAAAAGCATATTGTGGGATTGCAAGCCAACGGCAGAGTGCTGGCGCTTGGAAATAACGAATATCAGCAGTGTCAGGTAAGCGAATGGACGGATATTGTGGCCATAGCCGCAGGGCATAAGTTTACCGCGGGCTTAAAGAAAAACGGCAAAGTGGTAATTGCAGGAGAGCTGTCGGACGCTTACTTGGCGCAAGGCTGGAGCGATATTAAGAAAATCGCGGCGGGCGAAAACCATTTGCTTGCCATTGACGGCGGCGGAAAGGTCTATGCGGCGGGGGAAAACTTCCACGGGCAATGCAATGTGCAAGACATATACGACATTATTCAAATAGCCGCCGGCAAGGACCATTCAGTAATGCTGCGCGAGGACGGCGAGATAATTTACGCGGGACATATCGAGCATGATTTATTGGATGACAACCTTATTTATATTAATGACGACTATGTGGAAGTAACCTCAATAACAAGTCCTTTCGATAAAAAGATATTGAAAATCGGGCAAACCTATCAATTGAACCCCACTGTTTTACCGTATAACGCCACTTACAAGAAAATGACATACAGCTCCGGCAATCCCGAAAAAGTAAGCGTTACGGCGGACGGATTGATTACCGCGCTTCAAGTGGGAACAGCCGTTATTACCGGCCGGCACAGGGGCTCGGAATTGAAAATAACCGTAGAGATAACCGTTCAAGAGCCTATAAATACAAAAGCAATGATAGCCGCGGGGGATAAACACAGCGTCATACTTGACAACAGCGGAACGGTATACTCAAGCGGCTCCAATGATTACGGACAATTGGATGTGAATATGTGGGGGAATGTGGTGTTCGTCGCCGCAGGAGGCAATACCACTATAGGCATTACCCCCGAAAACAAATTGCTTGTGGCAGGCGAAATGGCGGGCATGGGAGCCGAACAATGGACGGATATCGTTTTTGCGGCTACAAGCGGCAACGCCATTGTAGGCATTACCCAATCGGGCATATGCAAAGCCATAGGCGACGACGATTACAAACAAGTTACTACCTACATTAGCGAACGGACCGATATAAAGGCCGTTGCCTTAAGCTCCACGCATATTGTGGCGCTTAAAAAAAACGGCACGGTTATCGCTTTCGGCAACAATTCAAGCGGACAAACAGAAGTAGGGCATTGGCGAAAGGTAGCGCAAATAGCGGCAGGAGAAGGCTTCAGCCTGGGGCTTACCGAGGAAGGCGAAGTGCTGTACGCGGGCGCTTCCCCTTATGTTCAAGACATGACAATAATAGAAGGCTGGAAGGACATCGTATACATAGCCGCAGGCCCGTATCATATAGCCGCTGTGGATTTTGACGGCAATGTATACGCCGTGGGCAATAACTCGCACGGACAAACGGACGCGGGCGGCTTGGAAAATATAGGGTTGATAGCTTGCGGCGGAGCGCATACCGTGGGTATTGATTTTTACGGCGTGACGGCGGGCATAGGGCGGAATTATGACGGCAGGCTTCATCTTCCCGATGTCAACGAATTGCCTTATATTGAACTTAACGATATTACTTTTGAAGAAGAGTCCTATTCCGACGATGTCATCTTCGGGGTTAAAATAGGCGAAAAAAGAAAATTAAACCCTGTTTTCAATCCGTTTAACGCCACAGACAGAAAGAGTCAAAACATTACTTATATAAGCAGCGCCCCGGCGATAGCTTCGGTAGACCAGCGCGGCTTTATAACCGGAATGAGCGCGGGAAGCGCCGTGGTTACCATGACCGTAAGAGGCAACGGCGAACAAAAGACCGCTTCCATTCAAGTGCGGGTATATTCCAACGCCATAAGCGTCAGCATAGCGCAACAGCCTTTTAAGACGGTGTACAGATACGGGGAAAGGTTGAGCTTGCTGGGAGGAAGAGCCATTGTTAGGATTTCGTCGGAAACAAGCTACAGCAAAAAAATCACCAAAGATATGATTGAAAATTATGACACCGTAACCAACGCTTACGGAAATGTAATGGTGAAGGTGCGCGACGGCCAGGCTTTCGCCAAATATGAGATAACCGTCGTCAATGTAACTCAATCGATAGAAATTACCGATATCTCCAACCTGAAAACAATATATTATTATGGCGAAGAAATTGACCTTGGCGGCGGCTGGGTAACCCGCACGCTTGCGGACGGCTCTAAGTTGGACGCTCAAACAATGCAAAGCCTTGACGATGGAAAAGGCTCTTTGGAAATAATCGCAGACACCCATATTTTGGCATCCACCTTCGTTACGCTCAAGTACACCGATCCCGATCCCATAGCCCTTAAAGCGGGGATTGTCAATGTCATATATATTTCATTTGAGATTGCCGTGTTTGATAAGGTTATAGGGATAACCCCCAATTTATCGAAATCGGTTTTTGCTTACGGCGAGGAAATTTTCGGCAACGGCGAATTGATAATAAAGATGCAGTCGGGCGCCGATATCATCGAACCCATAATACGGAAGACGGATATTGAGGACGGAGAGGATTCGGTTATCGTCATTGAAGGTTATGATAAATATGTTTTGGGCGCCCAAAATGTGAAGTTCAGATACTATAATCCCGATTTTGACATACCTTTGAGCTTGTATCCGCAAGTCTCCGTAACGGTGGAAGACAGCGTAAGCCATTTGATAGTTACTTCAATGATGCTAAACGACGCCGCGGTGTATGATTCCAATAAGCATTACGACCAAAGCATATTGGCGAGAGTGTCTTTTTACGGTGGAGCGGTAATAGATGTGGGCAATGTGGACGGCCAACCCTTGTTTGAGAATATCCATTTAGGCTTTGACGACTACCAGCAAGGGGACGGCTTTGAAAACATCAACATGCATGTTTGGGTAAAAAACACCTTGGGCGGATACAGTAAACTTTATACGGTGGTGCAAAAGGTTTTCGGGTTGTCTTCGGTTGAGGAACTGCAGTTAATCGGCCAAAGCAGCTTCAAATACGGCGAGGAAACCGATTTAAGGCTGTGGATAAAAGTCGGAAACGATACCGAGTACACAATTGAGATAGACGATTGGGTGCTGGGCGTGGACAATACCTTGCTCACGCCGCAGACGATATCTTTCACGCTTATGGGGAAAACCGCTCAAAAAACTATACAATTTTTTGATTATGTTACGGGAATTTATACAAGACAGCTTAATATTACGGTAATCGTCGGGCAAGAATACAACCAAATTCCTTTGGATGTTTATTGCGTAATGGCAAGCGGCGCCGAACAAACCGTCCAAAACTGGACTATGTCCAACTATGATAAAAACAAGCTGGGGACACAATATGTTACCGTCAATTATACCTTCAATTATGAACAATTTCATTATAATATTACCGTAAATGTTATTGATGTCATAGACGAGATAAGGGTGCTTTCTTCGCCCAAAACGCTTTATGAGGTATATCAGGACTTGGATTTAAGCGATTTCAGCATACGACTGATATTCCGGCAAAGCACGCCTCAAGACATACATTATAACGAGGAAGATTTTGCGGTAACAGGTTATGACAAAACTAAAATAGGGGTGCAAAATATTACCGTTACATATATAGTAACGGGAGATTTTTGGACTTATCAGGTCGAGGTAAGGAATAAAATACAAAGAATTGTTGTGGATTATGAAAAATCAAAGCTGATATACGCTTTGGGAGAGCCTCTTTCCATCGTTATGTATTGCGAATATGTCAACGGGGAACAGTCTTTGATTACCGATTCGTTCATTCATGATTTCGATAGTACGAAAATCGGGGTTCAGCAAATAAATATCAGTTATTGGGGAACTTACAGCGTCACTTTAATTGTGGAAGTAATAGATATTCCCGTGGAGATTCAACTTATCGCTCCCGCCAAAAAATACTACGATTACGGCCAAACGCTGGATTTAAGCGGGGGCAAGGTGATTCTGACTACCAAGAGCGGCACCAAAAAAACCTTAAGCATTTCGGCGTATGAAGATTATTTGACGCCCTTTAATCCCACGCCTTCAAAAGGAGGAGCGCAGGTAATATTCTTGAATTTGACTCAATTCGGGCTTTCCACAAGCTTCAAGGTTTATGTAAGAGAAAAAAACGCCAGTCCGCTGCTTGTGCTTAATGAAGGCGTGCAAGGCGTAAAGATTGACAGAATCAATACCAGAATAATTTTTGACGAAGGAACTATTTTTGCCGAATTTATGGACAAGGTAAATTCCTATGCCGATATCCTTTGCAAAAAGAAGGACGGAAGCTATATGGATATCGTCTATGACCAAAATATGTTTTTGAATTCCGACATATCGATAGAAATAAGAAATTCCGAAGGCGCTTTGCTGGAAGCTTTCAGCGTATACGTCAAAGGCGACGCCGACAAGAACGGAATATTGGACCAAAACGATATTCCTTTGCTTGCTCAGGCATTGCTGCAAAACACAAGCAACGCGGCGATATACGCCGATTACAACGGCGACGGCGTATATACGCTTACAGACTTTGTTTTGTGGACGCAAAAAGCCAAACAGCTTCAATAAAGAGGGGTGGAGCGAATGAAAAAAATATTGGCGGCGTTATTTATTTTGATTTTCTCGTTTTGCTTGGCGGGCTGCCGAGATAAGCAGATAAAAGCAGGCGACATAAGCTATATAGAAATACAGAAAGGCTCTTTCAAAACAGTTTATAATGTGGACGAGAAAATAAACTTCGACAATGTTTATATCGTCATTGTGTTAAAAAACGATAAAGGCCACATCGTGCAGAAAGTAACTCCGGATATGCTTGAAGGCTTTGACACTTCCACTACCACAGGGCCTACCCAAAGGCGCTCCATGAGAGTCAAATACTTGGGCATGTATACTTCATATTGGGATTATGTGGTGGTAAGCGAATATAATATTATTACCAAGGCGCGGCTTAAGCTGAATGAAAAAATAGAAGGCGACAACTTCTTTGTTACCTTGAATTTGGATTTTCAGGATTTAAGCCCCGTTTACGCTTTCATGATGACCGTAAGGTTTGACAGCTCCCAATTGGACTATAATGACGATGTGCTTTTGTATAACAGCGGCTGGGAATTGGAAAAAAGGAACATAAATCCGGGGAGCTTCACCTTTATTTATTATTGCGGTAAAGAAGGCCGAGCGGTTGTCCAAAGCGGCGATCTGTTGAGGTTTTGCTTTAATAAAAAGGTAGCAGGAAGCGTCAATGTGGAAATAGAGGAAATCACATTGAGCGACGGAAATAACGACATCAATCTTCCCGATGTAAAATTAATATAAGGAATAAGGAGAAAAATATTATGTTAAAGTTAATTCCCTATCCCAACAAAGTAACTCTCAAAGAGGGAGTTTTAGAAAAGCCCTATAAGATTAACGAAATCAAAACGCTTAGTTCGCTGGGCGAAGAAG
Source organism: Clostridiales bacterium DTU072 (assembly GCA_001512685.1). Lineage (GTDB taxonomy): Bacteria > Bacillota > Clostridia > Christensenellales > DTU072 > DTU072. The sequence goes on from LFSG01000046.1 coordinate 78,606, forward strand.
GTTATAAGATGACAATTGACAATGACGGCGTTACCATTAAAGCCGTAAGCGACAAAGGATTATTTTACGGCAAACAAACGCTTAAGCAATTGGAAATCCAATATAAAAATGCCCTGCCTTTTTTGGAAATCGAAGACAGCCCTCAATATTCATATAGGGGCTATATGCTCGATTGCGTAAGGCATTTTTTTACGGTGGAGGAAATCAAAAAGCAGATTGACATGCTGGCGCTGTTGAAAATAAACACTTTCCATTGGCATTTGACCGACGATCAGGGCTGGAGAATAAAATCCGACAAGTATCCCTTGCTCACCGAAGTGGGCGGCTCGCGCAAGCAAACCATGGGCGACGGCATCAAAGTGGAAGGGTATTACAGCAAGGAGGACATAAGGGAAATTGTGGATTACTGCAAGCAAAATTACATTAATGTCATTCCCGAAATAGATATTCCGGGGCATTTCAGGGCGGCTATCGCGGCTTATCCCCATTTGTCCTGTTTTCAACAAAAAACCATTGTGGGCGAAGGTTACGGCATTTCGCCTTATATCGCTTGCGCGGGCAAGCAAAGCGTTTATGATTTTCTTTATGATTTGCTGGATGAGATATTGGAGCTTTTTCCTTACGAATATATACATTTGGGCGGCGACGAAGCGCTTAAGCTCAATTGGATAACCTGTCCCGATTGCCAAAAGACCATTCAAGAGAATAACCTTAAAAACGAAGAAGAGCTTCAAGGCTATTTTATGACGAAAATGGTAAAGTACCTCAACGGCAAAGGCAGAAAGGTAATTAATTGGAACGACGGCATGTTGGGCGGCAATATCCAAGGCGATATCGTGGTGCAGTATTGGAAGGAATCAAAAGAATGCAAACAAGCCGCTTATGATGAAGTAAAAAAGGGCAGAAAAGTAATTGTCAGTCCGTTTTTTAGCTTCTATTTGGATTATCCCGCCGGTATGACACCGCTGAAAAAGACTTATAATTATAAAATAGACATTAACATGGAAGGCAATGTATGGGGGTTGGAAGCGCCTTTATGGACGGAGCATGTCGAAAATGTCAATAAATTGGAAGAAATGACATATCCCAGACTCATTGCCGTGGCCGAAAGGAATTGGACCAAGCGCGCAGATTATAAAAGTTTCTTGACAAGGTTGAAATATTTTTATAAGATTTTAGATATGCGGAAAATCGCATACAGCAAAAACCCCAATCCTTTCTTCCTTAAAGGCAAGTTTGATATGATAAAGTTTTTTGTCAACGCCTTAAAGAAAGTGGATAAAGAAAATATCAAAGCCCAGAGGGCAACAAAGAAGCTGTTAAACCAAAAATATAAATCTGCACAAAAGGAAAGGAAATGAAAAATTATTACAATTTATCCCCCGAAGAAGTTTTGAAAGAGCTTAATACCTCCGAAAAGGGTTTAAACGGCGAAGAAGCTAAGCGAAGACTGGAAAAATACGGAAAAAACGAGCTTAAAGAAGCGGCGAAAAAGTCTTTTCTTGCAAGATTCCTCAATCAAATGAAAGATGTGATGATAATCGTTCTCTTGGTGGCGGCCGCGGTAAGCGCGGCTATTGCCATTGCGAGGAAAGAGTATTCGGAGCTTATAGACAGCGGCATTATATTGCTGATAGTATTGATAAACGCTTTTATCGGTTTGGCGCAGGAAAGCAAAGCCGAAGCCGCTTTGGAAGCGTTAAAGAATATGAATAAGCCGCTGGCCAAGGTTTTAAGGGACGGCGAAATAGTCAAAATAAACAGCAGCGAAATAGTTGTGGGCGACATAGTCATGCTTGAGGCGGGAGACACCGTACCCGCGGACATGAGACTGATATCAAGCGCTTCGTTAAAAATTGAGGAAGCCGCTTTGACGGGAGAATCGGTGCCCAGCGAAAAAGACACCGCTACTTTGGACAAAGAAGACGCGCCTTTGGGAGACAGGTATAATATGGCTTATTCTTCGGGCGCCGTCGCCTACGGAAGAGGACAGGGCGTTGTGGTGGCTACGGGCATGAATACCGAAGTGGGTAAAATTGCCGAAATGCTGAGTAAAAGCGAAGAGCAGCAAACGCCTTTGCAGCAGCAGCTTGCCAAAACCGCCAAGATATTGAGCGTAATCGTGCTAATAGCCGCCGCCATTATTTTTGCGGTGGCGGTTATAAAAGCAAGAAGCTTTGCTTTAGATGTGATAATTGGCTCCTTCATGACGGCGGTGGCTATCGCCGTGGCCGCCATTCCCGAAGGGTTGCCGGCGGTGGTTACCATTGTGCTTGCCATAGGCGTGCAGAGGATGAGCGAAAGAAAAGCCATAATAAGAAATTTGCCCGCCGTTGAGACGCTGGGATGCTGTCAAATAATTTGTTCGGATAAGACAGGCACGCTCACTCTCAACCAGATGACGGTAAAAGAACTGTTTACTTTCAAAAAAGGCATAATCGCCGAAGGAGAAAAGACGGAAGACAAAGCTTTCGACAATTTGATTAAGGGGATGACGCTTTGTAACGATACCGTTATCAATGAAGATAAATTGCTGGGCGATCCCACCGAAACGGCGCTTGTGGCTTATGCCCAAAAAATCGGCGTAGACGTTGTTGAATTAAATAAGCTCAATAAACGAATTGACGAAATTCCCTTTGACAGCAAAAGAAAATTGATGAGCACAATAAACCAAAACGCCGAAAAGACGACCGCTTTCATTAAAGGCGCTCCCGATATTCTTATCGGCAAATGCAAATATATTCAAGACGACGATAAAATACGCGAAATTACCGATAAAGACATAGAAATTATCAACCAAGCCAATAACGCCATGGCAAAAAAAGCGCTCAGGGTTCTGGCCGTGGCGGTTAAGCACGAGGACTTGAATATCGAAAATCTGGAAAGCGATATGGTATTCGTGGGCTTGGTGGGCATGATAGACCCTCCCAGACCCGAGGTTGCCGAAGCTGTAAGAGTATGCAAAAAAGCGGGCATGACGGCTATTATGATAACCGGCGACCATATAGACACCGCTTCGGCCATAGCCAAAGAAATCGGCATACTTGACAAAGACGATTATCTTGTCATAACCGGGCAGCAGCTTGACAAGCTCAGCGACGAGGAATTTATGGCCAATCTTGAAAGATACAGGGTGTTCGCCAGAGTCAGCCCTGAAAACAAAGTCAGGATAGTGAAGGCATTCAAATCCAAAGGCTATGTGGTTGCCATGACGGGCGACGGCGTCAACGACGCCCCCAGCATTAAGCAGGCGGATATAGGAATAGGAATGGGAATTACGGGAACGGACGTAAGCAAAGGCGCTTCGGATATGGTGCTTGCCGACGATAACTTTGCTACCATAATCAATGCCGTTGAAGAGGGCAGAAAGGTTTACGCCAACATAAAAAAAGCCATACAGTTTTTGCTTTCCGCCAATATCGCCGAAGTATTATGTTTGTTCGCAGTGACCTTGTTTATGCCCGCCGACGTGCATTTTCTTACCCCGGTAATGATACTTTGGGTAAATCTTGTTACCGATTCTTTGCCGGCGTTGTCTTTGGGTATGGAAAAGGCCGAAGCCGACGTTATGGACCAAAAGCCGCGCCAGGCGGGAGCCAGTTTGTTTGCGGGACAGACGGGCAAGGATATTATCATCCAAGGATTGTTCCAAACCGCGCTTGTTTTGGGTTCTTTCTTCGTGGGTTATTATGTATTGGAGCCGGCTATGAATTTTGATGATAGGCTTCCCATGACTATGGCATTTGTAACTTTGTGCGTCATTCAATTGCTGCATGCGTATAACCTGCGTTCGCAAACAAAAAGCTTGTTTAAGGGAAATCCCTTTTCCAATAAGTTTTTGAACTTATCTTTTATTGTGGGAATCGCTTTGCTGGCGCTGGTTATTGTTTTCCCGTTCATGCAAAACGCTTTCGGCACCGTATTGCTTCCTATCGGGCCTTTGGCGGTAAGCGTGGGCTTCGCGGCTATGATAATTCCGTTGGTGGAATTGCAAAAAGCCGTGGAAACTGCCCTGCAGGATAAGAAGGAGAAAGTATAACTTCGGAATGGAATATACTATAATGACACCCGCGCAGGTGTGGCAAGATTTTAATACCGAAGAAAAGCTGGATATTGTCAAGAACGATGAAACGACGGAAAACCATTGCGCGTACCTTGTTGTTACCGTTACCGCGTTAAAAACCGAACAAGGTTTGCTCAGAGCCGTTCTTGAGATATATAAGCCCTTGGACAAACCCTCGGACAAAGCCGTTATCATAGTCCAGGAATATGCCCAAAGGGCGCAGCGGGATATTGTCTATGACCTTGTATCCAAGGGCTATACCGTTATTATTCCCGATTGTAGCGGCATAGGCGAAAATTATCGCACCGAATTCCCCGTCGGCCTTGAATACGGAGATATCAGCAAAGCCGGCGACCATATCAAAAAAGTTTGTCCCACCGCAAAAGATACCTGTCAATATTTATATACCGCGATAGTAAGAAGGGCGGCTACTTTTGTCATCAGGGAATTAAAAATAAGCGATATCGCCGTTATCGGCATAGGAGACGGCGTGGAAGTGGCCATGCAGGCGGCGGGTTGCGACCATCGCTTCAAAGCGCTTGTTTGCGTAAACGGAGCGGGTTATAAAGAATATCTCCATATTAATAAATATGGTGACAAAAGGGAATTGGAAATCGACGAGCAAATGATGTGCTGGCTGACCGGAGTGGCTTCGGTGGCTTACGCAAAGCATATAAGCGCGCCCGTCATGATAGCTATTCCTTCCAACAGTGACAAGGCCGATATTGACAGATTGTCCAACCTTTTGGCGCTATTGGGGGATAACCATGTGAGCATTGTAATAACCCCCAACAGCCGCAGCAGCGTCAGTCAAGCGGCTTACCAAACAATAGCGAAATGGCTCAAGGGAGCGCTTTCGGGAAAGAAGCTGTTGAAGCGACCCAAAACGGTACTGTCGGTAAGCGACGGCGTTGTGTATGCCGAAGCGCAGGCGGACAGGACCAAAGACATCAAGGATGTTTATATATATTATTCTTACGGTGAATATGACCATTTGGTAAGAAATTGGAAGAGAGCGGACAGCGTTGCCATAAGCAAAACCCAGTTTATTGCCAAGCTTAAGATAGACCAAAACAAAGGGCCTTTATTTGCTTTTTGTGATATAATATATAAAGAAGGATTTTGTTTGTCCTCCGCCGAAACCTACGCTTTGCTTGAGGATTTGGACTTCAAACCCGATGTGGAGGACAGCGGAAGAATAGTGTACGAGGGCAGCATGGGGGTGGCTTCCTTTATTGAAGAAAGCGATAAGCCCATATTGCTGAAAAGCGGATTGACGCAGGCGGTTACGCCCATAGGGCTTAAGGGCGTAAAAAGCGAGTTCGGGCGGCTATTGAATTTTGACATAGGCAGATACGCTAGACAGAATAAAGGGAAAATATTGCAGATAGACGTTTATTCGGATAAAGACATTACTTTGAAAATAAAGCTTACCGTAAAAGGCAGCAAGGGCAAGGTGGAGGAATACGAGGCGGTAAGCCCCATGAAGGCGAGCAGCGGAGCGTTTGTCAGCCATAAGTTCGAAGCCAACGATTTCAAAAACTCCAAATTGTTTTCATTAGAAGATTGGGACAGCGTCAAAGCTATCTGTATATTGAATAATGATGCGATAATAGGCAAAATATTATTCATATGAGGGAACTTATGAACAAAAGAGTCAGAGACACGGTTATACTTGTAGTATTCTTCATAATATGTATGAGCCTGTCTTTTTATTTCAGCCGTTATAAATTGGCGGTGCATCCCATTGAAGGCAATTCCATGGAACCTACCATTCATGATGACGACTATGCGCTTATTTACCGCACCAAAAAAATAAAACACGGCGACATCGTTATCTTTAACAGCAAAACATATAACGATAAACTGATTAAAAGAGTAATAGGCTTGGGCGGGGATAAGATTGAGATTAAATATAACGAAGAAATACAAGGCTATGAAATTTGGAGAAATGGCAAAGCTTTGAAGGAAGACTATATAAAAGAAAAAATTACCACCGATTATGAGGAAAAAACAATATATGTGCCCGAAGGCAAAATGTTCTTTCTCGGAGACAACAGAAATAATTCCACGGACAGCCATTACGGCGTGCTGGAGGACATAGACAGCGTCTTGGGCAAAGTCATTTTAAGGTATTCGAGCATTAACGACATAGAGTTTTTATGCGCTTTTGGCACATAATGCGCTTATTCCGCAAAATTAGCCATACCCCTCAAAGAAATAAGGTCTACACTATTAGGTGCAGACTTATTTTTTTGCGGGTGTATGTATGAAAAGAAAGAATATATTATTGCACATAATTTATTTCGCGGTTTTTTTGTTATTGTTTTTGGCTGAAAAGAATACGGGGATAAAAGCCTTTGCTTTGGCCTTTTTAATGGCGCTTGTGTATTGCAGGCAAAATGTGTTGATAATTTGCCCGCTGTTCGCCGCTTCTTCGATGATAGTAACCCCAGAGCTGATTAACCTTTTGTTTGCGCTTTTGCCCTGCGCGATAATCATTTTGGCGTATTTTATACATTATAAAGCCAAAAGGAAAATAACTCCGCTGTATTTGAGCGTTTATGCCTTCTTAAGCCAAATTCCCATGATAGCGCTTTATACATATGATGTGTATCAAATGACAAATACCATAATCAGCGTTTTGGGAACGCAATTGTTTATGTATAATTGCCTTGCTTTTCTTAATCCGCTGTTTACCAGAGGGCTGAGGTATCGATTGCGGCATGAGGAAAAGCTGGCCTTGTTTGTTTTTTGCGCGGTAATTTTTTTGGCGCTGAGCTTTTTGCGGGTTTGGGGCTTCAGCGTTTTTGCCATGGTGGCGGTTTTTACGATATTATTAACCAAGCAATCGCTGTATTCGCTCACGCTGATAATGGCGGGAGCCATGGGGTTGGGCAGCGGCATAGCTTTGCAGAACTTTTATTATCTAGCGCTGCTGGTTACCCTTGCTCTTATCGCCATGGCTTTCAGGGATATGAATATATACATAACCGCNNCATAACCGCCGTGGCGGTTGTGATAGGAACGGTGGCGTTTACATATTTCTTCAACCGTTCGTTTGAGGCGTTGGAGATTGCCTCATACGCATCGGGGGCCCTTTTGGCCGTGCTGATGCCCAAAAGATTATTCATTGCCGTTAAATCGCTGCAAACGCAAACGGCAAGCAATATGTCCGCCAAAACGCTTGCCAATCGGAACAGAAAAGAGGTGGCAAAAAGACTTTTTAATTTGAGCGGCGTTTTTTATGAAATCCAAGACATATTGAAATATGAATTGAACGATAAAAAAAATCGTTATGACGAAAAAATAATAACGGCGGAGGTTTGCCGAAAGTGCTGCAGGAATTGTCCTTTTGCGGAAGACTGCAAGCAAAAAATGGGGGATACTTCTTTTGCGGTATCGGGCATGGCGCTTGCCGCCATGGATAACGGCAAAGCCACCTTGCTGGATACGCCTCCCGTTTTGGTTAACCAATGCAAAAGGGTAAACACGCTTATCAATACCGTCAACGATACGGTGTCAAGATATAAAAAACGCCGCCTTATTGAACAGTCCATCGAGCAAGGGCGGGAAATGATTATCGCGCAAATGGGCGGCGTGGGTTTGCTGCTGGAAAAGCTGGGCGAAGAAATGCGCGCCGAGATATGCTACGACACCGTTTTGGAAAAAAGAATTTATGAAACTCTGTGCGCGGAAGGAACGCCCATAAGCGACATAGTGGTTTACGGCAAAGACGGCGAAATTGATAAAATAACGCTTACGGTAAAAGAAAGCGACGCCGACAACAAGGCCATAGGCGAGGTGCTGAGTTCGTTTATGGGAATGAAAATGATTGAAAACAAAAGGGAAAAGAACATTAAAGGCAATATGGTTTTACATTTTATCGCCTCTCCCAAGCTGGATGTCGTTTACGGTGATATGGCGGTGGCAAAGGATGAAAATGATAAATGCGGCGACAACCGAAAGGCGGTGAGAATAAGCGAAGACAAAATAATGCTCATACTTTCCGACGGCATGGGCAGCGGACAGCAGGCATACAATTCTTCCATGAACGCCATACGCATGATAGAAAGCTTTTATAAAGCGGGATTCGACCATACCACCGTTTTGTCGTGCGTGGGCAGATTGCTCGGTTTAAGGGAAAAAGAAGATTTTAACGCGCTTGATATCGCCGTCGTGGATGTCAGAAAAGGAGCGGTTGATTTTATTAAACAAGGGGGCAGGGAAAGCTTTATTTTGTCCAACGGCTCGGTGGAGGTCATCAATTGTGGCAGCTTGCCTTTGGGAATAGTGGAAGATTCCTTTCCCATTATCGAACAAAAACAGCTTTATGACGGGGATATTATCGTGCTTGTTTCCGACGGCGTTATCGACAGTCTGGGAACGGATATGATTAGAGACATACTTTTAACATCCAATACCGTAAACCCGCAAATATTCGCCGAGCTTTTGGTGAACAACGCCAAGCGCCTTGCCCAAGAAAAAGGCATTCGGGACGATATGTCCTGCATAGCGGGCAGGGTCATAGAGTACAAAAGGGTGGGTTAAGGCCATTAATGGCAATTACTCTTGATATGAGGGAAAATTGAGTATATAATACTTATATGGATATTATCTTGCCCGTTTACGGTAAAATAGGAGTGGCGGTTTCAGGCGGAATGGATTCCATGGCCTTGCTCCATTGTCTTATCGAAAAAGGGGCGGACATAATCGTAATTAATATCGAACACGGCATAAGGGGCGCGCAATCTAAAAAAGACAGCGATTTCGTCGCCTCTTTCTGTTTGAAAAAAAATATACCCTTTATGCCGTTTGCCGTCAACACCATTGAGGAAAGCAAAAAAACCAAAGAATCCATTGAACTGTGCGCCAGAAGATTGCGCTACGAAATTTTTGACAAGCTTTTGATGCAAAAAACGGTTGACTATATCGCGCTTGCGCACCACGCCGACGACAATGCCGAAACAATTCTTATGCGCATATTAAGAGGAACGGGCATAAGAGGGCTTAAGGGCATACGCGATCGGCAAGGCTTTATTCATCCTCTTATCAATTGCAGCCGCAAGCAAATAGAAGAATATGTAAAACTGAACAATATCCCCTATGTCAATGACGCCACCAATTTTTCAGACGAATATACCAGAAACTTCTTGAGAAATAAAGTCTTTGCGGCAATTAAGGAAAGATTTGACAATTATGCCGAAAGCTTTTCAAGGTTGTCGCAAAACGCTTTTGAAGCAGATGAGTTTATTTCCATGAATGTTTTGCCCGTTCATGAAAATCAGGGGGAATATTATATAGAGCTCAAAGATTTGCAAAAAGCGCACGGCATCGTAAAGAAATATACCTATCTCAAGGTGTTTGAAAATATGGGAATTTATCAGGATATAGAGCTTAAACACCTTGATTATATTAACGAGCTTATAACAAAGGAAAACAATTCTTCGATTAATCTGCCTTTTGGTATAATGGCCATAAAGGAATATGACAAGCTTGTATTCTGTAGGGACGAGGGCCCCATCGAGGATATATGCCTGCCTTTTGATTTAACCAAAACTTATGTTTTTTGCGACAGCAAATATCGTTTTGTTAAAGGCGATAAAGTGCTGAAAGGGATATCGTTTGACGCTGAAAAGATACCCAAAGACGCGGTTTTAAGAAACAAGAGGGACGGGGATATCTTCAAGAGATACGGCGGCGGCACCAAAAAGCTCAATGATTATTTGACAGACATAAAAATGCCTTACAGACATCGCCGCAAGCTGCTTGTCTTGGCCAGCGGCGACCAAGCGCTTATGATTTGCGGGGTGGAAATCAGCGATAAAATAAAAATCGATGAAAAAACCAAAGAAATATATTATATAAACAAGGAGACATTATGAAATACCGCGATATTGAAAAAGTACTTATTAGCGCAGACCAAATCAACAAGCGCACCGATGAGATCGCAAAACAAATTACCGAAGACTTGAAAGGCGAAGATGTGGTCATGATATGCATATTGAGAGGGGCCACCTTGTTTTTTGCCGACCTTGTGAGAAAGGTGGACACTTCGGTTAATTTTGATTTTATGGAAGTGTCCAGTTACGGGTCCGGCACGGCGTCAAGCGGCGAAGTGCGAATAATTAAGGACATATCCACGCCCATTGAAAACAAAAATGTTTTGATAGTGGAGGACATTATCGACAGCGGGCATACCCTTTCTTATTTGAAAAGAATTCTCAAGCAGCGCAACCCCAAAAGCATTAAGATCGCTTCCTTGCTTGACAAGCCCGAAAGAAGAGAAACGGATATTAAGGGAGATTATGTGGGCTTTGTCATCCCCAATGTTTTTGTGGTGGGATATGGTTTGGATTATGACGAAAAATACAGAAATCTTCCCGATGTTTGCGTGCTGAAACCGGAGGTATATGCTTAAAGAGGAATTGAAAGCGGTATTGGAAGAGCTTGCGTCGCTCTTTGACAAGCCGCTTTATATGGTGGGGGGAGCGGTAAGAAACATTTTATTGAATTATGCTGTTGACGATATCGACCTTGCCGCCGCCTTGCCGCCCGACAAAGTTATCGCCGCTTTGCGCTCCACTCCTTTTAAGGTAAAAGTGAACAGCAAAAAGCTGTTCACATTGGCGATAATAAAAGACGGATTCCGATTCGAGTATACCTCTTTCAGAACGGACAGCTACAAAAAAGGTTTTCATCGTCCGCATAAATCGGAGTTTACCGAAGATTTGACGCAGGACGCTTTAAGGAGAGATTTCACCGCGAACGCCGTTTATTATGATATTTTGGAAAAAAAATTAATTGATCCCTTAAACGGCGCGGAGGACATAAAGAAAAGAATATTGAAAACGGTAACTTCTCCCCAAGAAGTTTTTGGTCAAGACGGGTTGCGGCTGATGCGCTTGGCGAGGCAGGCGGCCGAACTGGGGTTTGAAGTTGAAGAGCGAACATTTAACGCCGCCGAGGACAACGCCTTTCTCATTCAGGACATAGCGCCCGAAAGGATAAGAGATGAATTCAATAAGATAGTAAGCGCCGATTGCCGTTACGGAAACGAAGGGGGGCATGTCAAGGGCTTAAGATATCTTGAAAAGCTGGGCCTATTGCCGTTTATACTTCCCGAATTGGTTAAATGCAAGGGAATAAAGCAAAGAAGAGATTATCATAAATACGATGTGTATGGACATGTTACAAAGGCTTATGAACTTGCCCCGCCCCATATCAGATTGGCGGCGCTATTTCACGATATAGCCAAGCCCTTGTGCATACGAGAGGATGGTTCCATGAAAGGCCATGACATTAAAGGCCAAGAGGTGGCAAGGCAGATTATGGGCAGGCTGCGCTATTCCAATGACGAAATCAATAAAACCGTTCGCTTGGTCAAATTGCATATGTACGATTTGAAGTGCGATAAGGAAAGTGGCGAATTAAAGTCCTTTGTTCAAGAAAACCATGATATAATCCAAGATTTAATAGCGCTTAAGAGAGCGGATTACGCGGCCAGCGGCAATTTGAAAGGCGATTGCCTTTGCGCTGCGCGGTTGGAAAAGATTTATCAAGAAATGGTAGACAAAAAAATTCCTTTTACTGTCAAGGATTTGAAGGTGAGAGGCGGGGATTTAATAGAAATGGGCATTCCCGAAGCCAAAAGGGGAAGGCTGTTGGAAAAGCTGTTGAAAGCCGCGATAAATGAGGATTTGCTCAGCCGCGCCGCCCAACTGGAATATTTAGAGAAAAACAAAAATAAAGATTGATTTTTTCGCATAATTTACGCCATATTGGCTATTTTTCAGTAAATATTGATTTGTTACGGTCGATATGATAAAATGTAAACTATGCTAAGGGAAAGGAGACGGCAATAATGAAGAAAATCAAAGAGCCCAAGAATTTAACGCCCCGCATAAAATGGCTGAGGGATTATTACTTTCAAGGCGTGGAAAGGCCATGGAATAACGAATACAAAGTTTTTACCACAGGATTGCCGCACGACGAGGTATATAACGAAATAGACTATTACATAGTTCCCGAAACATATAACTTCTTTAATACTTTTCAATACGGCCTGAAACAGATAGGCAAGAAAATAGAGACGCCCAAGGATTTTTATAAAAAAAGCATAGCCGAAAGACGGGCTTTTTTTCTAAAAGAAGCCATGACAAAGCATGTGCCCCTTGATATTTTGCCGGGCGATTTGCTTTGCGGCGCCAACTTCAATCTTTTTATCAGCCATTGTCATACCAAGAAAGAGGCCGCTATGCGCTCCAAAATACTTTACGGCAAGGGCGGCTTAAGGGAAAGGACGATAGAATTCCATGATAGAGGATTCGGCAATTGCGGCGCCACAAGCGGACACCTTATTCCCGATTACCCTACCATTCTGAAATACGGATTCAAGCATATTATTGAACAAATCGACAACAAGTATAAATCTCTTTCGGCGATAGAACGCAGAGGCAGCAAGGGCGCCCAGCTAAGGGCAATGAGGACGGCGGCGGAAATACCCGTCGAGCTTGCTCAAAGGTATTCGCAAAGGCTGTCCGAGCTTGCCGAAAAAGAAGAGAACGCCAAGCGAAAAAAAGAACTCCTTACCATGAGTGAAAACCTTAAAGTAGTGCCGTATAACGGCGCTCAGGATTTTTGGCAGGCCGTGCAATCCTTATGGCTTACGCATATGCTTGTCATGAGCGACGAAAATTATCCCGGTCCCGGCGTGTCCTTCGGACGACTGGACCAATATCTTTATCCGTATTATGAAATATCCGTTAAGCAGGGCATGACAAGGGAATTCATGAAGGAAATCCTTGAATGCATGTGGGTGCATTGCAATACCGCGTACGATGCTCAAATAAAGGTGGGGAGCAACCAAGGCATTACCGCTGGCTTTGGCCAATTGTTTATGATAAGCGGAATGGGAGAAAACGGGGAAGATTTGACCAACGATTTATCCTATTTGCTTCTTGAAGTAATCGACGACATGAGCCCCATTCTTGAGCCTAAGCCCAACATTAGGCTGCATCGCAATTCCCCCCACAAGCTGCTTGAGAAAATAGCCGATATGATAGCCGAAAGTCAAGGCGCGCCTTTTTTGCTTAATTTTGACGAAAGGTCAATGGCGGGGCTGTTGAGACAGGCGAGAAAGTGCGGCTTGGAGGAATACATTAACGAAAAAAATGTTTGGAATTACGCCGCCGTGGGGTGTCTGGAAAACACTATGACCGGCAACGACCGTTCGGGCACGGTGGACATCAACCTTAATCTTTTTAAGGCTGTGGAGTTAACGCTGGCCCGAGGAGGCGACCTGATTGAATATAAGGACCAGATTTGGGGCAAGCCGTATAAGCAAAAAAGACACAGCGCGGATACCGGCGATTCCGCAAAGTTTGAAAGCTTTGAGGAATTTTACGCCGCTTTTGAAAAGCATGTTAAATTTATTGTGGAGAATATCGCAAGGCTGTATAACGAAAGCGATTATGTAAGGGCGGTATTTCATCCCACGCCTTATTTGTCCTGTTTGGTCAAAGGTTGCATAGACAAAGCTTTGGACATAACGCAGGGCGGCGCCGAGCTTAGGTTTGTCACGGTGGAAGGGGTAACCTTCGCCACTACCGTGGACAGCCTGCTTGCCATTAAATATCTTGTCTATGACAAGAAAATATGCAGTATGCAGGAATTAATCGAAGCGCTTAAAAACAATTGGGAAGGATACGAAAAGCTTCAGGCCATAGCCAAATACAAAGCGCCCAAGTACGGCAGAGACGATGACGCGGCGGATGAGATGGCCGAAAAGGTGATGAAATTATGGGCGGAGGAAACTTGGAAATATAAGACCATAATGACTGACGCTCAATTAAGGCCGGGTATGCTGAGCTGGAATTATTGGATCAGCGACGGTTTTATACTGCCCGCAAGCCCCGACGGAAGGAAAAAAGGACAATTCCTTTCAAACGCCATATGCCCCAGCAACGGCGCCGACACCAAGGGCCCCACTTCAAATATCAATTCGGTGGGCAAAGCTTTGGGAAGCAGAAAACCCGACGGCGATTATTTGGATTATGTGAACTATTTGCCTAACGGAGCCAGCCATACCATTACGCTGTCGCCCTCTCTTTTGAGAGACCGAGAGCATAAACAAAAATTCATCGCTTTGCTGAGAGGTTATGTGGAAAACGGCGGCACCGCTCTGCAAATCAATTCTCTTGATGTGGATACTCTTATAGACGCCCAAAAGAACCCTTCGGAATATCGTCATTTATTGGTCAGAGTAACGGGCTATAACGCTTATTTCACATCCATAGGCAGAGAATTGCAAAATGAGATCATCAACAGGGAAATACACAATAAATATTAGGTGAGCATGGAAACTTTTATATCCGATATTCAAAAAATGTCCACGGAAGACGGTCCGGGAATAAGAACCACGGTATTTTTCAAGGGCTGCAACTTAAAATGTATTTGGTGCCATAATCCCGAAAACATTCCTTTTTATCGACAAAAATATTGGCTGAAGGATCGTTGCATAGGTTGTTTTACTTGCCGCGACGTTTGCCCTAACGGCGCGATATCCTTCCATGAAGACGGACTTGTTTTCGACGAAAAGCTGTGCGTTTTTTGTTTGGTTTGCGCCGACAGCTGTCCCGCCAACGCCATTGAAGTAAAAGGTCAAAGCATATCGGTTCAAGAGCTGATAAAAGAACTTTTAAAGGATAAAGCCTACTATGAAGTCAGCGGAGGCGGAGTTACATTATCGGGCGGAGAGCCCGTATTGCATTGGGAATACATTGAGCCCCTTGTTCAGGAGCTTAAGCGGCAAGGCGTTCATGTGGCGCTTGATACCGCGGGGAATTATCCTTATCACATTTTGCAAAAGCTGTTGCCTTATATAGACCTTGTGCTTTACGACATAAAGGCCGTTGACAGCGAAAAGCACAAAGAAATGACGGGGCTGGAGAATACGCAGATTTTGCAGAACGCCAAGAGATTGGGGGCGCAAAGTTCCGTGGAAGTATGGATAAGAACGCCTATTATTCCCGGCTATACCGATGAAAGCAAAAACATTGAGGCTATAGGCAAGTTTCTTAAACAGAACATGCCCGATATAACAAAATGGGAACTGCTCAGCTTTAATAACCTTTGCGCGCACAAATACCGCTTATTGGGCAAAGAATGGGCGTTAAAGGACGCTGAGCTCATAAGCCGAAGCAAAATGGAACAGCTTTGCAAAACGGCGCGCAAATATGTAAAAAGCGCCATTTGGTCGGGCGCGACTAAGGCGGAGGTGTAAATGTTAAACGAAATAAGAAATGAAGATATGGTTAAATTTGCCGTTACCGGCAAACTGGGCTTATTGTCCACGCTCGCTCCCGACGGCTTCCCGCACGTAAGCTTGATTTCCTCTTTGCAGGCCAAAAACGACAAACAAATGATGTGGGGACAATTCACATACGGCTTGAGCAAAATATACATAGAAAAACAGCCCAAAACAGGTTTTCTTATATTGGATATGGACAAAAACTGGTGGCGGGGGCGCACCATTTATAAAGAAAGCAAAATTACCGGCGAAGATTATGACATGTATAATAATCAGCCGCTTTTTCGCTATAATTCCTATCTGGGCATAGGCAAGGTTCATTATATGGATTTGGTGGATTATTCGGGCATGCAGGCGTTGCCAATGAAGGGCATAGTTAAAGGCGCTTTGCTGGGCAGGGTAATTAAAGGCTTGATTAAAAAATCAACGGACAAAAATGTTAAAATACAAAATTTCACCCAAAAGCTTGCCCAAGACCTTACTTCCTTAAAGTTTTTGTGCTATGAGGACAGGGAAGGATTTCCCGTTTTGCTTCCCGTCATTCAAGCGTTTATGAAAGACAAGTTCGGTAGGATGATTATTCCCCTTACCGCTTTCAAGGAGGAGTTGTCCTCCATTCCCAAAGGCGCCAAAGTCGCTTTGTATCTCGCCAATTTGGATTTGTGCGGAGTTCTTTTGCAAGGGGAATACGGCGGCGTAATGAAGACAGCGGGAATGAGTTATGCCGTTTTTGACACTCAAAAGGTTTATAATACAAATTTGCCCGTAGTGGGATACATTTATCCGCAAGAAAATTATAAAATAATACATTAAAATTCTCAGGAGGAAAATATGGAGAAAATTATCGTAATAGGGGCGGGAATAGGCGGGCTTGCAAGCGCTTATTTTCTGGGCAAAGCCGGATTCAATGTGGAGGTTTTTGAAAAAGAGAAAGAGGAAAATCTCGCATACGATTGGCATGACGATGTCGCGCCTGATATTTTTCAAAGGCTCTCCATACCCTTGCCCGACAAGAAGTTTTATTTTCCCAAGCATGATTGGTCTTTTGTCCCCCCTCATTCCAAGTATTATGTGGCTGTGCACTCCACAGGCGAAAGGGACATAAGCATTGACCGCAAGGAATTGTCTCGCATGCTTGTGGAATTGGCAAAGCCGTACGCCAAAATAAATTTTGGAACGGCGGTTCAGTCTTTGATAATTAAAGACGGCAGCGTTGCGGGCGTAAAGGTTGAGGGCAACAAAAAAAGCGCTTCTTTGGTAATAGACAGTTCGGGCGCCTTGTCGCCTTTCAGAAAGTCGCTGCCCGACAGCTTTATGATAGAAAAAGAACCCCGACCGGACGAAGTATTTTACGCTTACAGAGGTTTTTACGAAAGGCTGAAGGATATAGAAGTAAAAGAGCATACCCATAAAGTCTATTTAAGGCATCTGGGCGAAAAGGGCATATCTTGGTGCCGCCGCGACAGCGCTGACCAAGCGGATATACTTATTGGAAGAGTGGATAAGCTGGAAAAAAGCGTTATTGACAACGCTTTGAACGAGCTTAAAAAAGACAATCCCGATGTGGGGGAAAAGGTGGTTAAAGCGGGCAGAATATGCGTTATACCCGTAAGGTATCCTCTTCTTAAAATGGTAGGCGATGGATATGCCGCCATAGGCGACGCGGCGTTTATGACCATACCCATGCTGGGCAGCGGCATAGCAAGCTCCCTGCTTGCGGGATTTTTGCTTGCGGATACCGTTATAAAAGGCGGAACCAAGGTTGACAATTTATGGAATTATCAGGTCAGGTTTTTCCATGAGGCGGGCGCCAAGCATATGGGAGTGGATGTTCTTAAACGCTGGATGCTTAAAGCGGAAAGTCAAGACATAAAATTCTTGTTTGAAAGAAAAGTCATAAGCCAAACGGATATGGAAAGGGCGGGCTCGGGCAACTTGGTCAAAATGCCTTTCAAAGAGCTTTTGAAGAAGGTAGCGGCGGGATATTCAAGACTGGGGCTACTGCTCAGACTCAAAAAGGTTATTAAGAATATGCAAAAAGCTGTGGAATGCGGATTGGAGATTCCACAAACATACGATATGGAAGCCATTAAGCTTTGGCAAAGCAGGGTAAAAAAATTTTACGAATAAAGGAATAATCACGAATGAAGAAAGCGGCAAGACTCTTGCAAGTTCTTATTGTTGTCATAATCATAAGCGCAATGCTGTCTATTTTGTGGGCAAACAATAAAAACGCTTCGGAAGAATGGGTTTTGCCGCCGGGAACCAAATTTATCGCCCACAGGGGGCTGAGCTCGGAGTATTTTGAAAACAGCGAGCAGGCTTTTCTTGCCGCCGCCTCAAGCGATTTTTTCTTCGGCATAGAAACGGATATATGGCTTACTTCGGACGGCGTGTGGGTTTGCGCCCATGATGACAATCCTTTTGAAGACAGCAGCGTCAAGATTACCCAAAGCTCTTATGAGGAAATAAGAGCGCTGCCGTTAAAAACCGAAAGCTTCCAAGAAGAAATATTTATATGCGATTTTGAAAGATATTTGGATATTTGCGTGGAACACAATAAAATCCCCGTAATAGAACTTAAGTACACCCCTTCAGAACAGGAGCTTGAGCAATTGATTGAATTCATAAAGAGCAAAACGGATATTCGGAAAACGATATTTGTCAGCTTCCATTTGAAAAACATAGACAATCTGAAGGCGATAGACTCAATGTTTCATTGCCAAATGCTTGTCAATAATAGTTTTACATCCGCGCTGTATATTTCTTCCAATTATGACGTGGGCTTAAGGCATAACATTGTCAACGCCGATATTGTTCAAGAGGTTAAGCAAAAAGGGCTGCTCTTGAACGTATGGACGGTAAACGACAGCGCAAAGGCAAAAGAGTTTATGGAATGGGGAGTGGATTTTATTACCACCGATTACATTCTGGACGTATAAAAAATTTAGAGGTTTACAAAAAGCAATTATTCCTTTATAATATAGTAATGAGTTTTGGCTCAAATACTTTTTGAGGAGAAATCATGAAATTAGATTACAAAAAAACCATTAAAGTTGGATTTGCTTTTGCGATCATAATGATTTTCTGGGCGGCCTATGACTTTGTGGTGCCTTTGCTGTTGGAAAGAGCCTTCGGCCTTTCAAATACTTTGCGGGGCTTGATTATGGGATTGGACAATCTGTTGTCCTTATTCTTATTGCCCATTTTCGGAAAAATTTCCGACCGCTCAAAATCAAGATTCGGCAGAAGAACGCCTTTTATCGTAGTAGGCACAGTGGTGACCGTGGCGCTTATGGTATTTGTTCCCATTTCGGCGAACAAACAGCTTAAGGAAGCTACCGAGTTCAAAGCCGAGATTATACAAGAGCTTGACGCCGGCGATTGGGAAGAAATATACAAAGAAGCCGATAAAATGTATTTGTCAAACAACAATATCACCAAGGCTAAATTTATAGAAATAGGACAAAAAGGAGAATTGGAAATAAAATCAAAGGGCTTGTTCAATAAGACCTATTATGACGCCGACGGAAATAAGCTTTCCGAAGAGCAGTACAAGCCCATTCTCGAACAAAATGACAATTACGCCAAATTCTGCGCCTCTCCGCTAAACAGCTGGCTGAGCAAACAGGTTTATAAACAAATAACCTTGCAGAATGTGGTAAGACTGGTCATATACATGATAATACTGTTCTTTGTGCTTGTGGCCATGGCCACCTTCCGTTCTCCCGCCGTAGCGCTTATGCCGGACGTAACGCCCAAGCCTTTGCGTTCTCCCGCCAACGCCATAATTAACTTGATGGGAGGAGCGGGCGCCGCTCTTGCTTTCATAATATACACGGTGGGCTTTTTCATAAGCGACGCGCCGTACATAGGGATTTTTGCCTGCGTGGGCGGCGGCATGCTGCTGCTTCTTGCGGTGTTCTTGCTTTTGGTCAATGAGAACAAATTCGTAAGAGAGTGCGAACAAATATGCGCCGAATACGGAATTGACAACGACGAAGACGCCATAAAGAAAGCGGACGGTACGGAAATCGGCATTGAAGACCAGAAAGAAAGAAAAGCCAAAATGATAAGCTTCTTCCTTATACTGGCCTCGATATTTATGTGGTTTATGGGCTATAACGCGGTTTCCTCCAATCTTTCGGTATATACCACAAAGACATTGAACCTTGAGCCCAGCATCGCTTCGGTAATTTCGGGCATAAGCATGGGTATTTCGGCAATAGCCTTTATTCCCGTGGGATACCTTGCCGCCAAGATAGGCAGAAGAAAATCGATTATGCTGGGCTTTATCTTCGCCGCTTTGTCATTCGTGCTTATATGGCTGCTGGTTAAACCCAACAAGCTTGCCCAATACTTGTTTACGCTGTTCTATTTAATAGCCGGATTCGGATTGATTATCGCAAACGTGAACACCTTCCCCATGGTGGTGGAGTTGTCCAGAGCCGAAGATGTGGGCAAATACACGGGATATTACTATGTGGCGACCATGAGCGCCCAAGCCGTTACGCCTTTTGTGGGCGGGCTGTTTATGGACACTTTCGGCGATGTATATTTATTCACTTATTCCGCCGCTTGCGTGGTTATCGCCACCTTGCTTATGTTCTTCGTCAAACACGGCGATTCCAGACCGGTTAAAAAATCCAAGCTTGAAATGCTCGGAGATGTGGAAGACTAAAAGCATGTCAAATAAAAAGCTGCCCGCGAGGCAGCTTTTTTGTTTGCCGAAAAATTACGCGGCTATCTTTTTTTGAGTCTTAAATCTTCGCCTAAAACGGGCACGTTGATTGTCAAATTCTTGTCCATCAATCTTGATGAAATGCGGAAATCATAGCGTTCGGCGATTTGGGAATGACTTAAATTGGTGGTGATGATGGTATGCTTTTGCCGTCTGTTTATTATCAAAGAGTATAAATAGGGAACGGTAACGTTTTTATAGATGTTCTCCATTCCCAAGTCGTCGATAACAAGCAAGTCGCATTGATAGACTGGATAGATTATATCTCCCTTCAAAGCGATGTCGGCAAGATGATATTTGAGAAAAAGCTCATTGAGTTCGCAGGAGTTCAAAAACAACACCGTATAGCCTTTTTTCATCATAACATTGCTGACCACCGAACACATAAAGCTTTTTCCCGTTCCCGTGCTCCCCATCAATAAAAGATAGGGTATGACGTCGGGAAACTTCTCGGCGTATTTATGCAATTGCTTGTAGGTATTTTTATAGCCCTTTTTGTAGGCGTCGCCGAAAATATCGAAATCAACTTTATTGAAATCGTCAATATCGGTTTCAAGCTTGCCGCAATTGCTTTTTATGGAATTAAGTATTAAGTTTTCCAGACAAACGCATCTTTTCCCGTCAATAAATCCTTTATCGCCGCATCTTTTGCAAAAGTATCGGGGTTTAATGTCCTTGGGGGTATAACCAAGCTCTTGAATCTTTTTTTTGAATTGGATTTCGCAGTCAGTAAATCTTTCTTTTAGGTCACCCAAATCGGCGTTTAGGGCCTCTCTTTTGGCAATTTCAAAGCTTAATTGCCTAAGTTCAATTTCCATTTGACTAAATATCTTGTCCTCTCTGAGCTTTTCCAAATTTTGCAGAGCTTTGAGTTCGGCAAGATTTCTGCGGTTATTTACGATATCTATGGCTTGGGACAAGGTCAACATATATTACAGCTCCCATGTTTCAAAGTCCACCAAAACCTGCTTGATTTGTTCGTCGGTATACGCGGCTTGCTTGGCGGGTTTATCGGTTGATTTTTGTTTATTCTCAAGTTCTCTTTGCGCTTGTTCCAATGTGGCTATATCTTTTTGGCGCAAAAGCGCGAGATTGCGGTTTATGCTTTGCATGGGAAAGGGATTATTGCGGGCAAGGGAGGCGGCGAACAGGATAATCTCGTCATCAAAGCCCCATTCCAGCCAAGTATGATAAAGTTCTCTGTCCTTATTGGATACCATGCCCAAATAATTGCATTCTTCATATATTCTTTTAATTTTATTGTCTATGGCGATTTGCTTTTCGATATAAGCGTTTATGCTGTTTTCGTCCAGCAAGCCCAGCTTAAGAAAGCGGTTGACCATTTGTTCCATGCTATCCAAAGAGCGTATATTTTTTAAGAAACAAAATTTGGAAATAATCGTTAAAGCTTCATCGGTGAAACCTTTATTGAGCCACGGAATAATATATGTGTCTATCACCATATCCATGGACGCATAGTATCCGCCCATGTTTTTGACCACATTTACGGCAAGCTCGTAAATCTGCTGCTTCTTGCGCGCGTATTCGGCTATTTCTTGGGAGGTGAAAGCTTGGACGTTTTTCAGCTCGCATATGTAATCGTCCAATCTTTCCATGCCGCCTCTTCTTTTAAGGGCGCGGGCGGCCGTCAAAATGGCGTCCAAGCCGTAATTGTATTCCAAAGTCCATTTCAAGAAAAATTGCCTGTCCTCCAAAGTAGCTTCTCTCTTTATGCCTAAAGTTTTGAAAATCATTCTGATGGCTTCGGAATTGGCTTCAAGATTGTTTATATGCTCGTTGACTTGCTCGGCGGTGGTCAAGCCTTTTTTTATCCAGTCGTTGGCTACCGCAAGTATGTACGGCGTGGATATGTCTTCGGATTTATAATCAATGCAGTATTTAATTATCATAAGCATGGCGTTGATGTCCATATTGTGCAGTCTTATTAATTCAATGAAAGCCGTTATTTCATTAGGCGTAAGCACTTTTTCGGGAAACAGTCTGGCCACTTCTTCCACAAAGGTTTGGTATTTTTTGACATTATATTTGACAATGGGCGGCATGGCTTTTTTGGGGGAATAATATGTGATATATAGTGGAAATGTGGAAGATATGGCCACCAGCCCTTTTTGCTCCCAATAACGAAAAGCCGAAATTATTCTCTCCTCGGGAAGCTTAAGGTTAAGCGCCATTTTATCGATAGTATTATCTTCGCTCTCAAGACAAGCAAGCGTCAAGCCGTACAAATAAACTTTTACGTCCACGGCGTCGGCGGACGGAAGATAATTCAATAAAAAAACGTTATCCACTTCGGTATAGCCGTCTTTTTTATATTCATTGCTTATTTTGCAAAAAGGCATACTGTCTCCTGTTTTTTATAATAACAATTGCAAAATATATATAATGGTTGTATAATATTCTTAATTATGTCATGGAAGTTATGTCATAAGGGCGCTTTTTCAATATAACATATAACGGCGAAAAATGCTACTGTTTATTTTAAGATAACCTCAATGGCGAGAATGCGCGGCGTATAAGGCATATAATAAGAAAGCATGATACTGTAAATAATTTTTTTATATCAACGGAGGTAATATGAAACCGTTATTTCTCACAATCGACGACAGTTCTTTTAGTTCCCCCAAGCGCATAGATTTCACCGAAAAGACTGCCAACATCCCCGCTCTTTCAAATGAAGACATCAATAACCTTAAAGAGTACTTGAAGTTAGGATTTTACGGCAACGGCAAACAAGGAAACGTGGAACTTTCTTACGAGTATAACGGAGAAGAATATACGGTAAAAAGGAATTTCAACAGCGGCATGGCCGTGATCAAATACGCCGAAGGAAACACTATATGCGAAGGCGTTGAGGAAGTCAATAAGCTGATTATGTCCCATATTAAATTAAACGCGGAAACCTTTGACAAACTGCTGGTTATCGATCGCGACGGAGTGCTGGACGGATTTATGCAGTCGGAGGAAGAAAGGGATCAGTATGTGGGAAAATGGCTGGATGACGTGCTTTGCGACAAAGCCGAAATATCGCTTATAGAACAAAAGGTCAAAGAAAAATACGATAAAACGGTTATGCAAATTGAGTTGACCGAAGAAGTGGATCCGCAAGAGCTTGCCAACCTCAAAGAAGAAATAAAACAGAAAGAAATCATAAGACATGACATCAGCACCGAAATGACGGCGATGACAGAGGAAATAGCCAAAGGCGAAGCGGCTGCGAGAGCCGCCGCCGAGTTGGAAATTGAAAAAGATTTGCTCAAGAAAGCTCAAGATAAAAGCGAAGTTGTCGCTCAGTTGCGGCAAAAACTTCAAATAAGCGAGCAAGCCGAATTGATGAAAGCGCTTACGGAAAGGAAGCAAATCATACTTCAAAGAGACGAGGAATTAAAAAAGAAAATCGAACAATTGAATCAAGCGGTGGCAATGGACGAGGAATCCATCGCAAAAGGACAAAAAAGCGTTAAGGATTTAGAAGAAACGCTTATCCATTGTTTGGAAAGGCTTAATGAATTGCGGAAAATCCTGTATGACAAGGTTTCCGCCGTTTTTAGCAACGAAGAGTACCAGGACAAAATCAAAAAACAATTGGACGCTTATTTTAATAAAGAAGCCGAAGAGCTGGAACTCTTAAAAAACAGGAAATTGATTATAAAAGAAGAGCTGGAGGCTTTGCACGCGTCATACAAGGACATTTCGGAAAGGATAAAACAAATAAGAAAAGACGCCGATGTCAAAAAAGCCATAAGGGAAGGCGCGGTGCTTGAAAGTCAAAAGAAAGAGCTGGAAGAGATATTGTCTTCCACTAAAGAGCAAATTGAAAAAACCCAAAGCAAAATCAATTCTTTGAATGATTTGCTAGAAAAAAGCCAGGCTGAATTGAATAAGGATATTCTCAAATTTACCGAGATAGAAAGATTGCTTAAGGGCTCTTTCGGTGATATTGAACAGGCGTTGGAATTTGCCGAGAAGGCCGAAGAAGAAGTTTTGAAGAATATCGTATTGATAAATACCTACGAAAAGGATATTGTCGCCATAGACAAAAAAATAGAAGAAAACGTTATCGGCTTGAACGAATACAAAGAAGATATGGAAGCGCTGAACGGCGCCAAAGAAGGGCTGATAGCGTTTATCAATAAGCACAGACAGAATTTATCCTTCATGGAAGACCGTTTTCTTAAGCTTAAGGCGGAATACAACAGATTGAACCAAATTAACGATCTGGAATACGGCGAGGCGTGCCCGTTGTGCAATTCGGTAATTCTTGATAAAAAGTACGCCGACACAAAACCGGACGCTTATCAAAAAGAGCTTGTAAAATTGGATAACGAGATAAAGAAAACCAGAGAAATACTTGCCGAATACGACGATAAGCTTCATCAATTGAATGTCAGAACGGGAGAGCTTTCGGCAAGGATAAAAATCAGCGAAGCTTATATTGCCAGCCTCAGACAAAACAAAAAAAGCAAAGCGGATTTTATCAGTAATGCCGTAATCGGCATGCGGGCAAAGAGTTCGGCCGAGATTTCCGCGCGTTACGGCGAAATTAAAGAGCGCGCAGACAAGCTCAAAAAGGCCAAGCAAGAGTACGACCTATTGAAGACTAAGATAGAAAACGCAAAAAATTACACGGAGTTTTTGAAAGAAGAGAAAAGGCAGGCCGAAGAAGAACAGCTTAAGAAGCTGATTCAAAATTACAAGGAGGCCGCCGACAAGCTCAACGATTGCCAGAAAAAGCATCAAAGCATATTGAAAGTAATCGATAGCAGCGAGTCCGCCATAAAACAAATGGAAGAGCTGGCCATATTGGAAAAAGAGTACGATACGCTTAACGCCGACCTTGCCCAAAAGAGAGAAAGAATAAATATACTGAATGAAGAGTTGTTAAAGGTCGAAGAGTTTATCGCCGTATTGGATTCGGACAAAAAAATAGTGGAAATAGACGGCAAGCGATATGATTATAAAACGCTGGCGATCAGGGAATGCTCCAAGGATTCCGAAGAAATCGTGAGCGAAATCCGCAAAAGCGAAGAGGAAGCCGAACAGATTAAGGTGGAGCTTACCGCCGTTCGCAAGGTGCTCAATGAAGTGATTGAAAGAAAAAACAACGCCATGGCCGAAATTAATCGTTTGCAGGCCCGTCTTGATTCCGACCAAGAAATTCTTAAAGAAATCATGGACGATTATGAGCGGCAGTTCTCTTCGCTGAATACCGACAACGCCGAAGACATCAAGAAATTGATTTTGTCCGACGAGGAAAAGGAAAAGGCAAGAGAAGAAAGCAAAGCTTATTATGACGCTTTGGCAATTCATTCCAGCAATATTGACAAATTGCAAAGCTTTATTGAAGAAAACAAAGAAAGCTACAAGATGTTGGAAGAGCATAAAGTCAATATAGGCGTTCTTCGCAAAAGATATGAGGAGGTCAGCGCGGAAATAGCCGAGATTACCGCCCGCAGGGCGGAAATGAAGAGCCGCGCCAAGCAGCTGTTTGCTCTTAAAGAAAAGTATAATAAATATCAAGATAAGCTTAAGGTGCTGGGCGAAGTGGTGCGCTTGATTAACAAAAACGGCGACATCCCCAATTTCATTATCAAATTGTCGTCCAAGCGCATTTATTCTTTAACCAAAGGCAAATACAATTTGGAAATAGAAAACGGTAAGCTCACGCTTCTCAACAACAGCGAAGGCGGCAAAGCCATTGCCATAGAAGATTGCTCCAAACAAGAAAAGCTTTTGGTTTCGCTTGTTTTGGGCACTTCTTTTTATAGGACGCTGATAGATATGATAGGCGGCGAGCCATTAATGCTTATATTTACGCTCAGAGATAAAGAAGCCGATAAAGACATCGCGCCTTTGCTTGCCGAATACGCCTTAAAGAAATCGCTTATTTTTGCGGCTGAAGAAGGCGCGCTCAAAAAGTTGAAAAAATAAAGAGGAACACCGATAGCATATGTATTACGGAGAAAAAACCGACTTCAAACAAGAATTCTTGAATATCTACAATCAAAACATAAAGCGGGAAGGCAGCGCCAAGCTGCTGGAATGGTTAAAAAGCAGCGACTTTTTTACCGCCCCCGCAAGCACCCGATTCCATTCGGCTTTTGAAGGCGGATTATGCGAACACAGCGTAAAGGTTTATTATCGCTTTATGCAAAACCTTGATATGGAATACGACGGCAATTGGGAAGAAATAATCAGCGCCGAGAGCGCCGCCATTATCGCTCTTTTGCATGACGTGTGCAAGGTTGATTATTATAGAGTGGAATACCGCAATGTCAAAAAAGACGGAGTTTGGGAAAGCGTGCCGTATTATATCATAGACGATAAACTGCCTTACGGGCATGGGGAAAAATCGGTTTACATAATAAGCTCGTTCATGAAATTGAACAGAGAAGAAGCCATGGCCATAAATTGGCATATGGGCGGCTATGACATGCGGGTGCTGGGCGGAAGCTATTCATTGTCCAACGCGTTTTATAAACATCCCATAAGCCTGCTGTTTCATATCTCCGACGTGCAAAGCACTTATTTGGACGAAAAGCAATTTTCTTAATATTTTGTTTACCGATAAAATAAAAACCCGCTGTTAGGAGCGGTCAGATAGGGATTTATAATTCCTGAAAAATTCGGCATAGTCGTAGATTTGCGGCTATGCCGTTTTTTCGTTTAGTTTGGTAAGTCGATAGCGCCAATGCAGTTATAGAAAAT
>LFSG01000034.1:0-37954 GCA_001512685.1 Clostridiales bacterium DTU072
CATGACTGCTTACGGCATAACAGCCGTTTAAACAAATAATGCTTAAAAGTATCGTGAAAATCGTGAAAAACATATGGAAAAATCTTTTCTTCATAATTACCCCCAAGAAACCCTTTACTAATATTATATTAAAAAGAAATCAAAAATTTGTCAATTAAAAAACGGCGCGGGAATCAGCAGCCGCTCCCGCGCCGTTTTTTCAGCTCATTCTCAAAAAATGGAAAAACCTTCAATAATATTCAAATCTACAGATAAATAATCGGTATAGCCATTCTTTTTATTCCCTTTCTGCACCACTTCTACCGCATATATTTGAAGAGATGGCTTTGCCGGGGTTCTGTAAGTCAAATATTCAATATTGGTGTTTCCGTCCGCTTCAACAAGTACGTTTAACTTACTATCCAGCAGCCTTAAGCTATAATCGGTAACATTGTCCTGAACGACGGAAGACATTCTGCTGGTGGTTCTTGAATTGACCAACCATGTTAAACATGCCTTCATATCAGTGTTTTTGTTAACTACAAATACTTGGGAAAAAATTCTCTCTCCCACTCTGTTTGTGCTGTTGGTTCCCATAATCTCAACGTCGGCTTTTTTTCTGGCTCTTTCATAATGCATTATTCCAGGGCCATATTTTTGAAGCCATCCGTAATTTCCAATGCCGTATTCATATGTGGGAACAACGGCTGCGGCTATCAAAGTGGACAATACTTTTTCGGGATGCAAAATTAAAATGCTATGTTCTTCCATCAACAAAGCTATGCATCCGGCCACGGTAGGCGCCGCAAAACTTGTGCCACTCCATGTTCCGCCTTCGGGATAAGGCCTTATTAACTCCCCTTGCGCCATTACTGTAGGTTTTCTTGCAGGAAAATCCACTTTGTAGGAAGAATAATCGGACCAAACCCCCCACATATCGACAGAACCGACCGTAACACTGTTATAAGCCGTCCCCGGCACTCCTATTTTATAATTTCCCTGAGTATTATTGCCAGCTGCAGACACGCATGTAACACTGCAAAATCTTGTTACATAATCAATGTAAGCGGACTGCCATTTGTATTGTCCCGTATTGCCATTGAAAGAGTAGCTCATATTGACAATGTTGCATCCTTGTCCAATCAAATAATCCATACTGGTAACAAAACTTACTACCACATAAATCTGCGCGCTTCTGATCTTTGCCCCGCATGCCACTCCGTCGTTTCCCGCGGCCATGGCGGCCACGCATGTGGTGTGGTCTAAAACTGTTTCGGGCTCTAGCCAATGATTATATATTTTTACATCTCTGCCCGAGAATTGGCTGTTATATTTGTCAAGGATGCCGCCCTCAAGTATGCCGATTGTTATTCCCGTTCCGGTGTATTCCCTGCTGTAATACATATCTAAACAGTGCGCGGTATAGATGCCTGAAGTTAAAAGGTTGGGCTCTACTTTAATTTCACCGCTTATGATGCTCATCTCGCATACTTCGGCTTTTGCTGCTTTTTCTTTAATCTTCGGGTACTTTCTCAAATACTCCGCTTTGTCCTTAAATTGCATGGTTAACATTGGAGAATATTCGCTTATTTCAATATTGTCGCAGATTTCATGCAATTTTAACTTGTTGATCATTTCATTGTTTTTCTTGATATGATAGTTCTTTTGCTCGTTACGCATACGCATAAGAGCGGCTTGAGCCTCTTCGACGCTTGAATATTGTTGATTCTTATACTTGTATGTATTGTCGAATACGGGATAATCTAAAGAGCATACCAAGAAAACAGATGAACTCTCTTGTACGTTTTCTTCAAATTCCTTCGAGCAACTGATTACGCCGCTGTCGTCATCAAAATAGATTTTATCTTCAGGCGCAATCGCATGGGCCTTTGTTTCTTTTTTGATTATTCCCCAGGGCGCGAAAAAATAGGATAGCGTTATCAAAAAAGCAGTCAAGCATAACAATGCTTTAATAGGTTTGGTTACCTTCTTGCCGATAAACATAATACACCTCCTATAAAAAATTTTCTAATTTCATTATAAGGGAAATAGCTTGACTAATTAAAACTAATTTTGTAAAAAATTGTCTAATTTTGTAAAAAATTATTGTTTATTGTCGGCAAGAGGTTCTTATGTTCGAAAATATATTTATTCTCGTCAATCGCCGCGGAATTTTTTAATTTTTTTACCGCCGGGCGCGTTAAATAGGTGCATATAATATTCGTTATCCACCTTTATTTTTAATCTCTTGACATATTCGGTAAAAATGGCGTATTTTGCCTCCCCTTCTTTTTCTTCGGTATCCGGAACAATTTCGAACGCTATTTT
Organism: Clostridiales bacterium DTU072; assembly: GCA_001512685.1. Lineage (GTDB taxonomy): Bacteria > Bacillota > Clostridia > Christensenellales > DTU072 > DTU072. The sequence goes on from LFSG01000034.1 coordinate 2,308, forward strand.
TTTGACGGCGTCTGCCAACGCATTGCATTTAATGGGTATCATTTCTTCGCAAAAAGGTATCATTGAGAGTATTTCTTTATAAAAACGATGATATTTTTTATCGATTCCTCTGGCTCTGAATTTCATCACATTGCCGCAGAATATCCTGTCTTTATAAATAATATCCACCGGTCCTTCATAATCGCTTTTCACCAATTCGTTAAAAAGATACAGTTTATGGTAAGAGTTTACTCTCATTGAAGAAAGCAAGCGGATTATCGCGTTTTGCATAACTTTACCCGGGTATTGGGCCACAATTTCATAAAGCGTTTCATATTTATAGCCGGCCACTTTGAATAAATCCTCAAGCGTGATTATGGATAAGTCCGTGGGTTGGAACATTTTATAAAATCCTTTTATCCTATCAATTTCTTTATTTATAAAAGCTTCGGACACAAAGGGATATTTGGCGGGAGCAACGTCTTCCTCGCTCTCCATGAATGAGCGGTAAAGATTTATGGGAGCGTCGCTGCACTTAAAAAACGCCGCGTAGGTATTGAGATATCTTCTGCCCTTTTCCCTTTCGCCTTTAAGATAACAATTCAAAGCGGCAGTCCATAGCGTTTCCTCGTCATATCTGTTGTTCTGCATAATCCTGTTAAAGAATTTAGAGGCCACATGATATCTACCGTTAAACATATACGCTCTGCCGATTTTGAGCAAATCAAAATAATTATCGTTGGCTTTTTCCAATTGCAAACGGTAGCCTTTTTCGAGCACGTCGATTACTTCTTTGTCATGGGTATCCAAAAGCAAGGATATTATATAAGGGTTATCGGGCGCTTTGGGATACAAAAGCATTGAGGTATTGAGCACTTTGTTTTTGGCAACCTTAAAGTTATCTCTTTGCGTGGCTTCGTAAGCCAATCTCATCATTTCGTTAAAATAGGGATTTGAAGGCTGCGCCACAATGGGAAGCAGCTCAAAAAGAGAATTATAGTCCTCGTTTTTGACCAACTCGCGGATTAAAATATAATCTTCCCTTGACTTGATGTCCAAGCCCTCAAAAGTATACAGGTTGTCGGTATTTGTAAACAACAAACTGTCTTTCAATACTATGTCCACGCCGTCAAAAAGATAACTGTCTTGCAAGCAATAAGTATAAATGAGCTTGCAAAGAACGGTATATGCCGACCCAAAATTATCGGTTTGCGTTAAAATGTAAAGATATCGAATATAAATATCTCTTTTTTCCTGATTGGTTTTGGCGTATTTGAAGGCATCGTTAAGATTTATCATGGCGTCCAGATATTTTTCCTCTTTTATAAATCTGTCCGCAAAACCGATACAGCTTTTAAGATTGATTTCTAACGCTATGACATTTCCCAAATCTTATCTACCTCCTCTTTGGTGTATACATATTTTTGGGAACAGAACTGGCAATCGATTTCCAGTTTTCCTGTTTCTTTTATTATATCATAGGCTTCCTCTTTTCCTAAGCCTTTTATGATATTTTCTATCCTTTCCTTTGAACAATTGCATTCAAGAACAAGCTCTTCCTCGGCAAGCTTTTGATAATTAAGGTGTCCGAAATAATAATCAAGTATCTGCTCGGCGCTCTTTTGTGTCATTAGATTGCTGATTTCGGTAAAATTTCTCATCACATCTTCCAAAATTACAAGCATATTTTCATCGATTCCGGGCAAAGCCTCAACAATAAGTCCTCCCGCCGCCGCGGCGCCGTTTTTATCAAGCTTTACGCCTAAGCTTACCGCCGATTTAATGCCCTCGCTTTTCAACAAATACATGGCAAAATCTTCGGCGATTTCTCCGCTTACAAGCTCGCAGCTGCCGTTATAAGGTTTTTTCAAACCGTAATCTTTGATTACCGTCAAAAAACCGTTTTTGCCCACCGCTCCCCCCACATCAAGCTTGCCGTTATCTTTCAAAGGCATATCGACATAGGGATTTGCCACAAAGCCTCTTATCTTATTTCCGCTTCCGCCTGCCACCACAATATTTCCTATCGGCCCGCCCCCTTTGATGATAAGAGTAAAAGAACTTCTCTTTCCCTTCAAATTGGTGGCTATATAAGCGCCCGCAATCAACGCGCGTCCGAGAGCGGCCGCCGCCGTGGGAGACAGTTTATGCATTTTTATGGCTTGGTTTACCGCGCAAGTGCCGTCTATAAAAGTAATTCTTGCCTTTTTATCAAATATTAATGCCTTATAAATTTTATCCATCGGTAATCAATCCTTTCAATTATTATAACGCTATAGTATTCATAAATTACGGCGCAATCCCATAATAATTATAATTTCATGTCGTATTATGGCTAATGTCCATTATGGCCGCTTCAACAATTAAGCTTTTTATATACAAAAGCCGGCCGTTTAGCCGGATTTATGGAGCGAAAGACGGGATTCGAACCCGCAACAACCACCTTGGGAAGGTGGCGCTCTACCGTTGAACTACTTTCGCAAATTAAATATAATTATAATCGCATAATTTATTGTTTGTCAACATTTATAAAAACAATTTATCAATTAATCGGCTTTGCTGTACTCAATAGCTTTGCCTATGGGAGTATTGGGTTTGTTCTTCAGCATTATATCCTCAAGCTGCTGTTCGCCGATAAAAAATAAGGTGTTCATTGCCTCGTTGACAACCTCGATTTTATATATGCAATATGGCTTGAGCATTTTTATAATTCTTCGTATGGGAACGGTATGATTTATCACTATATATTTTTTTTCCAAAGGATGGTTGAAATCCTTCAAATATGATATTTGGTTGCAGATATGGATATATCTTTCTTTGTTTTTTTCTCCCACGCTTCCGACAAAAAGCAAAACTCCGGCTATCATGTAAGTATAATTTACGGCAAAAAAGGTGGATATCACAAAAAGCGCAAGAAAAACAAAGGATATCGCTATACCGATTATTTTCAATATATTCATAGCCTTTTTCCTGTTTTTCACCATGCTTAATATTATTTTAGAGCCGTCCAAGGGATACGCAGGCAAAAGATTAAACGCGCCAATGGCGAAATTGGCATAAAAAAAATCAATGGTATATGAATACAACGCGGGAAACAACCACCATAAAGCAATTACAAACACACATATAAACAAATTGGACATGGGGCCGGCCGCAGATATTAAAATTTCGTCATCGGATACTATCCGCTCTTCGGCGTACATAATGGCGCCATACGGCATCAATGTCAGCTTAATCAGCCTATACCCTTTTATTCTTGCGGCAAGATAATGACAAAGCTCATGTATGGCTACGGCTAAAACCGACGAGCACAAAAGCGCCCATCGCCCCATAAACATAAGCGCCGCCAAAAGAAGCAAAAACAAAGGATGAACGCTAATTTTTTTCATACTATAATAATTTATGAATTTATCCTTTCATTTATGTGGAAACAGTTTAAGCCTTAAAAGTCAGGATTTGGGTATCCAAATTCATGACATATGGGTGCTAATAATATAAAAAAGGATATGAACATATCCTTTTTTTGAAAACGCATATTCTGAAAAATTCTTTTCAAAACAATTATATATTGCGCACTCTTAGAATATTGCTGTCTTTTATCGGCGACAAATCAATAATTTCATCGGAATCGATTATCATGTAACCATAACCGTTTTTAATGGAATCGGCCATATCGCAGGCATACCCTTGCTTGCTGATATACTCTTTAATGTCCGCCGAAGTATTGCCCTTATCGGCTTTATAGAGAACACAGCAGCGATATTTGCCGGTTCTGACCTTTTGTATTTGGGGAAAATTAACGCTGTTTTTAATATTGCCGTTTTCGATATAATCTTTGATTTCAGCCGCCGCCATGGATGCGCAATTGTCTTCGGCTTCTTCGGTAGACGCTCCCAAATGAGGAATAACTATGATATTCTTTGTTTTAAGCGCGTCCACTGTAGGAAAGTCCACGACATACTTGCTGATTTTGCCGACTTTGAGGGCGTCTTTAACCGCCTTAAGATCAACCAGCCCCGCCCTGCTCATATTGAGCAGCACGCAGCCGTTTTTCATCATGCTTATGGCTTCGGCGTTTATCATGTTCTTGGTGCCTTCGGTCAATGGAACATGAAGGGTAACAAAATCGCTTCTGTTATATAATTCCTCAAGCGTGTTGACGATAACAACTCTTTCGTCCAATTTATTCTTGTTTTCGGTAGTTATATAAGGGTCAAAGCCGATAACCTTCATTCCCAAACAAAGCGATACATTGGCCACCAATACCCCTATGGAGCCCAAGCCTATTACTCCCAAAGTTTTGCCAAATATTTCGTTGCCGCCGAAATTGGCCTTACCCTTTTCGGTTATTTGGGGCACATCTTCATCGGCATCCAGAGTGTTCACCCATAAAGAGCCGCCGATAACATCGCGGGAAGCGAGCAGCATACCGCAAAGGACAAGCTCTTTGACGGCGTTGGCGTTCGCTCCCGGCGTATTGAACACCACAACGCCCGCTTCGCTCATTCTGTCCACGGGTATGTTGTTTACACCAGCTCCCGCTCTGCCCACCGCCAACAGTTTATCCTTTATCACATAGTCATGCATGTTGTAGCTGCGAAGTATTATGGCGTCGGGATTATCGCAATCGTCGCTGAATGTGTATTTTTCATCAAATATGGAATATATATTTTTGCAGATTTTATTCAGCCTAAGTATCGTATACATTGTTTTCACCTCTGTTGCTTTTCAAATTTCTTCATAAAGTCTATAAGAGCTTTTACGCCCTCAACGGGCATGGCGTTATATATGCTTGCCCTCATGCCGCCCACAAGCCTGTGCCCTTTGAGACTAACCAATCCGTTGGCGGCCGCTTCTTTGACGAATAAAGCGTCGGTATCTTTATCGGGCGTAACAAAAGGCACATTCATTATTGAGCGATCCTCTGCGGCTACGGGATTGACATAGAAATCGGAATTATCAATAAAATCATACAGCAAGCCCGCTTTGTATTCATTAATCTTTTGAATTTCCTTAACTCCGCCCATGCTCTTTATCCATCTGAACGTCAGCATTGACATATATATGGAAAAACAAGGAGGAGTGTTATACAAACTGTTGTTTTCGGCTTGGATGGCGTACCTAAGCATAGTGGGACAAATCGGCATGGGATTGTTGACAAGCTCTTTCTTGACAATGACAACGGTAAGCCCTGCGGGACCTATGTTTTTTTGAGCTCCCGCATAAATAAGATCAAAAGCGTTGACATCCATTACCTCAGACAATATATTGGAGCTCATGTCCGCGACCAAGCTTGTTTTTACTTTGGGCAATTTATTATATTTGGTTCCGAATATGGTGTTGTTTGTAGTAATATGAACATAGTCTATATCGTCGCGAAATTCTATTTTATCCACATCGGGTATATAAGTAAAGTTTTTATCCTCCGAGGAAGCAGCCAAAGCTATATCTCCATACTTTTTAGCTTCTTTATAAGCTTTTTTTGCGAAGTTTCCCGTTACAATATAGTCCGCTCTGCCCTTAACCAATAAATTCAGCGGAACGGCCTCAAACTGCGTAGACGCGCCGCCTTGCAGGAATAATACATAATAGTCATCATTTATTCCCATCAGCTCGCGCAAAAGGGATATCGCCTCATTGTGAATTTCTTCGTATACCTTGCTGCGATGGCTCATCTCCGCAACCGACATGCCGCTGCCGTTGTAGTCCAAAAAATCTTTTTGCGCTTGCTCCAGCGCTTGCCGCGGCAAAGTGGAGGGACCGGCCGAAAAATTATAGACTTTCATCTGTTTTCTCCTTATAATTAATAATGAGATAATTATACTATCTAAGATTTTATAAGTAAAGCGATTGCCGCGATAACATGGCGCAAACGCAGTCCTTTTTTCCCTTTTATTTTACCATTTTAATCATTGTTTATGTTCTTGCCAAAAAAATGCTTTTACGGGGAATTATATTATTGCTCATGAATGAAATCAAATGCCTTGTCGCAATTAATTTTATGTTAAAGAAAAAGAGATACGGTCGGACCTTTCCCCTCGTAAATCCGCCGTATCTCCTTCCCCCCCTCCTTTTGGAGATAGAAATAATAATGAAAACCTTAAAAAAATACTAAGATGCTTACATACAAAGAGCGCTTACCTATATAAACTAATATTCAATTTTATACATACTCGTAAATATGCTGTTGTTGCTGACATTGACCGTAACCGCGCTATAGCCCGACCAGCCATAATGAGCAAGGAATCCCCAAGCGTTCAAACCGTATCCTCCTTTAACATAACCATAAAATACGCTTGCGTGAGCTACCTTTCCGCCCGTTTGGGGATTATGCAGCGAACCCAATACGATTACGGGTCTGTTGGAAGCTATGTTGTTCTTAATTGTTGTACCTGAGAAAAAAGGCGTTGTTATCGTATAGCTGCTTGCGTTAATGCCATGGTTGCTGAAATATTTATTCATTGTCTTTTTGAGCGTGCTTATGCTGACTGAATTGCTGCCGCCGATGTTTATTAACTCCTGAGTCAAATTACTGTTTTTATACATACGATTGACACCGTCGCTTCTGGGCGTCATATGGTTATTGTTCACAAAAGAATCGCTTATAAAAGTATCATACCATCCCAACAATATGTTTCCTGCGATATAAGCGCAATAGCCTCCGCTTACATAGCCCATTTTAATGGGGTTGTCGAGATTGACGAAAAATTGGCTGAAATTAACGCATGTGAAGGTCTTGCCTCCCACGGTTTGGGAGCTGCTGCATATTCCGATTTCCCCTGCCGCTTCAGGCTCAGCCTTAAGGGCGGCTTTCATTTTCAGATTATCGGCGTAAAGCCTTCTGCTGTGCTCGCTCAAATCGCTGATTTTGTTTATGTACAGCTCTTCGCCGGTTATGGTATGAATTAAGAGGTTGTTGCGTTTAACAAAAAATTGCCCCGGACCGCCGTAATATAAATCCTTGTCATATTCAAGATAAGGAGAAAGGCTTATCGCCGAATACTCAACGGGCAGCTCGGCCTCTTCGTTATAAATCATAAAGCCGGCGGGAGAAAATTCCGTCAAGGTATAAGTATTGCCGTCAAAATCGTTTAATATTTTGACTTTGCTCATTTGCACATCAACATTATATTCCGCCTTCATTTGTCGGATATAGTTTTCTTTTGCGCCCACGGCGACATTATAAGCTTTAGACGAGGATTCAAAATTAATGTTAAATAAAAGAAAAGTGCTTGATAGGCAAATAACCATTATGAGGACAATGCAGACACCGACCGCGTTTTTTTTCATATTACCTCCTATTCCCCCTACGATATAAATTACATTTGAAATTCGATTTTGTTCGAAAAAATTTTACTTTTTTTCTAAAATTTTTTGAATATACGCAAAAAAGAACAAAAAGACAGGAAAACGGTCGAATTTGATATTAATCGATATAGCCTAAATGGTCCAAAACCATTTCCCAGTCGGCGCTTTCGCTGGAAATTGTAAGGCAATAATCCGTAGTGTCGTCCTTAAAAAACAAATTCGTTTTGTAAATATTGCCGTAAAGCGTTTGTTCATAATAATAGACAATAGAATTTATTTCTTTGCGTTCGCCGTTGGGCTCAAGCATGTAGTAATCTTTCAGTTTATCGAAAAACAGATCATAATCCAGTTCGGGAGATTTAATCATGTACAAAATTTCATAATTTTGTCCGTCAAGAGTATAAGTATGTTTTTCTTCAATTATGGCAATATCGCATTTGTACAGATACGCGTTGCATTCCGAAGGCTGTTTGTCAAATACCAACAAGTCATAATTATGTTCTTGCGCGTAATGCGCTATGGAATCATGGCTTTGCCAAACCAAATCGTTGTCGCCGATATTTTGACCTCCTTCGATATGAATTTTAAATAAAAAAGGATAAATCAATATCGCGCAAAGCATAAGGACGCAGCAGCAAGATATTGCCAAAGCGACCTTCCACCTTAAGCTTTTTGGGGCGGTTTTTTGGTTTTGGGCAAAGCTCGCCATTTCATTGCGGGCTTTTTCAAGCACGCTATCCGCATTCGGCAGCGCGTCCGCTTTGCGATATATTTTTTCTTGTAATTTATCTTTCATATACTCCCCTATAACAATACAATCGAATTTCAAAAAAATTCGAATCTATTTTACAAGCTTTTTTAATTTCTTTAGGGTATTTCGTATTTTATCGTATGTAGTTGTTACGGCGCAGCCTGTTTCTTGAGAGATTTCCCTTACCGTATAGCCTTCCCAATATTTAAGATATATTAAATGCTTTTCCTCTTCGTCAAGGTTTTGCAACGCTTCCTCAACCAACAATCGGGAAAGACTGTCCTCAACATCTTGAGCGCTATGTATATTTTCGTTCAATTCAACGGTTTTACGCCTGCCGTATTTGATATTGTAATTAATAGCCTCATTTTTTACTATTTTTATAAGCCAGTTAAGTCCGTTATACCCTTTCTTAAAAGAATCCACCTTGCGCACAACCTTTAAATATACGTCGCTCAATAAATCTTCGGCATAGTTTGCGTCGCACAAATATTTTTTTGCCATGACAAACAATATTCGCCCCGTTAAAATATATAAATCATTCAAGGATTTAATATTCCCTTTGGCGATACGGAGTAGGTTTCTGTTAACTTTAATAACTAATTCGTCCATATCTTTTTCTGCCGTTATCCAACTTATTATACTTAGCCCGACGGTTCATAGACATAAACGGTAATCTCGGCGTTGATTTGCGGATTGCCATTCATGAAAACTTTTATCGTATATTCGCCGACTTCATTGGGATTAAAATCGCTGTCCTCAACGGTAAAATCTTCAAGAGCGCCCTGCGCGCCGGCTCCCGAAGCCATAATGAGATAAATGGTAATATCTTCGGAGGAAAATTGTTCTCCCAATTCATAATTCAGACTTGCGATTTGCAAATCGATTCCTACCACATAATCCACGACTTCGACTTCATAGCTTTGATTCACATTGGTGCCCGAAACAGTTATGATTATGGAATATTTGCCCAGGCTTTGAGCGTTATATTGAGAATGATCTATTATCAATTCTTCGGGAGAAGCGATTTCCTTTATTATCACGCCGTCGTCGTCATAATATTTCTCAACGATTATGCCGTCGGAAGTAAAGCTTTCGCCGTATCTGAACTCCAACGTTGCCTGATCCGTTATTATTTCTATTTCAGTCAATACAGGCGAAGGCGCTTCAATAACGGTAACCGTATAAGTATCGAATAAGGAGTATTTGGGATAATATCTTACCGTTATCGTATATTCGCCCGGTTCGTGAGAATTGAAGGAATCCGAATCAAACTCCAGCTGAGGAGCGCCGACGGTCTCCCTTTTGCCGTTGCTATATATACATTCCACGACTATACCCTTGTTGTCAAACGGCTCGCCCACATAAAAGAGCCTTTTGCCTACGGTTTTCTTGACTTCGATTGCCACAACCGTAATATCTTTGTCTTCATCTTCGTCAATTATCTCTTCTTCTTTTACGGTAATGACAAAGGATACTCTTTCATAATCCTTGTATGATATGGTTATGGTATAATCGCCGGGGACATCCTGATTATAACCGCCATCGTCAACGGAGTATCCGCCTTTCCCTCTTTTGAGCATTACATATGTGCCGTTGGTCATCTTAACTTTAACCACAAGCCCGCCCAAATTTAATTCGGTGCCGAAAGGCACTTCTTTAACAACATTTTTATAGTCGATAATAAGCTCTTTTTCCTGGGGAGGAGTATTGACGCAAGCCGAAAGCATGAAAACGGACAGCAAAACTAACAATAAAATTATACAATTTACAGTTGCTTTCTTAAACATAAATACTCCTGTTTGAATCGGTATTATAATTATAATATTTATTTATATCCAAGTCAATGTTATTGATTTATTTGTCTTGGTTCATTGCAGACGCGCGATTGCCTATATCATAATCAATAATTTACTCATACTATGTATTGACTGACAATTAGACGGGAGCTGACCATGCGGACGATTGTATTGACAGGCGGAGGAACGGGAGGTCATATAATACCCAATCTTGCGCTTATTCCTTACTTAAAAAAGCATTTCGACCAAATACATTACATCGGAAGCGACGGGCCGGAAAAAGACATCGTGCCCGACTACGGCATAATTTTTCACCAAACAGACGCCGTTAAGCTGGACAGAATACGCTTAATGAACAATTTCAAGATACCTTTTGTTCTGATAAAATCAATCAAGCAAGCAAGACGGCTGTTGAAGCAAATCAAACCGTCAGCGGTTTTTTCAAAAGGAGGATATGTTTCTCTTCCCACATGCTTTGCCGCCCGTTTGGAACAAATCCCCGTTGTGGCGCACGAATCGGATATGAGTTTGGGGCTGGCCAATAAAATCGTTTCCAAATTCGCCCAAGCGGTGATAACTTCCTTTGAAGAAACAAAAAAAGGCGAATATATCGGCAATCCCATTAGAAATGAAATCTTTCAAGGCAAAAAAGAAAAAGCCTTACAAAAATATAAAATCAAAAGCGACAAGCCCATTGTTCTTATTTTCGGAGGCAGCAGCGGCAGCGCCGCCATTAACGATGTGGTGTATCAAAGCTTGCCCATGCTCACGCAGAGATATTCCATAGTTCATATAGCGGGCAAGCGCGGAGCTTTCGACATAAAGCGCCCGTATTACACGCAAATGGAATACGCCAAAGATATTTATGATTTATACGCCGCTGCCGAAGTGGTGGTAAGCCGCGCAGGCGCGAACACTTTGAGCGAGCTTGCCGCCTTAAACAAAAAAATGCTTGTAATACCTTTGCCCAAAACTTCCTCCCGCGGCGACCAGATAGAGAACGCCCTTTCCTACCAAAAAAAAGGGCTGGCCGTTATGCTTGAGCAAAAAAATCTTAATCCCAAAACCCTAATCGAAAACATAGATAAATTATATTCCTCACCGCCGCCCGCAATCAAAACTGAAAAAGACAATGTCAACGAGCGCATAGTAAAGAGAATATTGCAAGCGGCGAAAATTTCGGAATAATGTAATTATTTAACTAATTTTGCAGCTTCTCGCCTTTTGGTAGACAAATCAATTATAATGTTTACATTAACGAGGCGAGGTGATACCATGAGAGTGAAAGCGAGGGAATTTATTCCCGCCATATTGACGCTTGCGCTTATTGTAAGCATAGTCGTTGTTCTTATGTCCATCATCAACCAACCCGACAATCCCGCCCACAGCATGCCGCTTGAGCCCGTAGACAACAGCCAAAACAACAATGAAAGCGATAACAAACTGCCCGATATAGTTCCGTATTATACCTCATATCCTAAGCAACCCGCGGCCAGCGATATGTTTATTTATACCCAAAACATAAAAGGGCATGGCGACATACATATTAAAAACCTTCACCCAACCGCCCATTCAATATACGCCATACTGGAAACCAATTCAAAATTCGGGGATATCGCCTGCGACAGTCAAAGCGTGGCGGTGGCAAAGATTTCCTACGCGGGCGCCGTGGAAAAAGTTTTTGTTTTGCCTTCCCGTCAAGAGCTTGAATATTCGGCTTCGCAAATAACCCCCGATGGGCTGGCGATTATATGCAAAAACAAAGAAAATCTTTTGTTTTTTGTAGCGGATTACCAATTGAATGGCGTTAATAAAGTCACCTTGCCGCTATCCGACAAAAGCAGGATTTTTATAAATAACTCGGGCGATTGCGTTATATTTGCCCAAGGCGCCGTCAACAGCGTTTACATGTTCGACGATAACCAAAACCTGAAAAGCGGTTTTTTGCCTTCAGGGGAAATAATAGATGTATATGATTGCTATTATCATTTGCTGGTATTTATAAACACAAGCGGCGGTTACGCCGTAGTCAAGCNNAGTCAAGCTTGCTCCCAATCTTAAGATTATCGAAACTACTTATGTGCAAAATTGTTCAATCGCCGCAGTAACCCCGTATAATGACCAAGGACAGGCAAAGCTTATTGTTGCCGAAAAAAGCGGGGATTTTATGCGGCTTTGGAAAATCGACATGAATTTTGACAGGCAATCGGCAATTCATACCCAGCTTTCAGGTCATACCGAAAACCTGACGCTGCTGCCTCATAATAACGGCGTAATGGCGATATTTACGGGAAAGCACAAAGCCATGTATATTTTCAATAACGAATTGGAAGCCTCGCTGGTAGGCCAATCTTGTTTGCAAAACATAAGCCAAATCCATGACTTTATACTTCGCGATAACGGCTGCTTTCTGCTCGCTCAAACAAGCGCGGGCTTGAAAGCGATAAACTTTCTATTCGACAACGCGTATTCGGAAATAAACCTCAGTTCGGAAAACGCCCAAAAAGCGCTATTCATTCTCAATCCCAACGGCACGTTGTCGGTATTTTTCTCGCTGATTGATTTAAACGGGCATCATTACACCGAGATAGTTTGCGCAAAAGCGTAAAGGACGGCGACAATACTTTGCCGCCGCTTTCAAACAACCTGCGCCGATAAGCGCAGGTTGTTTTTTATACAATTTTTTCTACATTATCACCTTTTATCCACAATTTTTCAAGGTTATAAAAATCCCTTGTTTCATCGTTAAAGATATGCACGATAACGCTGGCGTAATCAATTACCACCCATCTCGCCTCCCGCACGCCTTCCTTTCTCAAAGCGCGCGTTTCTTTCTTTTCAAGCGATTCTTCCAAACTTTCCACCAAAGCTTTGGCTTGGGCGGCATTTTTGGCCGTCGCTATGATAAAATAATCGGCTATGGTGGTTTGCTCGGCTATGTTTATAACGGTAATATCCATAGCCTTCTTGTTTTGTAAGGTTTTTACGATTTCATCTTTCAAATCTTTAGGTAACATATAATCTCCTTTTTTTATTTTTGCGGATTTTTGTAAAAATCCCTGCATTCTTTGGTAAGATAATAAATGGCTCTGCCCGTGTCTTCAAGCCTTTTAATGGAAGTGTCCACGCAAGCCAAGAACCCTTTTTCAAAATCTTCTTCCATAATTTCCCTTAATCTTTCCACGCCCTCAAAATCCCTGTTCTTTTCAAGCATGTCGGCGCTGAAAATAAGTTTTTCCAATTTAGACATATTCATTTTGCCCGTTGTGTGATACTTAATCGCGTTAAGGATTTTTGGATTGTCTATGCCGTATTCTTTTTGCGCCACAACCGCCCCTTCAAATTGATGAATAATCTTTTCGGGATAGCGCTCAGCGTATTCGGCGGCTGCAGTTTTTTCTTTGGCGCAGTCGTGCAGCAAAGCGGCCAGAAAAACCTCGTCATAACTTAAATCCAGCTTGTCGGCAAACCGCAAAGCGTAAAGCGCGGTGGATTTGCAGTGCTCAAAAAGCTCTTGAGATATATTGGCTTTAAGCTTATCGATGTAAAAACCAAATTGTTTATACAGGTTGTTCCTTATGATTATATCATGGACCTTGTCGCTCACGTCGCCGCTTCTGTCGCCAAACTCATAAGTAGCTTTTATTACCGAACTGCTGACCTGTCCTCCCTTGAAAGAAAGCGTTTTTATTCGGGCTCCGTAAACTTTTCTCGCATTTTCGACAGCTTCTTGTAACCCTTCATACCCTTCTCTGGGAATTACGGCAATGGGCATAAGCCGGGCAATAATTTCGGGGCGCGCCCAAGTATGAAATTTTATCATGCTGTCGCCGCCAATTATATAAATCAAGTCATGGGCGGTATATTCATTTTTTAATTCCGAAAGCACTTCAAAGGAACGATTTTTGCTCGCGCTCCTCAAATATTCCCTTTCGTCCACAATTACATAATCCAAATCGCAAGTCTCCGCCTTAAGCATTTGGGCTCTGATTTCAAAAGGCGATATTTGATAATTTTTGTGAGGGGGATTGTGGGAAAGCAGCAAAATCAGTCTGTCAAGCTTTAATTTGTTTTTGCATTCATGTATTATTTTCTTATGTTCCTTGTGTATTGGATCGAAAGCTCCGCCGTATATTCCTATTCTCATAGTTAAATTATAAACCATTAATGATTGCATTTCAATAGCGTATAGCGATAAACCGCGGTTTAACATAAAAATTACGGTCAAAAATAATCTTATGAACAAACTGGACAAAATAGTTTTGAACACTTCCGCGTTCGCGATAATTTTGCTGTGGATTAATTATATTGTGGACGAGCTTGCCTCCGCCGTTTTTGTCAGTTTTCTTATATTCTTGCTCTTGCGCGTTCTTTTCATACATTTGATTAATCGTTATCGCGACAAAAAAAACATTACCGTTTGGGAAATGTCGCAAAGCTTCGCCATTATGGGCGCGGAGAGCGTTTGCGCACACTTGATAAAAGTAATCCCTGAAATATACCGCCCGTATATTGAGAATAATTGCATCCTATATGAAAAAAACGGAGCAAAAACGCTTATTGCCCCTCTTTTCAAATTCGGAAATGTGTCCAACGATGAAATAGCCAAGATATGGAGATATGCCCAAACAAAAGGAATTGACAAGATTTATCTTTTGGCCAGAGCCCATCAAAGAAGCGGCGTTCAACTGGCCAATTGCTTAAAAGGCGACATTGAATTCGTACAGCCAAGGAGCTTGCATAAGTTTTTGATTAAACATAACGCTTTGCCACAAAAGAATTTCAAATACAAAAAAAGCAAGCGAAAAATTGATTTCAAGGACGCTTTGTCAAATATCCTCATTCGCAAAAGAGCCAAATACTTTTTATTCAGCGGAATATTCCTCGCCGTTTTTTCGTATTTTTCTCCATTGATTATCTATTATCTCATCATGGCCACCATTTCGCTTAGCATGAGCGTCGCATGTTTAGTGTACGACAGATAAAAAGCGCCGAAAAAATAAAAGCGGTCGGATATTGTTTAGACTTTGCGTATTGCAAGCTTCCGTTATCAACGCTTTTGCGCTTAATTTTTGAATTAATTGAAAAATCCCTTTGACTTTTACCATATAATGTTTATAATAATAGTATGAAAACAACTACGCGCGGAGGGGGTGAATAATATATATGGCAACGGTTTATGTAAAAGAAAACGAAACTGTGGACAGCGCTTTTCGCCGTTGGAAAAGAAAATGCTCCAACGAAGGCATTATCGGCGATCTCAAGCGCCATGAGTTCTATGAAAAACCCAGCGTGAAGAGAAAGAAAAAGGCCGAGAAAGCCCGTAAAAGAAATTACAAATAAGATTTTTAGCCCGCTGACAAGCGGGCTTTTTTTTGAAACAGATGGACATATCAAAAATCCGCTTTTTCAGCGGATTTTGATTATCTTGTAACCAATTTACGGAAAAACTTCCGCGTTTTCCTGGCCGTCAAGCGCAAAGAATCAAGATAAGTTATTTCCAAAGGCTTGATTCGAGACGCTTTTCTGGAAGCGATTATATCATATACCACGTAAATAAAGTAAGCGGTAAGCAATACATTAAAGGCTCCGAACACATACATTAAGGCGTTGCCGTCATAACTCAAGCGTTCTATGCCCATTGTGGTGTATCCCGCCACCATATACACATAGCTTGCGTTTATGAACATGAGCAAAGCATAAAGTATGGTTGTCCAATACACCCTTTTTTCCTTATTCATGGCGGCATATATAAACATTAAAGGCAAAGCCATATACATGGTTACGGGCGTCATTCCGTTGGTAAACGTAAACAGCATGCAAACAAGCAACGCGCCCAATAAGGTTAGTTCCATTCTGTTTTTATTCTTAAAATAGCCCGCCGCCACCAAAGCGATAACAAACACATCAAATAATATGGTAATAAACAGCGATTCCGTGGTTACGGTCTCAAAATTGTTTTTAAGCATGGCTTGGAAATTGAAAGCGTTTGCGGTATAGACATTATTATCCACAAAGACGGCCTCATAATAATCAATTACCGCCGCAAAGGCGCTTCCTTCTTTAATTTCTTGGAAGGCAAACGGCAAAGTAACCAAATAGAACAACGCAAAGCCGCCCACAAGGCTTAGAATAATGGGCAAACGCATTTTTTTGCGGTTAATGAATTGACTTACCGCATAGCATAAGATTATGGGCAGCATATATATGGCGTTTACCGAAAAAGTGAATGCCGCGAAATACGCAAAGGCCGCTCCCCAGTAATTATTATTAATCACATAATACATGGCAAGCGTAATCAAAAACACGGTAACCGCCTCGCTCAGTCCCCAACCCGCTGAAATGGAAAACACTATAGGCAAAGCGGCATAAAGAGCGCACATAAGCAAAGCGGACAATTTGCTTAACCTTTTTTCCAACAGCTTATAAATGATGATTACTACACCTATATCCGCCGCCGTGGCAAACAATTTAATAAAGAAAGTGGTCCACACTATGCCGCCGTTAAACATTCGAGAAAGCAGCCCCGCCAATCCCGCAAGGTAATACAGCATGGGCGTAGAAGTGTTTACCGCCGCGAACGCGTATTCGTATTTAGCCGCATACGCTTCCAATGTGGACTTTAAGTATACCGTGCCGTAATGAGCGATAAAATGTCCTGCCGTAGCTTCGGACTCCACATTATAGCCAAGATAATATATTTCGCTTGTATGGGCCAGCGCCGAAGAAATTAAAGATATCAGCAATCGAATAAAGGCCGTGAACGCGATCACCAGCGCGATGCCCCAATATTTGCTGTCGCGCAGTTTTGTCAAAAAACCTTGCGTAAAGCCTTCTTCCAAAGCCATATTCCTTCTGAACATAATGTAAACGACATAACCGAGCGCAAAAGTAAAGATGCAGCCCAATACAATAAACACTATATTCTTATCGCTGTGAGCGCCGAAGGTATCGGTATCGAGCTTGAAGGCGACTATCACGTCTTTACCCGTATCGGGGTCTTCCGTTACCGTTACGGCGTTTTTTCTCACCCTTTCAAGGGTAATATCGTCTATTTTGACATTTGCCGAAACGGGGCCTTCTTCGGTCCCCACAAAAATCGCCAAAGAGGCTTTGGTAATATAAGTAGTTTTGAAAAAGAATTCTCCCGTTACATATCCGTTTGTGGTTCCGTTATGGATTAGGGGCTTGATTACGCCGTCCGGCGATTCCCCTATATTAAAATCCTTATCTTCCAAAAAACCGATAAAGAGCCCGTCGTAGGAAGTGGCTTCGCCATAATAAGATATTGATGTAATGCTGTATGTGTAGGTTACTTTATAATAAGCGTTGCTTTTTAATTGCAGCTCTTGAGCGGCGTACGCCCACCCCGCCGTCGAGGTGTTAATGCCCAGCGCCCCGTTGGAAACGGTAAAGACGCTTGAAGTTTCGGAGCCGCCCGAAGACAACTTCCAACTTTCTCTTACTTCGTCAGTATCGGCATATTCAAAATCCCCGCCTTTAAGAAGATTTACGTTGATGTCGGCGCACCCTGTCAAAAAGACGGCGATTAATATTAATAAAACGGTTATGTAAATCGTTTTCTTCATTTTAACCCCTTTTTTGAATAAGCTGCAACCTTATCGATTGCAGCTTCCTTTTGCGATTAATTAAAGTTTTTTTGCTTTAATTTGGCGGCTTTGCCCGTGCGGCCTCTCATATAGTACAATTTTGCCCTTCTTACTTTACCCGACCTGACAATCTCTATATGGTCGATTTTGGGCGTATGTAGAGGGAAAGTCCTTTCCACTCCCACGCCGAAAGACAATCTGCGTACGGTAAAAGTTTCTCTGATGCCGCCGTTTTTGCGGGCTATGACCAAGCCTTCAAAAGCTTGAAGTCTTTCTCTTGTTCCTTCTACAACTTTAACGAATACCCTTACGGTATCTCCGATTTTGAAATCGGGCAAATCCGTTCTCAGCCCTTCTTTTTCTATTGTTTGAATAATGTTCATGACTTACCTCCGTTATTGATGACAGCGTTCGTGCGAGGCTTAGATTTGCGGGTCATTTTATAGTCCGCCACTCGTATAGGACCGCTGCAAAGTCTTATTTATAATAACAAAATAAATAAAATACATCAAGTATTTTTATGGAACTTTTTTGTTTTTGTCGTTGAACATAATTTATTCAGTTCCAACCCGAAAAAAACGCGTTCTTCACATGTTCGATTCCACTATCGGTTATTGACAAAATATCAAATCGTATACTCTTAAATTTAGGTTTGTTTTCGGCAAGGTAACAAGCCGTCGCCTTAACCATTCTCTGTCTCTTGGTCTTTGTGATGCTCTCCAGCGGATGTCCGTAATCGTCAGAAGAACGGTATTTTACTTCAATTATCACAAGGCAATCCCCGTCCATGCCCACGATATCTATTTCGCCCATGTTTCGGTAGGCGATGTTGCAGTCAAGTATTCGATAGCCTATTTCCTGCAAATACCGTTTTGCGTACACTTCGGCTTTAATGCCGTCGGCGCGCTTGTCCATTATTCCCCCAAAATTTTACCTATAAATGATTTGCGGTGAATGGGACAAGGACCGTACTTTTTAAGCCGTTCGATATGTAATTTGGTGGCGTACCCCTTATGCTGTTCAAAACCGTATTCGGGGTATATTTCAGCGTACTTCCTCATAATTCTGTCCCTTTCAACCTTGGCAAGTATGGATGCGCCTGCTATGGAATAGCTTAGGGCGTCCCCGTGTATTATCGACAACGACGGCAATCCGAAATCGTCTTTTACCGCGTCGACAAGCAATATGTCGGGCAAAGGGAAAAGCCCCTCCACCGCTTTTTTCATGGCCCGCTTGGTGGCGTTTAAGATGTTTATTTCGTCAATGACGTCGCAATTAATGGACACCACGTTATAGCCGATGGCCGCCGCCAATACTTCTTCATAAAGCCTTTCTCTTGTTTTTTCGGAAAGCTGTTTGGAATCGTTAACGCCGGAAACAATGTTATCCATATCCATTATGACCGCCGCCACGGTAACAGGGCCGGCCAAAGGCCCTCTTCCCGCTTCGTCAATGCCGCAAATCAGGTTATGCCCTTTTTCTAATAAGCTTCTTTCATATCTTAAAAGATCCATTTAAGCTTTCTCCAAAATAATTTGACCGAACGCCAGCTTGCGAAAATCCGTCAAGACCGCTTTTGCCGTTTTTTCGATGTCCACTTCTCCGCCTTTAAGTATAAAGCCTCTGCTAAGCCCTATTTGCCGCAGCATTTCGGCCTTACTTGACGTCTCTGATTGCAAATTATATCTTTGGGCTATTTTATTTCCGTGACCAAGGCTTGTCAAACAATCCAAAAGCTTGGAAGCCAGCTCGTTAATGTCGAGTATATCGTCTTTGATACTGCCTATAAAGGCCAAATTCAAAGCCTTTTTTTCGTCGCCGAAATCGGGGAAAAGCGTGCCGGGGGTATCCATAAGCTCTATATATTTATCGATAACCACCCACTGCCTGCCTCTGGTAACGCCGGGTTTGTTGCCTGTAACGGTTTTCTTTCCCGAAGTCAAGCTGTTGATAAGGGCGCTTTTGCCGCAATTGGGTATGCCGATTACCATGGCTCTTATCGTTTTATTTACGCCTTTATTCCTGTATTTTTCAATGGCGGCGGCGTTTATTTCAAGCAATTTGTTAATGATAATTTTCCCGCCGCCTTTATTCAGGCTGTTGTTGGCGACACAAGCTTTATTCTCTTTTTCAAAACGCCGTTGCCACTTCAAAATGTCGTCGCTATTAACCATATCGGATTTATTGAGCACATACAGAACGGGTTTGTGAGCGATTAATTCGTCAAATTGCGGATTAATGGACGACAATGGCGCTCTGGAATCCAATACATAAATAATGCTGTCCACCATTTTCAGCTGCTCGCGCATAACCCTCAGCGCCTTTTTCATATGACCGGGAAACCAATGTATGCGCATATCATTCCTCCAAAAGGTCGGGGCGGTATTTTTTTGTCAGCTCTATTCTTTTTTGCTTGCGCCATTTCTCAATTTCCGCGTGATTGCCGCTCAAAAGCACTTCGGGAACTTCCATGCCCATAAAGTTTTGCGGCCGAGTATATTGCGGATACTCCAACAAGTTATCGCTAAAGCTTTCTTCTTGAGCGGATTGACAGCTGCCCAGCACCCCGTCAATGTATCTGGACACGGCGTTGATTACGATAAGAGAAGCATAGTCTCCGCAAGTGAGCACATAATCCCCCACCGACAATTCCATATCTATGTCGGCGTCTATTATTCTTTGGTCCACGCCCTCATAACTGCCGTTGACCAGAAGCAAAAACTCTTTTTGAGCAAGCTCCTTGACAAGTTTTTGGTTGAGCTTAACGCCCTTGGGCGACAAATAAATTCTTAGCGCTTTATGTTCGGGATCGTTGCTTGCGATAGCGTCATGCAAAGGCTGAGGGGTCATAACCATGCCCGCGCCTCCGCCGAAAGGATAGTCATCGCATTTCTTGTGCTTATCTTTGGAATAATCCCTTATGTTTATTACTTCAACTTCAAAAATGTTTTTTTCCAGCGCCTTGCCCAGGACGCCGGTATGAAGCGCGGAATACAGTTCGGGATATAAAGTAAGCGTTTTAATCTTCATAAACCGCCACCTTGTCAAATTCGGTTTGGCTGATATAAATTTTTTTGTCCTCTATATCTATTCTCTCAATGACATCTCCCGCATATGGGAACATAACTTTTTTTTCGCCGTCCACGCAAAAAACATCCGCCGCCCCGTTTTGCAATATGTCGTAAACCTTGCCTATGGGTTTGCCCGATACGATAACCTGACATCCCAATAAATCATCGATATAGTACCTGCCTTGGGGCAAAGGCGGCATATCCTCCCTTAGCGCAAAAATTTCTTTATTCCTGAATTTCTCGGCTTCCTCGACGGTATCGACGCCTTCTGCCTTGACTATGGCAAATTCGCCCACTACCTTGACTTCTTGAATTTTATAGACTTGATTGGCGATAAAAATTTTCTTCAATTGTCGAAAGGCATAAGGCGAATCCATATAAGATTGAACTTTAAGGCTTCCCCTTACGCCGTGCGGTTTTAATATTTTTCCGACAATAAACATTTTTTTGCGTTTACCTTTCTTCTATATAGACAGAAACATTTTTATCCCTGCCGTTGGCGCAGGCTTTAACCAAGGTCCTTATCGCTTTGGAAGTCTTGCCTGCCTTGCCTATGACCTTGGCTATATGCTCCTTGTCTACATAAACCTTATATTCTATATTCTTTTCGTCTTCCAAAACCACAATCTCATGATGTTCTTCTTCAATAAGCTGTTTTACCAGATAGTCTATCAAATCCTTCATATTATTTTTCCTTTTTTTGCAGAATTCCTTCTTTTACGAACAATGACCTTACGGTTTCGGTAGGTTGGGCTCCCACGCTCATCCATTTTTGCGCTGTTTGGACATCGATTTTTACGACCGCGGGCTCTTTGGTGGGATCGTAATACCCTATCTGCTCAAGGTATTGTCCGTCTCTGGCCTTGCGGGAATCGGTAGCCACAATGCGATAAAAAGGAGCTTTCTTAGCGCCCATTCTTGTCAATCTGATTTTTACTGCCATTTTCTTAGTCCTCCAAAAGTTAAATTTATTTATATGGTATTTTTTGATTTACAATCCGAACGGCAATCTTCTCTTGCCCGAAAACATTCTCATCATGTCTTTAATTTGATTGAATTGATTCAATAGCCTGTTCACATCCTGCACCGTGGTTCCGCTGCCTTTTGCTATTCTCTTACGGCGGGAGCCATTTATAATTTCTGGGTTAGCGCGTTCTTTTTTTGTCATGGAAAGAATAATCGCTTTGGTTCTCTCAATTTGCTTTTCGTCCACATTGAGGTCTGCGCCCTTTAATTTGCTTGACAACCCCGGTATCATACGCATCATTTCGGTTAAATTGCCCATCTTTTTCATGCTGTAAAGCTGTTGCAAATAGTCGTCCAAATCAAACCTTCTTTCTTTCAGCTTTTTGGCCATTTTTATGGCGTCTTCTTCGGTAATGGCCTGCTGCGCTCTTTCAATAAGCGTCAGCACGTCGCCCATGCCCAATATTCGGCTGGCCATGCGGTCGGGATAAAAAGGCTCTATGTCGGTTAATTTTTCGCCGATGCCGCAAAATTTTATGGGTTTATTGAGCAGCGCCTTTATGGACAAAGCGGCGCCGCCTCTGGTATCTCCGTCAAGCTTTGTCAATACCACGCCGGTAATATCCAACATTTCATTGAAAGTGGAAGCCACATTGACCGAATCCTGTCCTAACATCGCGTCCACCACAAGCAAAATTTCGTCGGGTTTGATTTTCGCCTTAATGTCTTTAAGCTCTTGCATAAGCTTTTCGTCTATATGCAGTCTGCCCGCGGTATCGAGAATTACGGTATCAAAGCCTTGTTTGAGCGCGTATTTCACAGCTTCCGAAGCTATCTTGACGGGATTGATTTGCCCCATCTCAAACACTTCGGTTTGGGCTTTCTCTCCCACTATCTGCAGCTGTTTTATGGCGGCGGGACGATAAATATCCCCCGCGGCCAATAAAACTTTTTTGCCTTGCTTTTTCAACATTACCGCAAGCTTGCCGCACATGGTGGTTTTGCCCGAGCCTTGCAAGCCGCACATCATAATAACGGTAGGCGGCTCGGATGCCACATTAAGCTTTGCGTGCGTGGAGCCCATGAGCTTTATCAGTTCTTCATTGACTATTTTAATTACTTGTTGGGAAGGATTAAGGCCTTTAAGAATGTCTTCGCCCGTAGCCCTTTCGGTAACCGCTTTAACGAAGCTCTTGGCCACCATAAAATTTACGTCGGCCTCAAGCAAAGCCACTCTCACATCTCTTAAGGCGTTCTTAACCTCAAGCTCGCTGAGGGCGCCTTTATTCTTCAATTTGGAAAAAGCGTGATTTATCTTTTCGGTCAATGTTCCGAACATGTCATAACTCCTTAATCTTTATTAATATTTTTTCAAGCTCAGCCTTTATGGTATCGTCTTTTACTTCATTTATTACTGACTGCAAATCGGCGATAAGCTTGGTTACCTTATCGACCAGTCCCAGTTTATTTTCATACTCGGCAAGCTTGTTTTCGCTTCTTACGATTACTTCCCTCACTCCCTGCCGCGTAATATTCATTTGCTGGGCTATTTCTCCCAGCGACAAATCGCAATCATAATACAATCGCATTATTTCCGACTGGTGCGAGTTTAATAATCCCCCGTAATAAGCGTTGAGCATAGCCATTTTCAGCTTTTTCATGGTCTCTCTTAATGTGTAAAGTAAAAAACATTTACAGGCATATTGTCGCACATACTCTTTTGCTTTGTCAACAGCTTCAAAGCAATTTTCACACTAAAACTCGTATGAATATTTATGTAATTTTCTTGACAAGTTTTGCAACGAATAATATAATTTGATTATCAAAGAATATAAAAGAGGAAAAATAAATGGAAAAAAGCCTTTACAGCCTGATTTTGTCGGACGACGTAGTAAAGAGAATTGACGAGATCGCCCGCAGCAAAAACACCAATCGCTCCAATCTTGTCAATCAAATCCTTGCCGACTATGTTTCTTATGTAACCCCCGAAAAAAAGATATGCGGTATTTTCAACAGCATAGCTCAAATGCTGAACAACGATATATTTACCGCTTTTTTTGACGACAACAATACCACAATGTCTTTGAAAAGCTCATTGGATTACAAATACCGTCCCACCATTAAATACGAAGTGGAGCTTTTTAGGTCCTCGAAAGAAACCATAGGCGAGTTAAAGGTTATATTCCGAACGCAAAGCGCCTCTCTGCTTATGGAGCTGAATTCGTTCTTTAAGCTGTGGGCGCGCCTTGAAAGCATATATTTATCGCCTTATTACCCTGCCCACGCCAGCATAACATATAATTTGGAAGCGGGCAGATTCTATCGCGCTTTCAGAATGCCTTTGGGTAAAAGTTATTCCGACGAAAGCATAGCAAGGGCAATAAGCAATTATATCAAAATGTTTGACGAGATACTGAAAGGCTATTTATCAAACAAGTACCAAAGCGCGTGCGATATTGAGGACCGTTATCTTCAATATTTGAACAGCGGCATTGTTATCATTTAAGGAGGACTTTATGAATTCCCACAAGTTTACCCAAAAGACTATGGAAGCCATTACCAAAGCGCAGAGCATGGCTATCGAAAACCAAAATATCGAAATACTTCCCGAACATCTTTTATACGCTTTGCTGGATGACGAATCGGGTTTAATAGCTTCTATAATAAAAAAATGCGGCGTGGACCTGGATTTGATTATTTCAAAGGTGGATGACAGAATAAGGAGAACGCCGAGAGTAAGCGGCGCGGGCAGAGAACCCGGAAAAATCTATGTGGCGCCGGTTACCGACAAAATACTTGCAAACGCCGAAAAAATCGCGAAAAACAATAAGGACGAATACATTTCGGTAGAGCATTTAATGCTTTCCATCTTCGATATTTCCACTGAATTAACCTCTTTAATGAGAGAGGCGGGCTTGACAAGGGCGAAATTTGAAGAGCAGCTGCAAAAAGTCAAAGGCGGCAACAGAGTAACCAGCGACAATCCCGAAGATACTTATGAAGCATTGACAAAATACGGCACGGATTTAGTAAACAGAGCGGCCGAGCAAAAGCTTGATCCCGTCATTGGCAGGGACAGCGAAATAAGGAATGTGATAAGAATTTTATCCCGAAAGACAAAGAACAACCCCGTTTTAATAGGCGAACCGGGCGTGGGCAAAACGGCTATAGCCGAAGGTCTTGCCATTCGCATAGTAAAAGGCGACGTGCCTGAAGGCTTGAAAAACAAAACCATTTTTTCCTTGGATATGGGGGCGCTTATCGCGGGCGCCAAATTCCGAGGCGAATTTGAAGAAAGATTAAAGGCCGTACTTAACGAAATAAAGCAAAGCGAAGGCAGGATAATATTGTTCATAGACGAATTGCACACCATTGTGGGCGCGGGAAGAGCAGAAGGCGCCATGGACGCGGGGAATTTGCTTAAGCCTATGCTGGCAAGAGGTGAATTGCATTGCATAGGAGCCACCACGCTTGACGAATACCGCAAGCATATCGAAAAGGACGCCGCTTTGGAAAGGAGATTCCAACCTGTTTTAATAAACGAGCCCACCGTGGAAGACACAATTTCCATATTGAGAGGCTTAAAGGAGCGATACGAAATTTTCCACGGCGTGCAGATACAAGACCAAGCGCTTATAGCGGCGGCCACCCTCTCCCACCGTTATATTACCGATCGTTTCTTGCCGGACAAGGCCATCGACCTTGTGGACGAAGCCTGCGCCATGATAAGGACGGAAATTGATTCCATGCCCTCTGAAATGGACGAGATTTCCAGAAAAATCATGCAGCTTGAAATTGAAGAAATGGCTTTGAATAAAGAAACAGATTCGCTTTCCAAAGAAAGATTGAATAAAATCCGCAAAGTTCTTGCCGAATACAGGGAAAGTTTTCAACAAATGAAGGCCCGCTGGGAAAAAGAAAAGCAAGACATCAATAAGGTTCAAGACATCAAAAAACAGCTTGACAAAATAAACGCCGAAATAGAAATAGCGCAGCGTAATTTTGATTACGAAAAAGCCGCCAAGCTTCGTTACGGCAAGCTTCCCGAATTGCAAAAACAGCTGGAAGAAGCTCAGCAACAATCGGGCAAGGAACAATCCTCTCTTTTGCGAGACAAAGTAACCGAAGAAGAAATAGCCAAGATTGTGTCAAGATGGACGGGCATTCCCGTAACCAAATTAATGGAGGGCGAACGCGAAAAGATTTTGAAATTAGACGCCGTTCTGCATAAAAGAGTAGTGGGGCAAAACGAAGCGGTAACCAAGGTTGCCGAAGCCATTATGCGTTCCCGCGCGGGAATAGCCGACCCCAACAGGCCTATAGGCTCTTTTATGTTCCTGGGGCCTACGGGCGTGGGCAAAACCGAATTGGCAAAAGCGCTTGCCGAGGCTTTGTTTGACGACGAACACAATTTAACGAGAATAGACATGAGCGAATATATGGAAAGGTTTTCCATTTCAAGGCTTATCGGCGCTCCTCCCGGATATGTGGGCTATGACGAGGGCGGACAGCTTACCGAAGCGGTGCGCAGAAAGCCTT
Organism: Clostridiales bacterium DTU072; assembly: GCA_001512685.1. Taxonomy (GTDB): domain Bacteria; phylum Bacillota; class Clostridia; order Christensenellales; family DTU072; genus DTU072. Next base: position 28,331 of record LFSG01000034.1, read on the forward strand.
ATTCTGTTATACTTTTTGACGAAATAGAAAAAGCGCACCAAGACGTATTCAATATTTTATTGCAAGTGCTTGACGATGGCAGAATAACCGATTCGCAAGGCCGCACGGTGGATTTCAAAAACACCATCATTATTATGACATCCAACCTTGGCTCGCATTATATACTTGAAGGTATCGACAGCTTCGGCGAAATAACCGCGGAAACCAAAGAAAATGTAACCCAGCTTTTGAAACAGCATTTCCGCCCCGAATTTTTGAACAGATTGGACGAGATAATATTCTATAAGCCTTTGACCAGAGAGGATATTGCCAAGATAATAGATATTATGCTTGCGGCCCTTGTGGAAAGGCTGAAAGAAAAAAGGCTGAACCTTGAGATAACCTCCGCAGCCAAAGGTCTTATAGCCGCCAACGGATACGACGCGCAATACGGCGCCCGTCCGCTTAGGCGCTATATTCAATCCAAAATAGAAACGCTGATAGCAAGGGCAATTCTGCAAAAAGACTATCAGCCCGGCGATACCATAAAAGTTGATGTGGTTGACGGGGAATATATAGTGGAATAAAAACATAAAAAAGTTATAGTTATAGCCAAAAAATAGCCTCCCGCAAAGAGGCTATTTTATATTAATTCATAAATTCCAAAACAATGGAATTTTGCAGCAGCATATATTCATCTTTTATTCTGATATTCCCTTCCGAATTAATATCCATATAAGGCTTTATTCTGCGCAAAACCTTTTCATACTTTTTTTCAAAATCAATTCTGAACAGGCGGTTGATTTTATCGATGTTTATGCCTTCGGCGACGCGCAGGCCAAGCATTATCGTTTCAAACAGCGCGTCCAAAGGCTCATTTATTTGGGCGTTGTTCCCTTTGTGCCTGCCTTGCAAATATTTGGCCAGCGAATCTTCGTTATAATACCTTTTGCCGCCGAAATAAGAATGGGCGCTTACCCCCGCGCCTATATATTCCTTCATGCGCCAATACTTCAGATTGTGCTCGCTTTGGTAACCTTCCTTGGCGAAATTGCTTATTTCGTATCGCTCAAAGCCTTTGCTTCGCAAACACTCATACATTAAATGATATTGGTCGGCGGTTTGGTCGTCGTCGGGCAAAATAAAGGATTTATTTAGATATTTTTGGTACAGTTCCGTCCCCTTTTCAAGTTTTAATATATATCCTGAAACATGTTTTACAAAATCGCAAATACTGTTTAACTCTTTCTCTAAATCCCTTTTGCCGCTTACTCCTATAATAAAATCGGCGCTTACGTTATCGAAATATTTATTGGCGTTCTCCAAGGCGGTCAAGGCTTGGCTTTTGTCATGGCGTCTGCCCAGCATCTTAAGTATTTTATCGTCAAGGCTTTGCACGCCCATGCTTATGCGGTTTATGCCCAAAGATTTATAATGCTTAATGTCTTGAGCCGAACATGGATTGACTTCAATGGTAAACTCTTTAACTTGGCAATCAAAGGTCCGATATACTGTTTTTATCAGCCGTTCAAGCAAATCAAGGGAAAGAATGGCGGGCGTTCCCCCGCCCAAATAAATTGTGTCGACAGCAATTTTTTTCTCTTTCGCGTAAGAGCTGATTTCCTTTATCAATTCCGAAATATACTGCTGGGCAAACTCTGGGGAATATGCGACAGAATAAAAATTGCAGTATGCGCATTTTTTGACACAAAAAGGTATATGAATATATAAACCTGCGGTAATCATTTTTTATCGAATTTAAGTATGGACATAAAAGCTTCGGAAGGTATTTCCACGCTGCCCACCTGCCGCATTCTTTTTTTGCCTTCTTTTTGCTTTTCCAAAAGCTTCTTTTTACGCGTGATGTCTCCGCCGTAACACTTGGCGAGCACATCTTTTCTCAAGGCTTTCACTGTTTCTCTTGCGATAATCTTGCTGCCTATAGCCGCTTGTATGGGTATCTCAAACAAATGTCTCGGGATGACTTCCTTAAGTTTTTCGGCAATCTGTCTTCCTCTGGCGTAGGCTTTATCGGCATGCACAATCAAAGACAAAGCGTCGCAGACTTCCCCGTTAAGCAATATATCCAGCTTAACCAGCTTGTCTGCTTTGTAGCCCATAAAATCATAATCCAAGCTTGCGTATCCCCTTGATTTGGACTTAAGATTGTCAAAGAAATCATAAATTATTTCGCTGAGCGGTATTTGATAATCCAGCTTGACTCTGTTGGTGTCGAGATAAGTCAAATCAATAAAGGTTCCCCTTTTGTCTTGACACAATTCCATAATCGAGCCCACATATTCGGGAGGAGTATAGATATTGGCTTTGACTATGGGCTCTTCTATCCTTTCTATTTCCGAAGGCGAAGGAAGCTTGGAAGGGTTGTCCACGATGATTCTTTCGCCGTTAACCTTTTGCACGATATAAGAAACGCTGGGCGCGGTGGTTACCAAATCAAGGTCAAATTCGCGTTCTAAGCGTTCTTCGATAATTTCCATATGCAATAAACCAAGAAAGCCGCAACGAAAACCAAACCCCAAAGCGCCCGAAGTGTCGGGCTCAAAAATCAAGGCGGCGTCATTTAGGTTAAGCTTTTCCAGCGCCTCCTTCAAATCGTTGTATTTGGCGCCGTCGGCGGGATAAATTCCCGCAAAGACCATCGGCGTGATTTTTTTATATCCTTTAAGCGGCTCTTTTGCGCCGTTTTTGGCATAAGTAAGAGTGTCGCCCACCGCAATATCCTTTACATTCTTTATGCTGGCGGCCACATATCCCACATCGCCCGCTCTGAGTACGTCCACAGGCTGCATGGAGGGGTTGAAAATCCCCACTTCGGTAACCTCAAACACTTTACCGCTTGAAAACATTTTGATTACATCTTCTTTTTTTATGCTGCCGTCAATAACCCTAATGTTGCAAATCGCGCCTTTATAATTATCATAAAAGGAATCGAATATCAGCGCTTTCAGCGGGGCGTCCTCTTGTCCCGAAGGCGGGGGCAGCTTGGTAATGATGCTTTCAAGGACTTTATCTATATTTATGCCTTCTTTGGCGCTTATCAAGGGCGAATCGGTAGTGTCAAGCCCTATGACGTCTTCAATTTCTTTCTTGACTTGTTCGGGATTGGCGGCGGGCAAATCAATTTTATTTATTACGGGTATTATCTCCAAATCGTTGTCCAAAGCCAAATAAACATTGGTCAGCGTCTGCGCCTCTATGCCTTGGGCGGCGTCAACGACAAGGATGGCGCCTTCGCAAGCCGCCAAAGAACGCGACACTTCATAAGTAAAATCCACATGTCCGGGAGTATCTATGAGATTAAACGTATATTCCTTGCCTTTATAGGTATAAAACATTCTGACGGGAGTCAGCTTAATCGTTATGCCCCTTTCCCTTTCAATATCCATAAAATCAAGCATTTGAGCTTTTATATCCCTTGAGGACACCTGCCCCGTCATTTGCATGATTCGGTCCGCCAACGTGCTTTTGCCGTGGTCTATATGGGCAATAATACAAAAATTTCTTATATATTTTTGTCTTTCACTCATTATTGTAAGCTATTCTCCAGTGCCGATAATATTATACATTATAATATAAATCCATATGAATTACCAATAATTTTAAGGAAAGACTTTAATTAATGAAAAAAATATAGTATAATGTCTTTTGATAAAGGATAAAAGGAAAAATTGGCATGCGTTATAATGAATTATTGGACAACCTTAAGAAAAGAGGCTTTCACCCTTATTTCGCTTCTTCACGCGAAGAAGGAATAAAAATTATACGCGAGATTATCCCCAAGCGCTCAAGCATCGGATTCGGCGGCAGCGTAACCGTGGACGAGCTTGACTTGGTGGACATAATGAAGGACGAATATAAGCTCCTGCACCGTTCATTATACGACAAGAGCAAACACGAGGATTTATATTGGGAAATGGCAAGAGCGGACTGGTACATTACAAGTACCAATGCCATCGCCCAAACGGGAGAATTAATCAATATAGATGGCAGAGCCAACAGAGTGGCGGCCATGCTGTACGGCCCCAAGAACATTCTTGTGGTTTGCGGCGTAAATAAGATAGTAAAGGACATAAACGAGGGCATTGACCGCGTAAGAAATGTGGCCGCCCCTTTGAATACAAAAAGATTGGCCAAAAATACGCCTTGCGCCATAACCGGCAAGTGCGGAAACTGTTTAAGCCCTGACACAATTTGTAAAGCGACGGTTATTCACCACCATCCCACGACAGGCAAGAACTTTTATATTGTGCTCATCGACGAAAAACTCGGTTATTAATTTACAATTTGGAGGTATACAAATGTGGTTATTGGACAGACCTATTGCGCACAGAGGTTTACATGACGAAACAGCGCCTGAGAATTCCATGGCGGCTTTTAAGAAAGCCATCGAAAAGAATTACTACATAGAAATCGATGTAAGGTTGCTTGCTGACGGCGAAGTGGTAATTTTTCACGATTCAAACCTAAAGAGAGTATGCGGAGTTAACGCCAAAATAAGCAAGCTTACCACCGCAGACATAAAAAGCGATAAATATTTGCTGCCCAACGGCGAACACATTCCTTTATTGAAAGAGCTTTTGGAAGTTGCGGAAGGCAAAACGAAATTGTGTATCGAGCTTAAAACAATTACTTTTTTCCATCATAAATTGGAGGCCGCCGTTTATGAACTAATAAAAGGCAAGCAGGATTTTGTGGCCGTGCAGTCATTCAGCCCCTATATCATCAAATGGTTCCGCAAAAACGCGCCCGAAATCACAAGGGGATATTTATCCACTTACGTGGGCAACAGCCTTTGCCACAGAATTATTGATTCCATAAACAACAAAGTGGCAAAGAAAAATAAACCGGCGTTTTTGGCCTTTAATATTAAAAACCTGCCCTCCGAAAGCGTAAGCAAATTATTGCAAGAGAACGATATGAAATTGCTGAGCTGGACGGTCAAATCTCCCGAGAATTTAAGCTTGGCGAAAGAAGTAAATGTGGACAACATAATTTTTGAGAACATAGCGCTTGAAAATGACAGCTATAAATAAAGGCTGGTAACGCTTTAATTATTCCAAAAAAATCGGATGCAAAATCCGATTTTTATTTTGGCGAAAAACTTAACCATTTTACAAATTTATCCATTATCGCCGCGATATATTAAGAAATCTTTTTACACATACTTTAAGCGGGAGGTTTTTATGAGAAGCGGTTTTTTTATAGGATTATTAATGGGTACGGCAGGTTCGTTAATGCTGATTCAAAGCGAAAAAGTACAGAAGGCCCTAAAGAGTATGCGCAAATAATTAAGGGGCTTTTCAGCCCCTTCGGTATTTGCTACGATAATTTCTTTATCAAGCGGAGATCTATTCTGCCTTTTTCGTCTACTTTAATTACTTCAACTTGAACATTGTCGTTAATATTAACCACATCTTCCACCTTCGCCACCTTTCTGTTGGAAAGTTTGGAAATGTGTATCATGCCGTCTTTGTTGGGCGATATCTCCACAAAGGCGCCGAACTGCATAATCCTTACCACCTTGCCCTCGAATATGTCTCCTCTTTCGGGGTCTTTGACAATGGACAAAATTATGGACTTGGCTCTATGGGCGTCGCTTTCGTTGGCGGAAGCGATAAAGACTTGACCTTCTTCGTTGATGTCTATCTTAACTCCCGTTTCGTCTATGATTTTATTGATAACCTTGCCGCCGCTTCCTATGACATCTTTTATCTTATCGGGATCGATGGTAAAGTTAATGATTTTAGGAGCGTATTTGCTGAGATATTTTCTGGGCTCCGGCAATACCTCCAGCATTTTGTTGAGTATATACAACCTGCCTTGTCTTGCCTGCTCCAAAGCCACCCTCAGAATTTCTTCGTCAATGCCTTTTATTTTGATATCCATTTGAATGGCGGTAATTCCGTCCTTGGTTCCCGCTACCTTGAAGTCCATGTCTCCGAAGAAATCCTCCAGCCCTTGAATGTCGCTCAAAATGGCTATCTTGTTCTTTTCTTCGTCTTTAATAAGTCCCATTGCTATGCCCGCCACAGGCGCTTTTATGGGAACGCCGGCGTCCATAAGCGCGAGAGTGGAGCCGCATACGCTTGCTTGAGAGGTGGAGCCGTTGCTTGACAAAATTTCCGACACCGTCCTTATGGCGTAAGGGAAAAACTCTTCGGTGGGAAGCACGGGCTCAAGCGCCCTTTCGGCAAGCGCGCCGTGTCCTATTTCCCTTCTGCCCGGGCTTCTCATGGGTCTTGCTTCGCCCGTGGAATAAGGAGGCATGTTGTAATGATGCATGTATCTTTTGAAGAAGTCCTCGTCCAGCCCTTCCAATTTTTGCACTTCGGATATGGTTCCCAGCGTAACCGTTGTCAAAGCTTGGGTTTGACCTCTGGTGAATACGGCGCTTCCGTGCACTCTGGGCAAAAGCCCCACTTCGCACCAAATATCCCGAATATCGGTAAGGCCTCTGCCGTCGGGACGAATTTGTTCATTAATAATCCGAGACCTCACATATTCTTTCTTCATTGAATATACTACATCGGCCACATAATTTAAGTTATCGGGATATATTTCGGCAAAATGCTCCATTATTTCGGCGGTTACCTTGTCTTCAATGACTTCCCTTTCTTGTCTGTCAAAAGTCTGATAAATGGAAGCTATCTTTTCCGCCGCGTATTCTTTTACGGCGTCTTCGATATCCTTGGGAGGCAGCCTGAACTCCACTTGAGCTTTGGGCTTGCCCACCTGTTTTTGCAGATCTTCAATAAACGCCACTATCTTTTTTATCTCCTGATGTCCGTACATGATGCCGCCCAGCATAATTTCTTCGGAAACTTCTTTGGCGCCGGCCTCCACCATCATAATGGCGTCTTTGGTTCCCGACAATGTCAAATGCATAAGCGATTCTTCCCTTTGCTGGCTGTCGGGATTAATGACATATTGTCCGTTTACGTATCCTACAACAACGCTTCCCGTGGGGCCGTTAAAAGGTATGTCGGATATGGTCAAAGCAATGGAACTGCCCAGCATTGCAAACACTTCGGGCGGGATATTGGTATCCACCGAAAGCGCGGTAGCCACCACCGCCACATCGTTGTAAAAACCTTTGGGAAAAAGAGGTCTTATAGGTCTGTCAATAAGCCTTGAAGTCAATATGGCTTTATCGCTGGGCCTGCCCTCTCTTTTTCTGAATCCGCCGGGTATTTTGCCCACAGCGTACATTTTTTCCTCAAAGTCCACCCCCAAGGGAAAGAAGTCTATTCCTTCTCTGGGCTCTTTTGCCATGGTTACATTGGTCAATACCGCGGTATCATCGCACCTGATTAAACATTCTCCGTTGGAATGGGAACAATACCCCCCTATTTCCACGGTTACCTCTCTGCCGCCTATCACGGTTGAGAAAATTTTGCTTTCTTTCATTAAGTCCTCCTATGCCTGCTCTTGCAGGCTGATTATATATTTCCTTTCTGTTATTGCCTTATTTGATTATATCCTTATAAATCGTTTTATTAAACTAAAAAATTGACGATTAATAAGAAATGAGGTTGTTTTACTGACAACCCCATAATGTTAATTTTATAATTATTTCCTTAACCCGAGTTCGGCTATCAGTTTTCTGTAACGTTCAATGTCTTTAAGCTTCAGATAACCGAGAAGATTTCTCCTTTTGCCTATCATTTTAAGCAATCCCCTGCGGGAATGGAAGTCTTTTTTGTGTGTTTGAAGATGCTCGTTAAGGTGATTGATTCTCTGCGTCAACAACGCTATTTGCACTTCGGGAGACCCCGTATCCCTTTCCTTTCTGGCAAATTTTTCGATAATTTGCTTTTTGGGATTTACCTTATCTATCTTGGCCTCAGCCGCGGCTTTGTCGTCTTCTTTTTTAACTTCAGCTTCCGCCTGTTCCGTTTGGTCTTCGGCTTTTTGAACTTCCTCGGCCGCCTTAGCTTTCTTGGCTCTCTCGGTTTTTGCTTCCGCCTTGGCCTTTTTGGGTTTGTCTTCGGCTTTAGCGTCTGTTTCGGCCTTTACCTCTTCGGCGGTTTCTTTCTTGGCCTTTGCGGCTTTTTCTTCTTTAGCGTCGGCTTCTTCGGGCTTAACTTCTTCGATCTTAGATTGAACTTCTGTCCCCTCTTCTTCCTTGACTTCCTCGGCCTTAGGTTGAGCGGCTGTTTCCTCTTCGACCTTAGCAGGTTTTTCTTCTTTTGCTTTTGGTTGAGCTTTTTTTGCTTCCTTGGGTTGAGCCTGTTCTTCTACCGCTGTTTCTTCCGCTTTTTCTTCCTTGTTTTCAACTTCTTCAACTTTTACATTGTCTTTTTCTGTCAGATTTTCCATAATCCAACCTCCTAATTTATTATTGATTCGCCTTGCGCAAAGTAAGAAATCGTTAGGAGCCGAATCCATACCTTGCGGCAGGTACAAATGTTAATATATCATAATTAAAAAGCTTTGTAAACTATTTTTTATAATAATACCGTTTAATTTAGTAATTTTTACCATTCTTCTTGGGTCTTTTTGCCCACCGTATTGCGGTATTTCCCAATATCTTCATTGTTGCCGAAAGGCTGAGACTGTTCTTGCTCGCTGTCCACAATTCTGTCATAAGAGCAACCGTCGATTAACGCTTCGCTACTATGGTATCCCGCTATGGTGCCTATATATTCGTTGCCGGGATTTATTACGGATTCATCGATTTCCACATCGATTTCGGTTACTATATAAGTATTTACAATTTTTCCTTTATTATATCCCGTTACGCCGCCTATCATCATATCCCTTTCGTCTTTCATCATTACAACGCTGATTTTGGCGGCGATATTGCAGTTAACGATAACGCCATCGGCGCCGTTATAACCCGCCAGGCCTCCCACATACAAAATATTGTAAGAATCGTCTTGGCCAATGATGTCGATTTCGGCTTTGCCGCTTCTGTCAATCTCGATTTCTCCGTTTTCTATATATTTTATACCCAGATTAAGGTTGCGGATAATCCCGTTGTTGTAACCGATAAATCCCACATATCCCGCAAAATCCGACACTATCGATGTATAATATATGGTATGGCCGTTGCCGTCAAGAATGCCCGTAAAAGGCGAATCGGCGTTCGGTCCTATGGGCGTCCAGTCGGATTCAAGAGTAATGTCCGCCGTCAATATATAGCTGCCTTCGGGATTAGTTCGGATAATTTCAAAATCCTCATAGCTTGAAATATCAATGGGCCATTGAGCGTACAAAGTAGTATCGTAAGGAATATCCCATACCCTTACGCTATGGCCGTTTTCGTCGGTATACTGCACTCCCGTTCCGCCCGCCTCTGAGTACCAGCCGAAAAATACCGAATCTTCCTTTACGGGAACGGGGAAAACAAAGTTTTGGTCGAACACGACCGTTTGCGTGGGATATACCGTGCCTTGACCGTCATTAAAGCTTACGGTATAGGTATTGGGCGTCCATTGAGCGTAAATAACGATATCTTCGGTATACTCATATTTTCCTATGCTGTTTCCGTCAAGATAAGCTATCGGGGTTCCGTTTTCATCAATCCAGCCTGCGAAGGTATAGCCTTCTCTTACGGGATTTTCCACCACAAATTCGCTGTTGTATAATACTCTCAATTCGGGTTGGGAAACAACGCCGCCG
>LFSG01000034.1:38047-40832 GCA_001512685.1 Clostridiales bacterium DTU072
TTTCCCAGCCAGTAAAATTATAGCCTGTCTTTATGGGCACGGGAAGATTATAGATGGAATCGTAAGCGACGCTGCTGATAGGATCGGACACTTCAAATTCTCCGCCCACCAAATAATATACAATATTGTAGAAGCGAACATTCCATTTGGCGTATAAAGTTATATTTCTGTACTTAACATACGGGAATGTTATGGGCTGACCTTCAAAATCGGGATTATCGTACCAGCCCGCAAAGTCGTAACCCAATCTTTCGGTAACGGGACTTGCGGGTATCACATCCAATTGGCTCAGGTCATAAGGCTCTCCTGTTTCAGGATTAATAAGTATGGGCTCGCTGCCGTTATTGGGTTCAAAAGTTATCTGAGGCTGCGTGCCTATGGCGATAATATAATCGATATCCATGGTNNGATATCCATGGGCCAGTTGTCGGCATAAATTTGTTCGCTTCCAGGAGGCGTATATATTATGGCCTTATTTATCAATATATCGGGACTAAAGCTGAGCAAACTCTCTTCGTCGCCCTCGTCTTGGTATTCAAGCGCGGGAGGAACGGCTTTATGCGACACTATTTCTTGCAAGCCGTCGCAATAATAGAACGCATACGCTTTAATTATTTCAAGGGTATCGGGCAAGGTTACTTTATGAAGTATGTTGCCCATAAACGCGTATTTGTCTATGCCCGATACGCTGTAATCGTCTTCGCCTATAGTAATGCTTGAGGGTATTACAAGCTCCGCGCTTCCCCTTTCCGCCCCAATAATATACAGTCCTCTTTGGTCCAAACGATACAAGAACGACTGATTGTCGGCGGTTTGTTCCAATCCCAGTTTAATATTAAGCGCCTCGAATTCGCTCTTCTTTTTAATGACTCCGGCGGGAGCTCCCCAAGTGCTGTAGTTGGTGGTGTCATTATCGGCGATTATAATATAATCGGGACCGAACACGGGGAACAGATTGAAATACGAGGACACCATTTGCATATTTGAGGTGAACTCAAGATAAACCAGTTGCGGCGAAATAAAGGCGTTGCTTAATATTCTTTCCAAAGTCAAAGGCAATACCACAGCCGAAACATTGGAGTAATGGAAAGCATATTCGCATATTCTTGTAACCCCCACGCCGCTGCCCTCGTCATAAGGAACTTCATAAACATCGTCTATTCTGCCCGCAGGATAAGTATGCAGCCACCTTCCAAAGTTGTCTATTATTCCCTGCAAGGTTTTATCTTTTTCAAACAGCACGCCGTCTTTTACCACAAAATAATCGTTGGCGGCATCTTTTTGACCTGATATCAAGATTTCACTAAGAGAATAGCAGCCGTTGAAAACCCCTCTTCCCACATATTCCACATAAGCGCCCAAAGAAATTTTGGAAAGTCGGGAAGCGTTGGCAAAGCAATAATCCTCAATTCTGTTAAGCCTGGAATTGCTCTCAAACTCAAAACGGGAAAGCTTGGTCTTTTCAAAAGCGCTTACGCCCAAGGATTCAACTGTGAACGGAATGGTTATTTCATCCAAATTTACGCAGTTTTTGAAAGCGTTGGCTTTAATTTCGGAAATATGCGTGTTGCCATGATTGTCGGTAGCAAAGGTGACCTTTTTCAGCTTGTTCATGTCGGCGAAGCAATACTCGGCGATTGAAATGACATCGTAGGGTATGGTATATTCCGCTCTATCCTCAAGACAGCTGAAAAGCTTACCGTGAATGATAATGAGGCCGTCTCTGATATAATTGTGGGAAGGATTGGTTTGCCATAAAGTATTCTCAAAAGCTCCCTTCATTATCCTGTCAAGAGGCGACTGCTGGCTTATTTCCACATTGGACAGATTATAACAATAGCTGAAAGCATACGCGCCTATCGATGTAACGCGCTTGCCCTCGATGGCGATAATGGGAATGGTAATCGAAGAAATGCTTCTGTCCGCTCCTATAATCTCAATGGTAGCTTGGGATATGCCTTCTATCTCGCGCGTAATTACTTTATAAAGGAAATTATCATAAATGCCTATGTTGGCGGGCTGAACAAGCTCGGCTATCTTGTCCGCATAAGGTTGGAAAGCGGGATGGTTAAGATAATTTTCAAGATAACCGCTTTGCTCAATGTATATCCTGTCAATATTTTCATTAAAGATATGCTGGCCTATCTGCGCTGGCGGCAGGTATGAAAATACCACATTGTCTATGGTGCGGGAATTAAAGGCGTTGTCGCCTATTTTGACAAGGCTGCTTTTAAGATTAACCGTTCCCACATTTGCGTTATAGAAAGCGCCCGCTCCGATTTGCGCTACCGACAAAACATCAAAGCTCGGCGCCATTCTTCCCGCAGGATAAGCCACAAGCGTGTCGCCTCTGTAAAGCACTCCGTTAATCACATCGAAAAACGAATTGTTCTCATCGATTTCAAAATTGAGAAGATTGATGCATTCGCTGAAAGCATAATCTTCTATGGTATTTATATATCGCGAAATTTTAATGGTTTTCAAGGTATGGGCGTTTTTAAAAGCGTCCTTGCCAATCTTAACCACCAGTCTTTCGCCGTGCTTTTCGGGAATTTCTAAAGTGGTTCTGGAACCTTGATATTCATACCCTATTATGGTATAGCCTGTGTTTCCGGGCTCCATTTCATAAACCAGACCCAAGCTTTCCCAAACCGCCACCAAAGTAATATCTTTGGTTACGTTATAGGGAAATACAACCTTTTCGCCGGTATCTTCCAATCTCCATTCCACGAAAACATATTCGGGACGGACGGTAACGGGCGATTCTTCCATGATTTTGGTTTCT
>LFSG01000003.1 GCA_001512685.1 Clostridiales bacterium DTU072
ATTATTATAGTATGGATGGGGGCGGGAAAACCCGCCATTATCACAATGGCGTTGATGATATGCTTAATAATCACTATAATAACTATGCTGACGGGATTCCTTGAAGTGGACAAAGAAAAGCTGCAGCTTATGAAATCAATGAACGCCAATAAGCTCCAAACGCTCTTCAAATTGGTGCTTCCCGCCAACATCCCCACTTTGGTATCCGTTCTTAAAATCAATGTGGGCTTAAGCTGGGTGGGGACGATTATGGGCGAATATCTGGTATCCAGAGAAGGCATAGGGTATTTGCTGGTATACGGCTCTCAAGTTTTTCAATTGGATTTGGTAATGGCGTCCACGGTCATACTTTGCGCGCTTGCCGCCGTCATGTATTTATGCGTGGCTTTTCTGGAAAAAATAATCAAAAAAGCTTTTTGATACAGCATGCGGCCATAAAATACCGTTAAGGCATAGCTTAAGCGCCCGCTCAATATTATATATTGTGGATAAATTCAAAAACCTGAAAATCGCCTGCACCTTTATTGGCTCCACAATAGGGGCGGGCTTTGCTTCGGGCAGGGAAATCGCTTTGTACTTTGCCGCCACATCTCCCCTTTCTCCATTGCTGGGAGGGGTTTTTTGCGGGCTTTTTTGCTATGTTTTTGTAGAATTGGGAAGAATTTCGGACGGGGATATATTAAAATACTCTTTCAAAAAAATGTCCAAGTTTTTTTTGGCGCTTATACAATTGAGCAACCTCATAATTTATATCGCCATGCTTGCGGGAAGCGAATACATATTCCAAAGACTGCTGGGGATAAGCGGCGGAACGATTATAAGCGCGGTTTTTTGCCTGGTATGCATTTATATGGGCGTGAACAAGTTAAAACTGCTCAACGCGGTAGCCGTGCCCATGATGTTTGTTTTGATAGTTTTTTTATACATAAAAGTAAAGCCCCCCATTCTGCCCTTTCAAAGCTTCGCTCTGCATACCCCCATACTTTACGCCTGCATGAACATCCTTTCGGGCGGATACCTCATATCCACTTTCGCCAAAGGCCTTAAGCCTTCGGACAGCGTCAATATTTCGCTGATAGTTACGGTAATAATATCTTCGCTGCTTGTGCTGATTTATTTGCTTATACAAGATTGCTTCAACATGCCCATGCCCATGCTTTTTACCGCGTCGGCGGTGGGGCTTATAGAATTAGGCTGCATAATTTTATATTTGGCGGTGTTTACCACGCTGGTGGGAAGTCTCTATATAATAACCGGACCGGACATGAAAAAAGCCATGCTTTTCACCTCGATAGGGCTTGTCGTTTCCGTTTTCGGCTTCAAGGAATTAACCGACAAGCTTTACCCGCTTATGGGATATTTGGGTTCTTTCCTTGTGCTGTACGGCATATATCAGCTTGTTTTCAAGAGAAAAAAATATTTCGCCGCCATATCTTAAGATTCAAAAATCTTAAGGTTGCGGAAGCCCACCACGCTTATAAGCTCTTCTTTAATTTCGTCCAAATCCCCCGTGGTGTAATTCAGCAAATAAACCTTTGAGCCGCTTTGTATTTTGACTTTGTTCTTGCCTTTATGCGCCATCAATATTTCCTGCACCTTTTCAAAGGTTTCGTTGTCGTCGCCGTCTATGCGCAAACACAATACCCTGTTGTCCTCAATCTCGTCGGACAAATCAAAAGGCGCAATCTCCCTTACTTCTATTTTGGGATAATCTTCGTTGTCCAGCATTATTCTGCCCTTGATTTTTACTATGGCGTCGTCCACAAGATATTTTTTATACCTGTCCAAAACCCTATTAAAGAATATTATCTCTATGGAATCATACATGTCTTCCAATGTGGCGTACCCCCAATGCCTGCCGCTTTTGGGAGAAAACTTTATGTTCACGTCGCTCAATATTCCGCCCAGATATACCTCTTGGCCGTTGACCACATTGTATTTTACGCTTTCTTCGTCTTGTTCTTCATTCTCGCTTTCTTCGTCTATGGGGGCAAGCATGCCCAGATTGAAATTAAATTCTTTGAAATCCTCTTCCCTGCCCGCAAGCGGATGCCCGGTGATATACCTGCCCGCCACTTCCTTTTCGAACGCCAGCTTTTCTTTTGTGGATTCGGGCAATTCCACATAATCGTATTCTTCCTCTACCATGAAATTCAAAAACATTTGCCCGCCCGCCATAAGCTTTTGGGTGTCGGATTCCAATTCCAAAATTTCTTCGTAGCACGCCAAAAGCGTTCTTCTTGTGTGCCCGAAGCAATCAAAGGCCCCGCCTTTAATTAAACTTTCAATCATGCGCTTGTTCAAGGCGGCGCTTGAGGACCTTCTCGCGAAATCGGAGAAGTCCTTAAAAAGCCCGTTCTCCTCCCTTTCTTTTATGACCGCTTCTATGGCCTGCCTGCCCACATTCTTAATGCATGCAAGGCCGTATCTTACCTTGTCGTTTTGAGGAGTGAACAAGGCGTTGGAATAATTGATGTCGGGAGGCAAAAGCTCTATGTTCATGAGCTTAAGCAGCTTAAGATACTTGCTTGTGTCCTTGGGATTGCCCAAACGGTTGTTTATTACCGCGCACATATATTCCACGGGATAATACCTTTTTAAGTAAGCGGTTTGGTAAGACAATACGGCGTAAGCGGCGGCGTGGGATTTGTTGAAAGCGTATGAGCCGAAAGTTTCCAGCTCCTTCCATATTTGCTCGGCAAAGCTTTCGTCAATGCCGTTGGCTTTGCAGCCGTTGATAAATTTAGCCTTATGCTTGGGAATGTCCTCCACTATTTTTTTGCTGATGAATTTACGGAAATTATCGGCTTCGTTAAGGGTATATCCCGCCAGCGCCTGCGTAATCTGCATGGCCTGTTCCTGATAAACGATTATTCCGTAAGTGTTTTTGAGTATGGACTCCAGCTTGGGATGGCGGTAATCAATCATATCCTGATGCTGTTTGTTATACACATAATTGGGGATAAAATCCAAAGGGCCGGGGCGATAAAGCGCCACACCCGCTATGATTTCCTCAAACAAAGTGGGCTTAAGCTGCTTCAAAAAGCTTTTCATGCCCGAGCTTTCAAGCTGAAAAACGGTATCCGTTTCCCCGTTGCAAATCATTTCATAAACATTTTGGTCTTCGTAACCCAGTTTTTCAAAATCTATATCGATATTTTTATATTTTTTAACATAATCGGAAGTCATTTTGATGTCGGTAAGGGTTTTCAAGGCAAGGAAATCCATTTTCAGCAAGCCCAGCTCTTCGCACTCCACCATATCAAACTGCGTGGTAATGTCTTCGCCGTTCCTTGAAAGAGGCACTTTTTCAGTCAAAGGCTTGGAGCAAATAATGACGCCGGCGGCGTGCTTGCCTTTGTTCCTCGGCATGTCCTCTATTTGGGCGGCAAGGTCGATAACCTCCCTGTATACATCGTTGCTTTGATATAAATCAAGCAGTTCTTGAACCTTGTATTTTCCCGCGGGGTCAACCAAGTCCTTAATCTTAACGCCTTTTTCCAGCGTCTTTATATTCTTGACAAGCAAATTGACTTCGGAGAAAGGAAGCTTAAACACCCTTGCCACATCTTTAATGGCCTGTTTGGTTTTCATGGTGCCGAAGGTTATAATCTGGGTAACTTTATCCCTGCCGTATTTATTCCTTACATATTCGATTATTTCGTCCCTTCGGTCTCCGCAAAAATCTATATCGAAATCGGGCATGGTGTTGCGGCTGGAATTGAGAAACCTTTCAAATATAAGGCCGTATTTGAGAGGGTCTACATTTGTTATGCCCAAAGCGTAGGCCACAATGCTTCCCACTCCGCTGCCTCTGCCGTGCCCTACGGGCACATCTATCGACCTTGCGTAATTGATAAAATCCCAAACTATAAGATAATAAGAGGCATAGCCCATGGATATTATCACATCAAGCTCTTTTTCCGCCCTTTCCCTTATTTCTTTGGTAATTTCGCCGTACCGCCTTTGCAGCCCCTCATAGCATAATTTCCTTAAATATTCATGGTCCTTCATATTGTCGGGGCATTGGTACACGGGTATGGTGTAATCCCTGAACTTAATCTCAAGATTGCATTTATCGGCTATTTCCAAGGTGTTGTCCAGCGCTTCGGGGCACCAGCCTAATACCTCGAACATCTGGTCGTAATTTTTCAAATAAAATTCCTTGCAGGGAAAACGGAATCTGTTCGGGTCGTCGTAATCGGAAGCGGTTTGTATGCACAATAAGACATCGTGCATCTTCCAATCGCTTTCCTTTATGTAATGGACATCGTTGGTGGCCACGCACTTGACGCCGATTTCTTTGGCAAGCTTGACAAGCTGGGGGTTTACTTCCCTTTCTACGTCCAAATGGTGGTTTTGAAGCTCGATATAAAAATCGCCTTCCTCAAACATCGATTTGAGCTCAAGGGCGTATTTTTTTGCCTGCTCGTATCTGTCGGGCAGCATTCTGTTGAGCAAGATTTTGGGAATGGCGCCCGCTATGCAGGCGGTCAAACATATAAGCCCCTTGCTGTGCTTTGACAAATAATTAAGGTCTATTCGGGGTCTGCCGTAAAATCCGTCCACAAACCCTTTTGAAGAAAGCTTGATAAGGTTATGAAAGCCTTCGTTGTCCTTTGCCAATAAAACAAGATGATATTGGGGATTGCTTTCGTCGTCCTCCCCGTCGGGGCCTCTTCTGGAGGTTTTATTGTATAAATCGTTGGTAACATAAAATTCGCAGCCTATAATGGGTTTAATCCCTTCTTTCTTGCAGACGTTATAGAATTTTATTGCTCCGTACAAATTACCGTGGTCGGTTATGGCGACGGCGGAAGCGCCCTGCGCCTTAACGGCTTCCACAAGCTCTTTTATCTTAGCCGCCCCGTCAAGCAAGCTGTATTCGGTGTGCGTATGCAAATGCACAAATTCTTTCATTAAGATAAAACCTCCGATATATCAATAAGCTGTTACAATAAATCGCACACTTTTTTGCAAACTTCGTTTTCGTCGCTGCCTTCGGCTACCACATAAACGCTTTCGCCATACTTCATGTTAAGACTAAGCAGGCCCATTAAGCTTTTGGCGTTAACCTTTTTGTTGCCCTTGACGATATACACATCGCTTTTGTATCTGCTTGCCGTTTGCGCTATTACGGCGCTGTCCTCGGCCTTAATGCCGTTTACTTTGGTAATGGTTTTTTCCTGCAACATGACTGTTCTCTCCTTTACAGATTTTTTGCGATTTCTATAATTTTTCTCATGTGGTGATTGATTTTGCTTTTGGTGCTTCCCGTCATTTCGGCTATTTCGCTGAGCGCGGCGTCGGGATAATTCAATCTTGCCCGGGCGGTGTTTAGGAGGCTGTCCGACAAAAGGTCTTGCCTTTTGGCGTCAAATATCTTTTGTATGGCCTCTGTCTGCTTTCTTGAGGCGTTAACGCTTTTGTCGATATTGGCGAGTATAAAATTATTGCCTCTGTTCAAATGGTTGCGCATGGCTCTGTTCACCATGACCTGCTGCAGCATAAGCACGGCTTTGGCCGCTCCCATGGCGGCAAGGCAATCGCTTATGCTTTGAGCGGATTTAATGTATACCGAAGGGCTGTTTTTGCGCTGTTTTACGCTCCTTGGCTCTATGCCGCTCAATTTGCATATCAAAGTTATCAAATCCTTGACTATAAGGTCGGTGCCCAAATTAAACTCAAGGTGATAGCCCTTCCTGCCCTCGTAGGCTTGAGCGTCTTTGTCGTTGGGGACGGAAAGAGCGCCGCAGCTTAAAAAAATCCCCTTAAGATAGGCTTTTGCCCTTGCCGTTTTTTGCGTAAACTCCTTGGGGATGCCCTTTACAGTTTCATAGCCGTCCATTATGCGCAGTTCGTTAAGAAGCTTGTCCGCCCCTTGCTCATAGGTAACTCTGTAAAGATTGAGCGCCCTCATGCCGATGTTTTTATTGCTGTTTTCTACTATGCCCTCAAAGCCGTAAGCGCTGTCGATTATACTCACGCAAAGCTTAATCAAATCTTTATTTTCATGCTCGAATGTCAAGCCAAATCCCCTCGAAGACAGCGCTATTTGGCCGCTGCCCCTTGCCACGGCGGACAAAAAAGCCTTTTGGCAATCCTTGGAGATTTTTTTGGCAATCAATTCGTTTTTGGCGATATTTTGTATATTAAGCTCTTTTCCCGACAACGAAGACCTCTCTTTCCAATTTAATGCCGTACCTTGCGTAAACCTTTTCTTCTATATGCTCCATTATAGTCAAATAATCGTCGGCTTTGCCGTTGCCCTTGTTTACGATAAAATTGGCGTGGACGGCGCTTACTTCCATATCGTTGACGCGATATCCTTTTAGCCCCGCTCCTTCTATGAATATGGCGGCGGCGGTGTTGCCCACCCTTTTGTATACGCTGCCCAAGGAAGGCAGCGAAGGCTGGTTTTCTCTCCTTACTGCGATAACCGACCTCATGGTGTTTTTTATGTCGTAAAGGTTCTTTTCTTCCAATTCAAGCCGCGCCCCGATAACCGCGTAATTGCCTTTGGCGGCGGCGGACTTCCTGTATGCGAAGCCCATTTGTTTTTTGTCTTTGACAACGCGTTCTTGCTTGTTCATATCAAAAAGGTAAACCTTTTCCACCGCCATGGACATATCTGCGCCGAAACAGCCGCTGTTCATGCAAACGGCGCCTCCCACCGTTCCAGGTATGCCGCACAGCTTTTCCAATCCGCTCAGCCCCCTTTCGGCGGCCATATTGACTACTTTTGCCAATTTTTCGCCGCTTCCTGCGCAAATCAAGTTTTCTTCGATATCGATTCCTTTCAAGTTCTTGGTATTGATAACGACGCCGTCGTATCCTCCGTCAAGCACAAGGATATTGGACAGCTTTCCCGTTATTATGTAGTCGCAACCGTTTTCTTTTATGTAATCGCTTATCATAAACAAATCCGCCATGGAGGACGGAAAGCATACTTTAAGCAATTTGCCGCCGGCTCTCAGCGTGGAAATCTTGTCGGCGAAAAGCGAACAAAATTTTATATCGTTCTCGGATTTCATTATACCCTCATATCAAGAAGTAGTCAATACGACTTTTATACTATGATATTATCGGGTATAAACGCTTATGCTATTTATCTTCCTGCATTCTGCTGTGCACTACGCTATAAGGAGAATAGCCGCTTTGCTTCAAACGAAAATCCCTTGAGGCCACCTCAATGACCACGGCAAGGTTTCTGCCCGCGTCAACGGGAATTACGAGTTTGGGTATCTCAATTCCCAGAATGGTTTGGTATTTTGCCACCTTTCCCACTCTTTCATACTCTTTGTTTTCATCCCATTTTTCCAGTTCTATAATCAGTTCCACCCTCTTTCTGTCAATTACCGAACCGGCTCCGTAAATGGCTTTTATATCGATAATGCCCACCCCTCTTATCTCCATCAGATTCTTGATTATCTCGGGCGAAGAGCCGTATACTCTGTCATTTATTCTGCGCAAAATTACAGAGTCGTCGGCCACAAGGCGGTGCCCCCTGTACACAAGCTCCAAGGCGGTTTCGCTTTTGCCTATGCTGCTTTTTCCAAGCAGCAATACGCCAGTTCCGTATATATCCATGAGCACGCCGTGAACGGCTTCGGTGGGCGACATCAAATCATTCAGATAATTGGTGATTTCCTCAATAAGCACGAGAGTATCTTTATGGGACAAGAATATGGTTTTTTGGTATTTTTCCGCCATCTCTTTCATCTTGGGAGAAGGCAAAAAACCTCTGGACAGCACCACGCAAGGGATATTTTTAGCGAAAAAGGCCTCGATATACTTATCGTTGTCCTGCAAAAAACCTATTTCGGTTTTGCCCATCAGCTGCACCCTTTTTTCGGCAAAGTCATTCTTATAGCCCGCCAGCATTAAGCCGGGGCGATTGACTATCATGGAATGCAGCTCTATTTCTTTGCCCGCGTTGAAAAAAATCTTCAAATCGCACTTTTGGGCAAATTCTTCGGGAGTTACCTTGACTCCGGGATAAATGTTATCGCTGTTAAACATGGTCATAACCTACTCCAAAAAACCGTATTTTTCTATAATGTACGCCACTCCTTCGTCGTCGTTGGACGGGGCGATTATATCCGCCGCCGCTTTGGCTTCGGCGCTGCCGTTTGCCACAACCGCGCCCAAGCCCGCGTATTCAATCATGCTCAGGTCGTTCAAGGAATCCCCTATGCAGATTATTTCCTCTCGCTTTATGCCGTATTTTTTGGCCAATTGGGCTACAGCAAAGCCTTTGTTTACCAAAACGGGCACCATTTCCACCATCCATTTTTTGGATGTGTTGAACAAGAAGGTATCCGAATATTTTGCCGACAATTTTTTAATCAAAGGCATTACGTTGTCTTCTTCGGTTATTATCATCATTTTAACAGGGCAAATCTTATTGTCAAATATAAATTTTGATATGTCATAATTCAATTCCACATAATCCACATTGCACAAATTGGCGTATCTGACGCTTTGGGGGGTGGCGTTTTTGACAATAAAGGTGTCCCCGCAATACACATGATAATAATATCCCATTTCCTCTATATGTAAAGCAAGTTTATAAGCGTCAAGATAACTAATATGCGTTTGCTCCAAAATCTCTCCGCTTTCGATATCGGCGATAACGCCCCCTTGATAAGTTATGACTTCCCCTTTCAAGCCCAAATCGCGGCAATAAGGCAAAACGGCGGCGGTCATCCTTCCCGTGGCGATAACGAACTTACCCCCTTTGTCCACATATTTTTTTATGATATTTTTTATTCTTTGGGAATAAGTCCTTTGGCTGTTAAGCAATGTGTCGTCAAAATCCGCCACAATCATTTTGTACTTCATTTTCCTTTATAAATTCTCCTTTGTGTTGTCGTCTTTATGAAAATGAGCGTATATCTTTTGCGCCAAGGAGCGGCTTATGCCTTTTGCTTGACACAGTTGCTCCACATCGGCGCTTTTAATCTTATCGATACCGCGAAAATGCGTAAGCAGCTGCTTTGCCCTTTCCTTGCCAATGCCCTCAATTTCGGTCAATTCGCTTACCGTTTGTTTTTGTCTGTGCAGCTTTCTGAAATGCGCGATAGCAAAGCGGTGGGCTTCGTCCCTGATTCTTATCAGCAATTTCAGCGCCAAGCTGTCCTTAGGCAAAATAACGCTGCCGCTGACTTGCGGCATAAAAACCTCTTCTTCCCTTTTCGCCAAACTGATTACGGGAATATCCGCGCCCGCGCTTTTCAAGGCTTCCATTGCCGAAGACAATTGTCCTTTGCCGCCGTCGATTATCAATAAATCGGGCTTTTTTGAAAAGCTTATGTCGGAATTGCCCTCTGCCAGCCTTTTCAGCCTTCTTTGCAAAGCTTCTTTGATGCTGGCGAAATCGTTGGCGCCTTTTACCGTCTTAATCTTAAAGTGGCGATAATGTTTTTTGCAGGCCTCGCCGTCCTCAAAAACCGCCATGCTCGCCACTTTATCCTGACCGCTTATGTTTGATATGTCATAGCATTCCATGCGGCGGGGCAAGGTTTCAAGATTAAGGTATTCCTTGAGCTGGCGCACGGCCCCCAAGGTCAAATCTTCTTTTCTCAACAGAAAGGCGGCTTGCTTGTCCAAATAAATTTTGGCGTTTGTCAAAGATATTTCCGTAAGCTGTTTTCTTATCCCGCCCAGCGGACAAACGATATTGATTTTGTTTTTTGTTTTTCCCGACAAATAATCGTTTAATTCCCCGCCAAACTCCAATTCCTCGTTGACCAGAATCTCATCGCATATAACGGGGTTTTTATCGTAGTACTGCATAATGAAAGCGGACATGGCGTTTTGGTAAGAAGTGTCGTTAAGCGCGAAGTTTTCGCTGCCCAGCAGTTTGCCGCCCCTTACCGCGCTGACATTGATTACGGCGATTTCTCCGTTGGTGGCGAAAGTGAAAATATCTATGTCGGGTTCAATCTTAAAAGGAATGGCCTGTTTTCTGTTCAGTTTGTCCAGCGCTTGCAGCATATCCCTATAATAAAGGGCGCTCTCAAAATCCTGACGGCTTGCGGCGCTGTTCATTTTGTCCTTGAGCCTTTGCTCGATTTCCTTGTTGTCGCCCGAAAGAAATTCTATTACCTTATCGATAATTTTGGCGTATTCCTCTTTGGACACTCTGCCCGCGCAGGGGGCCAAGCATCTGCCGATATGATAATTCAAACATTCCCTTTTGGCTCGATAAAAGCTTGTGTTTTTGCATGTTCTTACGGGAAAGGCCGATTGAATTAGCTTAATTATTTCGCTTACTGAAATTCCCAGCATATACGGGCCGAAATATCTCGCTCCGTCGGCTTTGAGCTTGCGGGTTATCTCAAGGGTAGGATAATCGGATTTGGTCACTATCTTAATATAAGGATATGTCTTGTCGTCTTTAAGCAGAATATTGTACGGGGGCTTGTGCTCCTTGATTAAATTGTTCTCAAGTATAAGAGCGTCATATTCGGTGGGCGTAACGATATAATTAATGTCTTTGATTTTGGAAACCAAAACGAGGGTCTTTTCGGTTTGGGCGTTGTTGTAAAAATATTGCCTTACCCTGTTTTTCAAGCTCTTGGCTTTGCCCACATACAGAATATTTTTATTTTCGTCAAGCATTATATAAACCCCGCTTTGGGCGGGCAAATTGTTAAGAATTGCATTAATTTCAGGCATAATATAATATTAACATAAATAAACGGCGTTTACAATTTTTCAAACGCTATTGACATTTTAATCCCGCAAAGCTATACTGTAAAAGGTTTTTTATTACTGCAAAAGGAGATTTTGGACCGTGAACATTAACGATAAGATTCATAACGATTGCGTGGAATATTCCATGAACGCCATTAAGCATATTTGCAACAATCTGCCGCCGCGGGAGTCGGGCAGCATGGGAGAAAGAATGGCGCAGGAATATTTAATGAAAGACATCGTGGACAACGGTTGGGCGGACAAAACCACTATCGAAGAATTTGAGGTGTCCCCCAAAGCTTTTATGGGTTTTAGCAAGATAATCCCCGTATTGCTTGTCATAGGCATAATCTTTTTTGCGCTAAAAGTTCTATGGGCTCCGCTTGCCATGGTGGTTATTTCGCTGATAATATTTATCGCCCAATTCGGCTTGTACAAAAAATTCCTTGACCCGCTTTACCCCAAAACCACTTCCTCAAACCTTATTGCCGTAAAGCAGGCCGCAAAAGTTCCCCAAAAAAGGATTATCTTTTCGGGGCACATAGACGCGGCTTACGAATGGACGCTTTTTAACAAATTCGGTAAGGGCGTGTTTTTGGGCGGACTGGCGTACGCCATACTGGGGATATTTGTATTGACGGCCATGAGCATAACCGCCATGGTCAAAGGATACTCGTTGTGGCAGCTTATTGTCATGCTTTGCTGTTTGCCGGGTTTTGCCGCGCTGTTCTTTTTCTCTAACTACAAAAAGGTGGTGCAAGGCGCCAACGACAACTTGACCGGTTCTCTGGCCGCCGTATCAATCTTAAAATATCTTAAAGAAGCCGATATTTCTTATGACGATATCGAAGTAACGGCGCTGATAACGGGTTCGGAAGAAGCGGGATTGAGGGGCGCGAAGGCGTTTGCCCAAAAGCATCTTGAGGAATGCAAGCAAATTCCCACCATGTTTATAGGCTTTGAAACATTGAGGGATATCGAGCATATCACCAATTATGAAAAAGATCTGAGCGGACTGGTAAGGCACAGCGACCAAGCCATAGAGCTTATAGACAAAGCCGCCATAAAGGTTTACGGCAAGCCCCTTAAACATGGCTCAATTTTTCTGGGAGCCAGCGACGCCGCCGCCATTACCCAGGCGGGCATAACTGCGGGAACGCTGGCGGCTATGGACCCCGCTCCCGCGTATTACTATCACACACGCAAAGACAGCGCCGACAACCTTAACCCCGAATGCTTTGGCGAAGGGCTTAAGCTTGCGCTGAACATATTGGATATTTACGCCAAAGAAGATTAGTTTTGGCAATAAACAATTCAAAAAAACAGACTTAAGCCGCTTGCTTTTCAAGCGGCTTTTTTAATTGTTTCCATACCTTAGTTTTGATATAAACAAACATGACAACAGCGCTGAAAAGCGAAGTCAAGGGTATGGCAAGCCCTATGCCCGCCATGCCCATATCAAGAAGCTTGCCCAAAACATAAGCGGCGGGCGCCCTTAAAAGCAAAGAAGCTATGGAGTTAACCCACATGCTGACTTTGGTTTTTCCCAGCCCGTCCACCAAGCCGTATTGGCTTACCGCAAAAGGCAATAGCAAATAATCAAAAGCAAAGGATTTAATGTATGGTATGCCAAAGCTTAAGGTTTGGTTGTCCGCTTTGAAGATTTTAAGCAATCCGCGGGCAAAGAAAAATGTTGCGGCGGTAAACAAAATTCCAAAGCACAACCCGTAAAGCAAGCCGTAAGCGAAAGTCTTTTTTATTCGTTTGTTGTCCCCCGCCCCCTTGTTCTGCCCCACCATGGCGGATATGCTGTTATTCATGGAGCGGGAAGGTAAAACGGCAAAGGAATTTATTTTGAAGGCTATGCTTGCGGCCGACAAGGCGTATACGGCTTTGTCTGCCCCCACGATATTGACGATGTAGGTCAGCGCCAAAAAGGACAGGGATGCCACGGTGTTTTGAATGGATGTGGGCAGTCCGATTTTCAAAAGCTTTTTCAATTTGTCTTTATTCAGCGAGAATTTATATTTAGTCAACCCCCACTCTTTGCCTTTTTTTATCAAACAGATTCCGCTCATCAAAGCGGCGATAAATTGCGAAATGACGGTAGCCAAAGCCAAACCCGCCGCTCCCATTTTCAAAAGCGCCACCGCCGCCACATCCAGTCCGATATTTATTACCGCCGCCACGCACACAAAAATCAAAGGTCTTACCGAATCCCCCAGCCCTCGCAAAACGGCGCTTATTCCGTTGTATAAAAAGATAAAAATAAGCCCCGCCATGGTATATACCAAATAGTCTTTGGCTTCTCTCAAAGCTTCCTTTGGCGTTTTCAAAAGCTTCAATATGGGCGAGGACAGCGCCATGGTAATGGCGGACAATAACACGGCGGCCACAATCAGCATGCTTATCATGACATGAATGGATTTATTCATATCTTCTTTTTTCTTGGCGCCGTAATATTGGCTGATAAGAATGCCGCCGCCCGTTGAAAGCCCGATAACGGCGTTAATGATAAGATAATTGATTTGGCTTGACAGTCCCACGCCCGCCACAATGCCCCCTCTTTGAGAAAAAAGCGCCGCCACCATAAGGTCGCTTAAATTGATTATCGCTTGAATTACAGTGGACAGCAGCAGCGGCATGGAAAACTTAAAAAGCATTTTGGGAACGCTGCCTTTGGTTAAATCCCGCATGCCATTAGTATTTGGCTTAATTTGCCTAATTTATCGAAAAAACATGAAAAATAAAAAAACCACCTTGCGGTGGTTTGGTGACCCCAAGGAGATTCGAACTCCTGTAGCCGCCGTGAGAGGGCGGAGTCTTAACCGCTTGACCATGGGGCCACGGCATTAACGATTATATCATAAACTGTTTATTGGGCGCAAGCGTATGCCTTAATATTTACGGATTTATTTCGCCGTTTTTAGTTTTCTTCCCTTTTGCCGGGCTGAGC
This sequence comes from Clostridiales bacterium DTU072, assembly GCA_001512685.1. Classification (GTDB taxonomy): domain Bacteria; phylum Bacillota; class Clostridia; order Christensenellales; family DTU072; genus DTU072. Next base: position 13,658 of record LFSG01000003.1, read on the forward strand.
GGTTAGTTTAATATCCATTCTATGACATCGATATCCGCTCTCAGCAATTCCAGTCCGGGATACAAGTATTTGGGCAAGAATTTGCTGTCATAGTCAAGACCGGAAGCGTTATCGCCGTAATATTGACCATCGTTCCTCATCCAATTTGCCAAGTCGTTGTTGACGGGGATATACACTTCTTGCGGAATCAACTCGCCGTCCAAATATACCCTGCCCAAGTATACGCTCATGGGATTTGCGGGGCTGCAAAGGAATCGGTTATGAGCCACGGAGGCGTCTTCAATAAGGTGAATATCCCTGGTGAAGCTGAAAGTCAAGGTATGCTCCTCGCCGTCAAGCAGATTCCCTATTTCCATGGTATATTCAAGGCCGGGAATGCTTGTGTTCGACGAAGCAAGGAATTGCTCTCTGTATAAGCGTATTTGTCCTCCTATCGCTTTATAGAAAGCGAAGTATAACAAATATGTATCCTGTCCGCCAAGGACTTGTTTATTGTATCCGATATAAATGCCTCGGTTGTGCCCGTCATGCAGGAAGGTGGGATTATTGGTTCCCACAATAAATTTCAAATAATCGCCTTGATAGCTTATATCGTCCACGGGCCGCCCCTTGAATTTAATGGTATATGTGTCATAGCTGTCAGCTTTGGGGGCTACGCTTCCGTTGTCGATAAATATTCTGTCGTTCATATAGAAGCTTGTGATGTCGGTATTGGCCACCAATTGTTTGGTGTCAAAATTATAATAATTGTTGTTAAGTACCTTTCTTACGCCCGTTTCCGCCTGATAAACCCTTATTTTGGCGTTGCGGAGCATAATCATGGAAGTGGAGCTGTTGTCTTGGATTATGGGCAGCAATGTGGTGGTATCCAAGCTGCCGCCCGATTGAAGCGAATAACCGTTTCTGAGACATATTATTTGAATATCCCCGTCATTCTTGACATATATGGTTATGGTTCCGGTTATTTCGTCGAAAGCGGCCTCCAAAACCGTACGGTTTTGCCCTTTCCAATTTATGTTTGTGAATTCCGAGGTATATCTTATCAAGCCCGCGAGACGGATAAATATTCTGGTATAGAAGGTATTTCCGTCGTATCTCACATACAGCCCTATTCCGTTTAATGTGGGATAAGAAGACACGGGGTCGTATTTGCGCAAATCTATATTGCTGTTGTTGGTCTTAAGGATAAAGGCCGCGCTGAAAGGATAATCCCAATTATTCGGGTCGGTGGGCATGAAGTCGTTAATGGGATCAAAGTCGGCGTCCGGATAAGTGCCGTCCGAATATGTGGGCCAATCAAGCTCAAACACGCTCTTATAGAAAGTATACGCTTTGTTGTTCGCGGCCACTATTTGTACGGGCGAGGTATAACCGATAACGCTTTCGTCGCCTTCATGCGGCAAATATCCGTAGTATGTGGCGGGTTTGGCCATATACGGCGTTTGACCCTGCGAGCCGTCGTTCAATATTTCGTTGGCATATTTATCCGATACCGATATTACCATATTGACGCTGTCCATAAGTTCGGAGTCGCAATAAATTATGACCTCAAGCGAATATAAACCTTTATGCAGTATTTGCGAAACGCTTGCACCTTCGCCAACCCTTTCCCTTTCGGCCACCGTTTCTCCGTTGAGGATGAAATCATAGGTGAAGGGCGCTTGAGCGGCGGAATGCAGCCCGTAATAGGAAGAGGAATGGAAGGTAAAGGCTTGTATCAAGTCCGCAAGATTGACCTCAATGGGGCCGTCAATTACGGAATAGCTGTGAATATAATTGGCGTTTTGAGAAGGAAGGACCTTCAAAGCTCTTGAGGACATCAAACCTTGCTGATAAAGATTGAATCTTGAAATATAGGCCACGCAGTTATTGGCTTCAAAGCCCGCCACCGACGAGTCGGTAGGAACATATCCTTTGCCCAGCGTGGTGAAATTGAAATAGCAGCAATTATCGATAATTGCTAAAAGCTTATATCCCGAAGCGTCGCTTTGACGGGTGCCCAGTTTATCCACATAAATTATGATTTCATGCCTCTTTCCGTCAAACAAATCGATATTTCCGGGTTTGGCAACGGTATGGTAGACGGGAAAGTTGTCGGTTACCGCCACAAGCGTAACCTGTTGGGTGCTTCCGCTTGAGAACCTTAAAGCAAGATAATTGCCTTCGCTTACCGTTCCGTTTACGATAATCTCAAAGTAATAGCTGTCCGTATTTGTTTTGGGGAAGAGCGTAAAGGCGGCTTTTATTATATCGTAATTATAAACCAAAGCGTTTTCCGCCGTGGGGCCGTCGGCAACATAATAAGTATAATTGGCGTCGATTTTTTCGCCTATGCTCTTGTTGTCTATGGCGGATACAAAGCTGCCGCCCGTTTTCCCGTCGCCCAAAGGCTGGTCTTTGCCCCACAGCAACAAGTCGTCGCCCTTTCTCAATACCCTTACTTGGAAGGGCTTGGAGTCGATGACAAAGCTCTTGTTTCCGAAAAATTGTTCGGTAAAGCGTATGCCCGCCGTCTGATTGGCGTTGAGATTTTCCATTGAGAATTGCTGCACATATTCAAATTCGCAATTATAATCCACCAGTTTTTCGTAATCGGAAGCTCTGGGCATCTTGAAGCTTAAATACTCATAAGAGCCGTCCACATAATTCACCCTTACCATAAATTCGTCGGTTTCGGTAAGCATAATGTTGGGCAATTCATTGTCATAGCCCAAGGATACGGCGTATCTGTAAATATTGAGCTTGCTCGCGATATAATTGATTTCATAATTATCGCTTATTACGCCGTTGGCCTTTATGGATTTATTCTCCCCTCTGTGTATATCGTAATCCAAATATATGCCGCTGACATTTATGGCGTCAAAAGCGCTGATTCCGATTGTGTCGCCGTATGCCAAATCGCCGAAATCGTACACATACTCAAACAGCAGCCTTTGGTCGTCATAGTCCAAATTATCCATAATTATATCGATAATTTCATCAAGATCGGCTTGGGTGTACCCTTGCGCTTCATATATATAATTGATGTGCGTTTCAGTAACCAATATCGAATATATGTACTCTATATCGTCTTGCGTCAAATCGTCATTATATATCTCCTCGTATTGTTCAGGAGTGAACGGATATTCGACGGCGGCGGCCATCAGCTGTTCTTGGGTAAGCTGAGCGTATTTGTCGTCTATTTCCTCTACCTCATACACAATCTGATAATAATCGAGGAAATATTCCTTGCCTCCGTACCTAAGCGCCAGCTCCACCAAATCCAAACGCTGGGCAATCAAAGCTTCTTCGATTATGTTCATATAATCGTGGTTCATAAGCAGGATTTGGTCTTTGGTAAACCCGTCGGCAAGAAGAATTCTCTCTTTGGATACCAAATACGGCGTTTCGTCCCACAGTATATTGAATGTGGCTTGTTCGCCCATATTGCCGCTATAGAGCAGTTTCAGCCAAACGTCAAGCTGTCTTTTCTTTACCAAGTACTGGGTGGTTTGAGGAACGATATAATAATTGGTAAGCTCAAGCGTCACTTCTTCGTTCAAATGGTAATCATGCCATGAACCGTCGGCGGCCTGTCTTCTTATGACGCCTTGATAAGCAAGATAAGGTCTTATTTCATGTGGCTGAACTTGCTGAAGGTCGCTGTTCCAGTTTACATGCAAATCCAATTTCACTCTCAACACGTCGGAAAGGAACAAATCGCTCAACTCTATGCTTGAAGCGTTAAATGTAACTTCCTGCCCGTCTATCAGTACGGTTTCGGCGGGAAGATACAAGGTTACCGGCCTTACGGCGGCGGTGTTTTGATTTTGATTGAGCTTAAAGCCTTGACAGTCGAAATAATAAGAGCTTGAAGCGGGAGGATCGCCGTATGTGGCCTCCAAATAAGGCTGTCCTTGTTCGCTCAATACCGTTATGCTGAGAGTGGCTTTGGTTATTTCCAGCTTGGGCTGTACAAAATCATTGACGACGTCGTCATAGAATTCATAGTAAGTAAAGTAATAATTGGGATTTACGCCAAGGTCGGAGAAATTGACAATGATGGCGCTTTCTTCGATTATGCCGCAATCTCTGTAAATATCGTCGCCCGCGCCCGCCACCAAAGTAAACTGAGGAGGAACAAAGTCGGGCGAAAGGGGCAAATCGGCGTCCCAGCTCATCAAGCCGCTTCCTTGACCGACATTTGACAAATATGTGAAATTGACCTTGTGGAGCTCGTCGCCGTATTCTCTTGTTACCGTTTTATTCTCTTTATCGATATAGCTTACAGGAAGAGGCCTTCTGGTAATCTCAAGCTTTTTGCGCGACAATTCGGGATCGTGGACCAAAATATAATCGTTGACCAATTGCACATCGTTGCTGAGTATGTCGTAAAGTCCCACGGGCGTGGTATTGTCCACCATCCGCTCTAAGCTGTCCACGGCGTAAGGCGAAAAATATGTTCTTGAGAATATGGCGCCTACTTCAAACAATTCTTGTATTGTGGTATATTCTTCGCAAATCTTGGCGGCTTCCGAACCTTCGATATCGAAAATATAAGCGTCTTGAGGCAGGTTTTCTCCGTAAATTCTGCTTATGCCGCTGAAATGATATTTGATTGTTTGCATACGTATGGTGAATGTAAAGTTATCGCCCACTCTGGTTATGTGGAAATTGGGATTGACGCCCGCGCTTGTTATATTGCTTGTAAGCACGTCGGTGCTGCGCGGGGCGTGGAGAATGGACTGCAAGCCCAGCCTCAAAGTGCCCGCAATCATATCCTTAAGCAAAACATTGCTTTCTTGATTGAGAAGGTGCTTTCTTCTCAAAGGCTCGCCGTTTTCAAATTGGCCGCCTATCGTTTCATTGAGATAGTCCTCATCGCGCGCGTCTTCGATAATAAACGCCCTTAAGAATCTTTGGTCGTCAGACACCGGCTGTCCGTTTTCGTCGTAATAATTTATTACCGCGCCTTCCTTGCCATTATAGTATTTCCAATTAAACCCTTCCTCGGTATCCGATGTCATCATAATCAAATTGACGCTGCGGGGGGTAATATGGAATACTTTATTTAAGGATACGGTGGGGCCGAATACATGGTTATAGTCAAGGTATCTGCTGTATTCGGAATGGTATTCGGGATTCTGGTGCGGGAAAAGGAATTTAACCGTAAACGGATAGGAGCCCACATCAAACACATCGGTTTCAAATTCCAATTCAAAATTCATGATAGAGGTGTCCACGATTTCGCCGAAATTAAAGTTTTCTTTTCTCAAAGCGGGCTTGAGGCCGTCATATTGCTTTGTCAGCGGGTCGATATTGCAGAAATTCAAAACCTTTTTGTTTATGGTGTATATTTTGGCGGAAGTATCGCTCAATCTTAATCTATAATTCAAATTGAGCGATACGGGAACGATATCGAAAGTTCCCGTGTCGGAAGGAACAATATAATCGACCATGAACGCGGGCACTTCTTCCATATGCCTTATGAACTCAAAATCCACCTGTCCTTTTATTACGGCGGGAACGACCATGGAGNNGGGAGCCAAGCCGTCATACACTTTGGAAACTCCCGCCACGCTTATGGTAATGTCCAACAAGGCAGGCACTATCTTAAGACGATATTTAGCGTCGATTATCTCTCCGTTTTCATCTCTTTCAATGGGCGTTCCGTCGGCGTCGGTAAGCACCACGGTGTAGTTTTTGTTTCTGGACTGAGCTTTGATGTTATAGCCGTCGATTATATATTCTCCCGTTTCGGGGTCAATAACCAATTCGCCCTGTTCGTTTCTTCTGTATAACACCACTTGCGGGCTCTTTTCTCTGCCTTCGGAGTCAATATAGTAAGGCTGAACGATTATGTCGGGCACAAAGTCTATTTTTGTAAGCAGGCGATAATCGTCGGTGCGGTAATATCCGCCGTCCAGCCTCAAATTCTCCTTAAACTTAACCTCATAGCCGCGGTTAAAGGATATTTCCATATTGGGCACGGTTACCGTAACCTTGATTTCGGCAGGAATAATCTTAAATGTGGTCAATCGATAATCGCCTATGGATTCTATTTCATTGTCGTCGGGTATTCTCAATCTATAATTGTTGTTGGTCAAGCTTACCGCTTTTACCGAATAAATCCCCACATCGGTTACCTGTTTTCTTTCAAGATAAACGGGAACATCGGGGTTTTCGGTTATGTCGGCGGTATGGATGATGACATCCACGGTGTCCCCTTGGCAAATATCCGAAGAAAGCACCCTGGCCTCATAATAATAAGGATGCCCTTTGTACACGCTGCCCGTAAACTCTCCGTCCACCAAATTGCCGTAAGGTATATTAAAGAATTGGGTGGCTACCACCTTAGGCGTAATGGTAAAGTTATACGGCTGATATAGCTCAAGGATATGGTTGGAGTCATTGTTTATGAGCTCAACTTTATAAGCGCCCACATTTTTGCTGGCGGCAATGAATTGGAGTTCTATTTTATCCCTTATGTCGCCGTGAGCGTTGTGAATAACTATATATTCGTCCTCAATGGAAGGCAAAAGCCCGTTGTATTCCCTGGATAATTTTGTCAGCTCCACTTGGGCGGGCCTGGGTTCTATGGCGAAGGTATCGGATTGGAAAAATATTTGATAATTGGGATTGTTCCAATCGTTGAGGGAACCTTGCAGAATAGCGTATTGTCCCACATCTTCGCCCAATTGCCTGGTCAATTCTCCTATCAATTGGTCGTCGTTAAACAGTCCGCTTTGCTCTTCCCCGCTCACGCCGCTGAGGCTATACTCGAAATAAGACGGGTCATCTTCTCCGTAAATCTTGCTGCCCGGACGGGCGATAACCCTTATTTTTCTGGGCGTAATCTCAAAGCTGCCCTCCCGATATTCCACCTCGTAATTGGCAAGGTCTACGCCGCCGGGCATTATCCTATACACGCCCACGGCGGCGGCTTGGTTTACGCTTACGGGATTGTCGTTTGAATCAAAGAAATTAAACTGAGGATTGACGCCCAAGGACAGCAACGAGTCCTCATAAGCAAACGGCTGCGGATACTCTTCCGAATAAGGAGTAACCTCAAGCAGCGGCATTTGCTGACCGTAAACCTTGGTATAGCTGTTGGCTATTATGATAAGCTTGCGTTTATATATGGTAAGGTAATTGGAAACATATTCTATTTCATAATTGTTGTTGGTCAAGCTTCCCAGCAGTATTTCATACACGCCCACATTCCTGTTGACGCTTGCGTTAACGCGCAAAAGCATGCCCAAGAAGGTGTCTCCTTCGATAAGGCCGCTTTTGTCGTCGCCCAAAACGGCGGCGGTAGAATAAGTGAACACGGGATCGGGCTGACCGTATTCTTTTTGCTGCGGGTCGGCGATAATGACCACCTTCCGTTTGGTAACGGTGAATTCGGCTTTTTCAAAAGTAATATTGTAATTCCTGTGCGGAGCGCAGCTTACGCTGATTTCATAATTGCCGACGGGGGATTTTTTATTAATCGCTTCTCCCTTTGAATCAATGCATGTATAGATTATTTCGCCCAGAGTATCGGCGGTATCGTTATATCCGAACACATTTTCGATATGATAAACTATTTCAATTTCGCCGTTGCCGTTGTCGCGGTATTCC
>LFSG01000004.1 GCA_001512685.1 Clostridiales bacterium DTU072
GGCGTTGGAGTAATAATACCTTAATATGCTGAAATCGTTTTCGGTAAACTCCACGCAGCATTGCCTGTCATAGGGATACCATTGAGTGTCGGGATTGCGGGCCACCGTTTGGAAGTAAGGCTCGTCAAATATAATTACCGTGGTTTGGGTAAAAGCGTTTTGTCCCACATATCGGGGGGGCTCTCCGTTTATTTTAATTACTAAATCTTTAAAAGAGGCGGCGCCAAAGGCGTTGTCGGCTATTAAGGTGATATTTCCGTCAAGGATAAAAGAAGTATAGTTTATGCCGCCCACAAGCAGAGTGTCGATAACGGCAAGCTGAGTTTGGGCCACGCTGTCGGCGTATATCTTGGTGTTTTCGAACACTTTTTTGTGGCATAAAGTTATGTTGTGGGTGTTTATTACTTGATATAAATCCCTGCAATCGGCGAAAGCGCCTTCCCATAGCTTGGTGACATTCTCAAGGTCCACGCTTTGTATGGCGGTTTTTGAGAACACATATTGCTCAAGCGTGGCAAGCCCCGCGGGCAAGTCCTGCCGCAAATCAAGTTTTTTGCAATTATAAAAAGCAAAGCCTTCTATTCTTGTTATAAGCGGTGGCAAATAGATGTCGGTAAGTTCGGGGCAGTTGTTGAAAGCCGAAGAGCGGATGGTTGTCAATTTTGAGTTTTCGCTTATGTATACCTTCTTCAGTTTTTCGCAGTCTCTAAAAGCTTCTTCGCCTATAAATTCATAGCTGTCGGGGATATGCACATTCTCTATGGTTTTTTTGCCCTTAAAAGCTTGATTGGCGATTCCTATCACTTTAGTTCCGTCGTTTGCCTTGTCGGGCAGTTTCAGTTCGGTATAGGGCACATTTTTGAAAAACAGAGACTTAATGACAGAGGTTTGGTCGTCCAGCTTTTCGTACTGATAAAACGCGTCCAACATAACCCATTTGCCGAATACCGTGGTATCTTCGTTCAAGGGTTTGGTAAAATCGTACTTAATCGTCATTTCCTTGTCGGCGTACCATCCGTCAAGGGAATATCCTCCTCTCTGCAAATCGAAAGGCCTGCCCGGAGCCAACCCTTTGCGCACCTGCATGGGCGGCAGCAGAGCATAGTCTTCTATTACGAAACTCAGCCTTGCGTATTCGGGAATGGGGGAGGGCAAAGCGCCCCCTTGGCCTTGGTCGTCCTCCACGATTATCAGCGTGGCGGCGACCGAGCTGTTTCCGCAAAGCGCGGTAATTGTTACAATCCCTTCTTTTATGGCCATAATCTCTTTGCCGTTTATTTTGGCGATGGTGGGATTGGAAGAAATCAAGGTATAGTTCCTTTTGGGAAAAATATTGACATTTGGCGTGAATACGGTTTGAGGCGACACGACATAGCCTTCCTTGTCAAAGGAAAGCTTGTAGGGTCTGTCGCAGGAAATCAAGGCCGTCGCCATAATTACGGCAAGCAACAGTATGGCCGCCGCAAAACAATACTTTTTCACATAATGTATTATAGCATATAATATATAAAGTTTAGGAATAAAATTAAGTAATTATTGCTTCAAATCCTTGAAAAGCAAGCGCACATAGGCCATGGCTACGGTGTCTTGAGTCAGAGGAACGGCTTTTGGGAGCTTCATTCTTGAGGGGTAAAAGAATTCTCTGTTCTCGTAAGGAGCTATATAAACCTTGATGCCCATATCGTTGCAACGGTCAATGAAATAGCCTAAATTATATTTATTTTCTTTTTCATTTACGCAACAAGTGGTGGAATGGTACAGTTCCGCCAAATAACAATCGGGTTGGTTTTTGCAATTGAGGTAAAAGCCGTAATCGGCGCCGGGAAGGGCGGGTATGAATACCACTCTGTTTACGGGAAACTTAATCTTAGGCGGGTTGTTTTCAAGAAAATCGCCGCCAAAGCGTATAAACTCTCCATCCTTGATTACGGCGTAAGGCTCTTTTTCGGCGGACAGCAGTCTGTGGCTGTAGGGCGCAAACCCCAACAGCTTATTGGCAAGGTAAAGCGTAGCGGGGGCGCCCTCGTTGCGGTAGCTTACGAATACCCCTTTGACTCCCTTTTCTATGGCTTTCAGCGCCATGTGGAAATTATCCTTGGCGTTGGATTGGGGATGATGCATAGGCTGAGAGGAAGAAACAAGTATTATGGGAACATTGCGCTTGGCGTACGCTAAAGACAAAAAAGCGGCGGTGTAAACCAGCGTGTCCGTGCCGTGCGTTATTATTATCCCGTCGGTGTCCTCAATGGAATTGATTTCGCGGTAAAGCGCTTGCCAATGGTCGGGTATAAGGTTTTCGCTGTGTATGGTAAAAGGATTATGGATTTTGAAATTATGGCGGCTGCCTTTGAGCAGCTCTTGAAAAATCAATGAATTGTCCAGCGCCGCTTGGTTTTTTTTGACTACGGTGCCTATCGTGCCTCCCGTAAGTATTATGTCTATGTTCATAAACCCTTCCTTTTTATGTCTTTGTAAGTTATATCTATTATAACATAATGTAAATTTTTGACTATATGCTTGCCGAATAAAAAATTATAATTAAAAATCCTTAGGGACAAAATATAAAGGGAGGAGTCTATGGCAAAAAAAGATACCAAGTTCAAAGATGTCAAAATGCGGCCGCTGGACAAAAGAAATATGCTTATGAGCTTGAAAGATGAGGCCGAAACCATGAAAGCTTTGCATAACAAAAAAGAAATGGACAAGGACGGAAATTAATTGTAAAATTTTTTGCGATTATGTATAATAAAGCAAAAAAGGAACGATTTATGCAAAAAGTTGTGCTGGTGTCGGGTATAACGGGGGGAATAGGACAGGCCATTTTGAATGAGCTGGCATACCAAGGCGATTATTTGGTGGCGGGGCTGTATTGCAAAAATAAAGAACAGGCGCAGGCGCTTAGCGAAAAATACAACGCCGATATTTTGCAGGCCGACATAACCAAATATGAAGATATCGTTAAGTGCGCGGACAAAATAATCGCCAAATACCATAAAATCGATATCCTTGTAAACAACGCCGGGATAAGCGAAATCAAACCTTTTACCGATTACAGTTGCGGGGAAATATCGGCTATTATCGATATTAATTTGAAAGGAACTATGTTTTTGACAAAAGCCGTTCTGCCTTATATGATAAGTCAAAAAAGCGGGAAGATAATTAATATAGGTTCAATTTGGGGCGTTTACGGCGGCTCCTGCGAAGCGCCTTATTCGGCAAGCAAAGCGGGCATTATCGGCTTTACCAAAGCTTTAAGCAGAGAAGTCGGGCCCAGCAACATCACCGTAAACTGCATAGCGCCCGGCTTTATAGATACCAAAATGAACGGCTGTATTGCCGAAGAAGATAAGAAAGCCTTTTTGGAAAATGTTTCTTTAATGAAATCGGGAACGCCTCAGGATGTGGCGCACTTGGTTAAGTTTTTGTGCTCCTCCCAAGCCGACTACATAACCGGTCAGGTGATAGGAATAGACGGAGGATATTAAGACAGCCCGAATATTTCGCCTTTTGAGTTTATGCTCATTTTCGTGGCGTTGGGAGCGTAGGGAAGTCCCGGCATAAGCAGTATGTCGCCGCTTTGGACAAGTATAAATCCCGCTCCCGCTCTTATAAACACATCTTTTACCAAAAACTCAAAGTTCTTGGGAGCGCCCAAAGCCTTGCTGTCGCAAGACAATGAGTATTGCGTTTTTGCTATGCATACGGGGAAACGGCGGTATTTGGGGTTTTCGCTGATTTTGGCTATTTGTTGCTCGGCTTCTTCGGAATAAACCACGCTGCCCGCTCCGTATATGTTCTTGGCTATCTTTTCGATTTTTTTCTTCAAGCCGTCGTCCAAGTCATAGGCGTATTCCGCGTAGCTTTTTTCGCTTTGGTCGCAAATTGAGATTACTTCTTGAGCAAGCTTTTCCGCTCCCTTGCCGCCCTCGGCAAAGCAAGTGGTCTCAACGGCTTTTACGCCGTAAGATGTGCAAAGCCTTTTGAGCAAGGAAAGTTCTTTTTCGTTGTCGTAGGGGAAACGGTTGATGGCAACCACGGTATTTACCTTAAACTTTTGCGTAAGATTGAGAATATGCGTTTTGACATTTTCGAATCCTTTCTTTATCGCCTCGGCATTCTCGTCCATTAATTGCGCGTCGGGAATGCCTGCGTTGTATTTTATTGAGCGCATGGTGGTTACCAATACCGCGCAGGAAGGAGCTATATTTCCCAGACGGCATTTTATGTCTATAAACTTTTCGCCGCCCAGCTCGGCTCCGAAGCCCGCTTCGGTTACCGTGTAATCGCTTGTGGCCATGGCCGTCAAGGTGGCAAGCAGGCTGTTGCAGCCGTGCGCTATGTTGGCGAACGGGCCGCCGTGTATAAGCGCGGGGGCGCCTTCCAGAGTTTGAGCTAAGTTGGGCTTTAAGGCTTCTTTCAGCAAAATGCACATGGCCTCTTCGGCTTTCAGATCTCTGGCGGTTATTTCCTCTCCGCTGAGGTCGTAGCCTATCACGATGTCGCCCAATCTTCTTTTCAGATCGTCTATGGAAGTGGCCAAGCACAGGATGGCCATAATTTCCGAAGCCGCCGTAATGACGAAGCCGTCGCTTCTGGGCGTGCCGTTGATATCTCCGCCCAGCGCCACTCTGACTTCGCGCAGCGCCCTGTCGTTAAGGTCTAAACATCTTTTCCAAACGACATTGGCTATGCCTAATCCGTTGCCTTGCTTGATATGGTTGTCGATAAGCGCCGAAAGCAGGTTGTTGGCCGCGGTTACGGCGTGAAAATCGCCGGTAAAATGCAGGTTTATGTCTTCCATGGGAACTACTTGCGAGTATCCGCCTCCGCAAGCGCCTCCTTTTATGCCGAACACGGGGCCCAAAGAAGGCTCTCTTAACGCCAGACAGCTTTTTTTGCCCAAACGGGATATGGCGTCTGCCAGTCCGATGCTTACGGTGGTCTTGCCCTCTCCGTATTTGGTGGGATTCATGGCGGTAACCAGAATCAGTTTGGCTTTGGGGTTGTCTTTGTTGATATTGTTTATTTTTGCCTTATATTTGCCGTAACACTCGTAGTCGTCTTCGGTTAAACCAAGCTTGGCGGCGATTTCTTGAATAGGTTTGAGACGCGCCGCGCGCGCGATTTCCATATCGGACAGCATTTATTATTTTTCTCCTTTTGGGCGGCCTTGGTTTTTTATTATCGCGTAAACGATAATACCGACAGCCGCTGATATCATTGGTATAAGTATAATCCATTTGTTGAATAAAAACAAACTTCCGAGGGTATAAAGAATAAAAGAAACCAAATACGCCGTCAGCATTTGAAAAGCTATGGTTATAAGCAGCCATTTTACCGAGCCCATTTCTTTTCGGGTAACGCTCAAAGCGGCTATGCAGGGCGAGGACAAAAGCACGAAGGCCATGAACGCATAGGCCGAAGGTCCGTTGAATATTGTTCCCAGCGCCGCGTTTAAGTTTCCTTGCGACGCAAGCAGTATGGACAGCGAGGAAACCACCGTTTCTTTGGCGGCTATTCCCGAAATAAGCGCCACCGCCGCTCTCCAATCCCCAAAGCCCAAGGGTATGAATATGGGTTCAAGCAGCTTGCCTATGGTGGCTATTAAGCTGTATTCCGCCTCCACCATTTGGAAGCGCCAATTGAAATTCTGCAGCGCCCACAATATGATTGAGGCAAGGAAGATAATAGTGCCCGCCTTGATTAAAAACGCTTTGCTCTTTTCCCACAAATCAAGCAGTATGTTTTTTGCCGTGGGCAATCTGTATTGAGGCAATTCAAGCATAAAGGTGTCCGAATGGGTTTTGAAGATTTTTAGTTTTTTCAGTATCAGTCCGCCTATGATGACCATTATAATCCCCAAAAGATACATCGAGGGCGCCACAAACGGATTGTCTGGGAAGAAAGCTCCCACCATCAGCGCGAATACCGGCAATTTCGCCGAACAAGGAATAAAAGGCGTAAGCATTATGGTCAGCCGCCGTTCGTCGTTGTTTTCCACCGTCCTTGCGCTCATTATGGCGGGCACGCTGCAGCCGCAACCCACAATCATGGGTATGAAAGACTTGCCCGACAGCCCTATCCTTCTTAATAAGCGGTCCATAATATACGCTACTCTGGCCATGTATCCGCAGCCTTCGAGAAAAGATATAAAGAAAAACAGCAGTATTATTTGCGGCAAAAAGGTAAGCACCGCGCCCACGCCCGTAATTATGCCGTCCACCGTCAAGCCCGTCAGCCAATCCGCCACATTGTTTTTGATTAATGCCGCCCGCGCGGCTTCCACCAGCCTTTCAAGCAACGTTTCCATGCCCTTTTGCGCCAGTCCGCCCAGCGTTTGAATGGAAATAAAATACATAAGCCATATCACGACGGCGAAAATGGGAAAGGCAAGATATTTATTGGTTACTATTTTGTCGATTTTTTCGCTCAGCGTCTTTGTGGCGGTATTCTTCTTTATAAGCAAAGAGGGGAGGTTGCTTTCCAGAAATTTATATCTTTGATTTACTATAATTTCGTTGCTGTTTTCGTTGTATTCTTTTTCAAGAGAAGCGATTAAATTATTTATCGCCCCCGTTTTGGCTTGCGGAATGGTTTCCCAATATATAAAATCGCGTTCAAAAACCTTGATTGCCTTAAACCTGTCCGCATTGAGCATGGACATTATCTTTTGCACGGCGTCTTCAACCTTATTGTCAAAGGATATGCGCTTATTGTCCTTTTGGCTTTGGGCTTGGGCTTCTTTTACGGCGGTGTCCAAAAGCAAGTCTATGTTTTTGTTCTTCAGCGCCGATATCTGAACGGCTTTACAGCCCGTCAGCGCCTCGACGCGCTTTTTGTCTATCTTTATGCCTTTGGCTTCGGTTTCGTCGCTCATATTCAAGGCGATAACCGTTTTTATGCCCGTTTCCATTAATTGGGTGGTAAGATAAAGGCTGCGTTCAAGGTTTGTGGAGTCTATGATGTTTATGATGACATCGCACTTGTTTTGCATTAAAAAATCGCGGGCTATTTTCTCTTCCAACGAATAAGGAGTAAGAGAATAAATGCCCGGCAAGTCCACTATGGTTACGTTCTTGTTTTTGTGATATATCCCTTCTTTTTTTTCAATGGTTACGCCCGGCCAATTGCCCACTGTTTGACGCATCTTGGTCAAAGCGTTGAATAATGTGGTTTTGCCCGAATTGGGGTTGCCCGCAAGCGCTACCGTTATTTTGTCGGCTTTTTCGTTTTTCATTATCTCTAACCTTCCACCAATATCTTGGCGGCGTCGGATTTTCTAAGCGCCAAATCAAAGCCTCTTAAGCCTATCAGTATGGGATCGCCCAAAGGAGCTTTGCCTTTCAATACCACGCTAGCGCCCTTTGTCAGGCCCAAATCCAACAATCTTCTTTTCGTGGCGTCTTTTACGCCCACATCTTTTATTACGGCGGCTTTGTTATATTCTAAATCCAATAAGGTCTTCATTGTAGCCTCCATCAAGTTAGCATATGCTAACTATATCTAATATATACCAGCCGTTGCTTTTAGTCAAACGATTTTGATAAGTTTTTAGGGCGGCTTCAAAAATATTTTTTTGTGGCGCTCTTATGTTGCCTTAAATAATATTAATGATGTCAAAAAGTGGATTATACTTAATCAAGATGAATATTTTTGGTATAATAAATAAAAAATGTCGGAGGCTAATTGAATGAAAAGTTACAGAAAGGTTTTGACCATTCGCACCAATACCAGAAGGGCTTTTATTAACATAACTTCGCAGGTTGAGGCGGCGCTCAGGGAAAGCGGCATTAAAGAAGGGCTTTTGCTTTGCAACGCCATGCACATAACCGCAAGCGTGTTCATTAACGATAACGAAAGCGGTTTGCACAGGGATTTTGAGCGTTTTCTTGAAAAACTCGCTCCCGAAAAGCCTTATGAGCAATATGACCATAACGGCTTTGAGGACAACGCCGACGCCCATTTGAAAAGAACGATAATGGGCAGGGAAGTCGTTTGCGCGGTAACTGACGGCGCTTTGGATTTTGGGCCGTGGGAACAAATTTTTTACGGGGAATTTGATGGCAAGCGCGATAAAAGGATATTGATTAAAATAATAGGGGAATAGCCTTTATACCTTTTCAATAAAAGATAATCTCACTTTCCGATTTTTTTCATCATATTATGGCAATAAGAGGTATGATGAAAAAATTTCTTTTTGTGGTCGATATATCCGACCCCAGAGGCTTGCACATAAGGGAATACTTGAAAGAGGACAATTTTGAGGTGCTTTCGTTTGAAGACTCTTTCGACACCGTCGACAAAACGGCGGTGTATATTTATTCCCTTTTTAAGGTGGTGGACACCGAGGATGTCAAAAAGCTTGCCGATTGCAGCATAATTTTCGCCCGATTGCATACCGAAGCGGCAATGAAGGTTATGTCCGAAAAGCAAATGAAATTCTTCAGCATTTATGACGACGAAGCTTTTGTAGTCAAAAACGCTTATCTTACCGCCGAGGGCGCTTTGGCGTATATAATATTGAACACGCTTTGCACAATTAAAAAAATGCCCATTCTTGTGCTGGGCTACGGCAGGCTGGGCAAATCGCTTACCAAAATCTTAAAAGACAATCAGGCCGTTGTTACGGTGGCCACCGACGATACCGAAGAGTACGCCTTGGCTTCCATATTCGCGGACAGAGTGTATACCCTAAGCGAATATTATCACAGTCTGGGGGAATATGAGGCCATAATCAATACCATACCCGTGAAAATTTTGAAAGGAGAGAAGCTTAAGCTTTTGCATCCCGAATGCTTTGTGCTCGACCTTGCTTCCAAGCCCGGCGGCATAGATTATAACGACGCCATTAATTACGGCGTCAAGCATATGCACGCTTTGGGCGTGCCCGGCAAGGTAGCGCCCAAAACCGCGGGGTTGTATATTAAAGAATGCGTTGTCAAAAGGCTTAAGACATTATAGATTATGGATACGAAAAATATTGGTCTTGCCGTAACGGGCTCTTTTTGCACATTTCAAAAATTACTGCCCCAAGTGGAAAAGTTGAAACAAAAATATAAAAATATCCGTCCCATTTTCTCTTATGCGGTCAGTTCTACCGATACCCGATTCTATAAAGCCAAAGATTTTTGGAACGATATGGTCAAAATTACGGGGAATATTCCCATAGCTTCCATTGTGGACGCCGAGCCTATCGGGCCTCAAAAGCTGTTGGACCTGCTTATCATAGCTCCCTGCACCGGCAATACGCTGGCAAAGCTTTGCAACGGAGTTACCGACACCCCCGTGCTTATGGCGGCCAAGGCGCATTTGAGGAACGATAGTCCTGTTTTGATAGCCTTGTCTACAAACGACGGCCTTTCCGCCAACGCCAAAAATATCGGCGAGCTTATTGCCAGAAAGAATATTTATTTCGCGCCTTTTGCGCAGGATAATTATATAAATAAAAAATTCTCGCTGGTGGCTGATTTTGATTTGCTTGTGGACGCCGCGGAGGCGGCTTTGCAAGGCAAACAGCTTCAGCCCGTGCTTAAAGGAGTGTGAAGTTTATGAGCGGGATAGCTGGTTGGGCTGATTTTGGCGGCAACGAAAGGAAGGAGAGCGTCTTAAACGGTATGCTGTCGGCGTTAAGGCATAGAGGGCGCGACCAAGAGGGCGTTTTTGAGGATAAAATAATCACCCTTATGCAAAGCAGGCTGGTAATAAAGGATGCCGAGGGGGGCAAACAGCCCATGACCGTTCAAACACACAGAGAAACCTATACCATAGCGTGCGACGGTCGGCTGTTTAACGCTCAAGAAATTAAAAACCGCCTTGAAGAGTTGGGGCACGCTTTCAGCGGATATTCGGACGCCGAAGTGGCGCTCAGGGCGTTTATCGAATGGGGGGAGGAATGTCTTCAAAAGCTTAACGGCGTTTTTGCTTTCGCCGTATGGCAACACAAAAAGAAAAAGCTGTTTCTTTGTCGGGACAGAATAGGGGTAAAACCGCTGTTTTTTTACAGATACAGAGAGGGGATTGTCTTTGCTTCGGGAATTAAGGTTTTAATGAAAAACCCGTTGGTGAAAGCTGAAATAGACCAAACTGGACTTAAGCAAATAATGCTGCTCGGCCCCGCCAGAATACCCGGAAGCGGAATCATAAAAGATGTGAGGGAGCTTAAAGGCGGGGAATACCTTTATTGCGACAAGGAAAACCTCTATATTGTCAATTATTGGCGCGTTCAAGCCTGCCGCCACTCCGACGATAAAGAGCAAACGTTGGAGAAGGTGAAGTATTTGGTTGCCGACGCCGTGGAAAGGCAATTGACGGGCGATTGTGCAATCGCTTGCTTTCTGTCGGGGGGATTGGATTCCAGCATAATATCTTATATCGCCGCCAAAAAATCAAGCGCTTTGGGAAAGATGCTTTCCACATATTCTATAAGCTACAAAGATAGCGACAAATATTTTCGGCAAAACGCTTATCAGCCTTCTTCCGACGATTATTTCATAAAAATAATGAGCGCTTATATAGGAAGCGCCCACTACAATGTGGAGCTTGAGGACAAGGAAGTTGCAGACGCTGTGTTGACGGCGGCTTTGGCAAGGGATTTGCCGGGTATGGGGGATATAGATTCGGCGCTGCTTTTGAGCTGTCAAAAAATCAAAAGCGCCCACTGCGTGATTTTATCGGGAGAGTGCGCCGACGAGCTTTTTGGGGGATATCCTTGGTATTACAAAGACGATATGCTTTTTCGCGACACCTTCCCTTGGTCAAATTCCTTGGAATTCAGAAAAGCCTTGTTCAAAAAAGAATTTATCGGCCAAGACGCCGATGAATTTGTGAAAGCCCAATACGAAAGCGCCTTGGCGTTAACCGATTATTTGGATGAAGACGACGACAGAGAAAAGCGTATTCGGGAAATGTTTACGCTCAATTTTTATTGGTTTATGCAGACGCTGCTGGAAAGAAACGATAGAATGAGCATGTTCTGCGGCGTGGAATCAAGAACGCCTTTTTGCGATTACAGGCTGGTGGAGTACGCATACAATATGCCTTATCGATTGAAATTCTTCAAGGGCAGAGAAAAGGGCATATTGAGGGAAGCGTTTAAGAATTCTTTGCCCCAAGAAATTATCGAGCGCAAAAAAAGCCCCTTTCCCAAAACCTTTAATCCTTTATACGCCCGGCTGATTAAGCAAAAATTAAAAGAGGCCTTGGCGGACAGTTCAAGCGCGCTCAACGCCATTGTAAATGGAGAATATCTGCGCCAGCTTTTGGACTGCGACGCCGATTTAAGAGAGCCGTGGTTTGGACAGCTTATGAAGCTTCCTCAAGTTTATGCGTATTTGCTGCAAATCGATATGTTTTTCAAAACATTCTCCTTGAAATTGTCGTAATATTTCCTTTTATAAGAAAATAAAATTATGAAAGGGGCATGTTGACATTGCGGTTTTTGGGTGTTATACTAAATAAAAACAAAAAGGAGAATTTATACATATGGCATATGTAATCAGCGATGCTTGCATTTCTTGCGGAGCCTGCGAATCCGCTTGTCCCACCGAAGCCATTTCGGCAGGAGAAACTCAATATGTAATAGATGCCGACACCTGCATAAGTTGCGGCAGCTGCGCGGAAATATGTCCGCAGGAAGCTATCAGCGAAGAATAATTTATTAAACCTTATCGAGACATCGCCATCAATGATGGCGATGTCGTCGTTTTAGCACAAAATGAAAAAAGCCTTAACCGAGTTAAAAAAAGCCCTTTTGTTAAAATATGGCGACGAAAGCCTTGCGTTTGAAAGCTATATGAAAGAGGTTTTTGAAAAATACGACGACATATGGCAAATCTCGGAGGCTTTTTATTTTTATTACGATGAGGAAAGGCGGAAAATCAATAAAGACAAACGGCAGCGCCAAAGAGTGAAGAGCCATGACCTGCACATCGCCACGCAGTTTTTTACCCCCAAATGGCTGGTGGAATATATAACCGACAATTCTTTGGGCAGGTTTTTGCCCGATATATCCAAACGCTTCCTTGACGGGGAGCATTTTGTTTGTTCCAAAGAAGTTGTTACCGTTTTCGATCCCGCCGTGGGAACAGGCAACATGCTGGTTTATGCCTATGATTTGCTGCAAAAGCATTATTTGGCGAAAGGGTTTAAGGCTGAGGATATTCCGCCCTTGATTTTGGATAATTTATACGGTCTGGATATCGACGACAGGGCGGTAAGCGTTGCGAAAAAGTTGCTTTTGAAAAAATCGGGATTGAAAAACTTTGATTTCCATATTTATTCTTTTGAAGATATAGACAATGACCTTATCGAAAAAGCCGAAAAAGAAGGTTTTGTCCGTTTATCGGAATTTTTGTCCAAGCATAGAAATCTTAAGCAGCTTGGCAGTATAATAAAAGTTTATGAGGAATTGGCTGATGACATAGAGCTTTTTATGAGCCGTGTGCAAGAAAAAGAAAAAAATATATTGAAAGCCCTTGCGCTGCTCACAAAAAAATACCATGTTATCCTGCTCAACCCTCCTTATTTGTCTTCGTCGGATTATAACGAAGTTCTGAAGAGTTATATTTACGCTCATTACGAAAAGTATAAATACGATTTATTTGCCGTTTTTATTGTCAAAAGCTTGAGCATGCTTGAAAAAGGCGGCTTTATGGGCGTGGTGTGCCCGTATAACTGGATGTTCATAAAAAGCTTTTATAATCTTCGCAAATTTATCGTGGACAAAAAGGGCATATTCAATGTGCTACAGCTGTCAAACGCCGCCTACAACCGCGCCGTGGTCTATCTTTCCGCTTTTGTGCTCTCCGATATTATACCCGAAAAAGGCAGCTATATAAGGCTTACTTCCTTCAAAGGCAAGGAACAGGAACAGAGGGCGCTGGAGGCTGTTAAGCTTCCTAAGCGGTATAAATACAATATAAGTCAAAATATCTTCAAAAAAACGCCCCTTTATAATTTAATATATTGGACGAACGATAATTTTATCGCCAACTTCTCACACCGCAAATTGGGCGAGTTTTTGGAAATAAGGCAGGGCATGGCCACGGGAGACAACAAAAAATTCTTGAGAAAAATAGAGGACATAAACCCAAACGATATAGCCTTTGAGGCCGAAAGCATTGAACATTTTGACTCTTTGGGCAAAAAATACGCACTTTACAATAAGGGCGGGAAATACCGCAAATGGTACGGCAATGTGGAACATGTCATAGCTTTTGATAAAAAAAGCCGAAAACAGCTTCAATCTCAAGGCAACAGAATGCCGTCAAGGCAATATTATTTCAAAGAGTGCATAACTTGGACTTTGGTATCCAGTAAAGGCCACTTTGGGGCACGATACAGCAAAAACAGCGTTTTTGATGTAGGGGGCTCCTGCGCTTTTGTCAAGCTCGGCAGTCCTGTAAGCATTTATGTTTTTTTGGGGTTTTTGTGCAGCAACACCGCAAACTTGTATCTTAACGCCTTAAATCCCACCCTCAACGCCCAAGTGGGAGACATAAAAAACTTGCCTTTTCTCGTTCCCGACGAGAAAAGCCAAACCGAGATAGAAGCGCTTGTAAAAGAGAATATTGATATCGCGCAAAGAGATTGGTATAATAAAAGCCATAAAAATGATTTCGGCAAAATGAAAGCCAATGAAGAAAGAATCAACGAGATATTTATTAAGCTGTATAAGCTGGAAAAGCTGCTTAATAAATCCGTACCCGATAATTTGATAACATTAAGGAGGGATAATGAAGAATAACGCAACCTACCCCACAAGATTGGCTTTAAGAAAACTGGTCTTGCAAACGATAGGGCAGAAGGCGAAAAAAAGAAAGCAATTGATAATGGATGTCATAAACAAATGCGGATACGGCAAAGAAGAGCTTAAAGACACCGGAAGCGACAGTCTGTCCACAAGACTCAAGAGCTTTACGGGCATAGTCATTAACGAGCTTTTGGAAGAAAAGGCGCTTCTTATGACCGACGATTTCAAAATCGTGTCCGCCGAAAGCTTGCCCGACAAAAAAGAAATCTTGGAAATATTCTTAAAAAAATATCTTATCGAAGACGAACTGAAGGACAATTCCCCCAGCGGCAAGAAAAATATCATCAAAGCTGTGCTGGGCGACCTCATTAGGCGCAAGCGCAGCGAGATAGCGAAGGCCATAGACGTCGTCGCCTATCTTGACGAGGAATTGCGCAAAAACGAAACCGTATACAATAACATAATCAAGCAAAAAGAAAAATGCTATCCGCAAACGCCGCTGGGCAATAAGCTTAAGCTCATTAATAAAAGGTTCAACGACTGCAAAAAAGGCGCGCTTAAAAAGGAAATATACCGCAAAGAAGCTCATAAAACGGCTATGGAATGCATCAGCTTGGCGGGCGGCGAATTCTTTGAGCGGTTTTGCATGAGTCTAATCAAGGCCTGCTACGGCGACAAGGTCATTAAGGACGAATTGACGGCGGGGCCCGGGGACAAGGGCATTGACGGCATTATCATTGTATGTGACGAAATAGGCTTTAAGGAAAAGATTTTGATTCAGGCAAAGACCAAAAGGAAAAGAGGCTTCATTCCGCTCAGCGAAATAAGAGAATTTTTGGGCGTAATGACTTCGGAAAACGCCACCAAAGGACTTATGATATCCAACAGCAATTATCATAAAGAAACCGAAAAGTTCGCGTCCAAGGTCAAAAACCTTATATTGATAGACCAAAAAAAGCTTATCGAGCTTATGGAAAAATATCAGATAGGCTTTGTGAATGAAGACGGCATAATTAAGATTGACGAGGCTTTGTTCCTGGAAGAGCAAAAGGCCGTTTGTTGACAATTAAAAAGCCGCCCGATATCGGGCGGCTTTTTTGTTAATCTTTAGTTTACTTTGATTACCCAGCCGAAGGAGTCTTCCAGCTTTCCGTATTGAATGCCCGTAATGGTGTCATAAAGGAAAGAGGAAATCTTGCCCATTTCATTGTTGTTGATTATTATGTCTTTGCCGCGGTATCCCAGCGTTCCCACGGGGGATATGACCGCCGCCGTTCCGCAGCCGAAAACCTCGTCAAGCTTGCCTTCTTCGTAAGCCTGCATAACTTCGTCCACGGTTATTCTGCATTCTTCTACGGGTAGGCCTTCTTTCTTCAATACCTTTATTGCGCTGTCTCGCGTAATTCCAGGCAGAATGGAGCCCACAAGCGCGGGCGTCTTCACTACGCCGTCAATCACAAAGAAAATGTTCATGGCGCCCACTTCCTCGATGTATTTGCGCTCTTTGGCGTCCAACCACAATACTTGGTCGTAACCCTTTTGCGCGGCCAACTCGCCCGCAAGCAAGCTGGCGGCGTAATTGCCCATGCATTTAGCTTCGCCCGTTCCGCCCAAAGGACACCTTACATAATTTTCTTCTATCATAATCTTAGTGGGTTGAAGGCCGTTGGCGTAATAAGAGCCCACGGGGGAGAGGATTACGAAAAATTTGTAATTGTGAGCGGGATGAACGCCCAGCATATTGTCGTGCGCTATCATGGTGGGGCGAATGTAAAGGGAAGCGCCTTCTTGGGTGGGGATCCAGTCGGCGTCGATTTTTATAAGCTCTTTTATGCCTTCAATGACTTCTTCCACATCAAGGGTAGGCATGCACATTCTTTTGGCCGAATTGTTCATTCTCTTAATGTTGTCATAGGAACGGAACATGGTGATTTTGCCTTGTTTGTCTTTGTAGGCTTTCATGCCTTCAAAGATGCCCTGTCCGTAATGCAAAACATTGCAGCTGGGATCAATCATGAACGATTGATAGGGCGCAATCTGCATTTCTTGCCATTTGCCGTGGGTATAATCCATAACCAGCATATGATCGGTAAAGTACTTGCCAAAACCTAACTTGGTAAAATCGGGTTTGGCTTTTTTCTCGGTGGTCAATGTTATTTTCATTTTGCATCTCCTTTCAGTCGTTTAGGCTGTTATATAAATAATACTGTTTTTGTTTCCATTCGATTTGGCTTTTGCCTGCCGTCAACGATAGCAAAAAGCTTTCAATCTTCTCTCGGTCTTCAACGGGACAGGCAAACTCAATGGTTACGCTATCGGTATATTGGGTATCCAAAAGTATGATTTTGTCATCCCTAAAGCGCTGCAACAGTTTGGGGAGCTGAGCGTATTCCATATCGATTCGGGCCTTGAAGCACAATCTCATTTCCGCTATTTGAGCTTGATTCAAGGCATTTGCCGCCGATTGGGCGTAAGCGCTAGCCAGTCCCGACGCTCCCAATTTTATGCCCCCGAAATACCTTGTTACAATAACCGCGGTGTTATGAAGATTTTTATTCTTCAGCGCTTGCAGTATGGGTTGTCCCGCAGTGCCCTGCGGCTCGCCGTCGTCGGAGAATTTTTGTCTGTTGTCAATCGTTCTTATTGCGTAACAGTTATGGGTGGCGTCGGAATGCTTTGAGGAAATTTCTTTTATATACTCCATGCCTTCTTCAAAGCTTTCCACGCCTTTGGCTCGGCATATGAAAAGGGAGCGGCTTATTTCAAGTTTGCTTTGGCTTTCTCCTTTAACCGTATAATAACTGAGCATCAGCTTATTACTTTTATACGCGTTTTTTTGCCTTTATGCAGGGTAAAGCCGTTTTGTCTTTGCTCGGGGGTGATTTCGTCGTCTATTGTTTTAACTCTCTGTCCGTCAATGGTTACGCCCCCGCCTTCGATTAGTCTCTTGGCTTCGCTTTTGGATTTGGTTAAATTCAAGCTTACCAAAATATCAATTATTAAATTGCTGTCGGTTGTCAGCTTCATTTTGGGCATATTGTCCTCGTCGCCCGAAAAAGCCGCTCTCGCTTGTTGTCGGGCTTGAAGAGCTTTCTCTTCCCCGTGCACTATTTTTGTTACCTCATACGCCAATATTTCCTTGGCTTTGTTTATTCTTTCGTCTTGATACTTCGTAAGTTCGTTTATTGTGTCCAAATCCAAATAAGTGAGGAATCTGAGGCACTTGTTTACATCGGCGTCGTCCACATTGCGGAAATATTGATAAAAATCATACGGCGAAGTCTTATTCTCGTCCAGCCAAATCGCGCCTTTTTGGGTCTTGCCCATTTTCTTGCCCTCCGAAGTGGTCAACAGCTCGAAGGTGAGGGCGTAGGCGGCTTGGCCTTCTTTACGCCTTATCAAGTCCGCGCCCGCAAGGATGTTGGACCATTGGTCGTCTCCTCCGCATTGCAGCTTGCAGCCGTATTTACGATTGAGAACGAGAAAGTCGTAAGCCTGCATAAGCATGTAATTGAATTCCAAAAAAGTAAGCCCTTTCTCCATTCTGATTTTGAAGCACTCGGCGGTAAGCATTTTGTTTACGCTGAAGTGGACGCCTATTTCCCTTAAGAAATCCACATAATTCAATTCCAGCAGCCAGTCGGCGTTGTTTACCATAATCGCGGCGTTGGGGCCTTCGAAGCTGAAAAACTTTGACATTTGTTTTTTGAAGCATTCGCAATTATGGTCTATGGTTTCTTTTGTCATCATTGTTCTTAAATCGCTACGCCCCGAAGGGTCGCCTATCATGGCGGTGCCGCCGCCTATAAGCACAATGGGCTTGTGCCCCGCTTTTTGCAGGCGGCTCATGGCCATAAGCGCCAAAAAGTGCCCCACATGCAAGCTGTCCGCCGTGGGATCAAAGCCCACATAAAAAGTTACGCTTTCGCTTCCAAGCAATTTATATAAATCTTCTTCAAATACCGTTTGGCGAATGTAGCCTCTTTCCTTTAATGTGTCTAACGCGTTCTTTGCCATTGTTTCTCCTTAAATATGTTTTTTTATTACCTTGGCTATTCTTTTTATTCCCTCATCTATCTGCTCGGGCGTGGCGTTGGAAAAATTAAGCCTGAAATTGTTGCGCACATTGGCTTGGGGATAAAATGAATCGCCGCACACAAACGCCACATTTTCGGCTACGGCGTCCATAAACAGTTCATTGGCGTCCATGTGGGAAGGCAGCGTTACCCAAATGAAAAGTCCGCCTTCGGGTTTGGTATACTCTATGCCCTCGGGGAAATATTCCTGCATTTTCTGCAGCATCAAATCTTTTTTGCTTTTGTATATGGGAATTACCTTTTTAAGGTGAGGGTCCATGTATCCTTTGCGAAGATAGGCTTCCACGATTGCTTGGGACAATGAGGAGGTGTGCACGTCGGTGGCTTGCTTCCCTAAAGCCATTTTGCGTATAATCTCTTTGCTGCCCACCGCAAACGCCGTTCTCAATCCCGGGCTTATTGTTTTTGAGAAAGAAATGATGTAAACCACATTTCCCGTTTTGTCAAATGATTTGATTGACCTAAGGCGCTTTCCCTCGTATCTCAATTCGCAATAAGGGTCGTCTTCAATCGCTATAACCGAATACCGCGCGCACAATTGCGCTATTTTTTCGCGCTTTGCTTCGCTTATTGTCTTGCCCGTGGGGTTGCCGAATGTGGGCACAAGATAAAGTATTTTTGGATTATATTGCTTCATTTTTTGTTCAAGGTCGTCCAAATCTATGCCGTCGTCGCCGCTCTTTACGCCCACGGGAACGGCTTGGTATGTTTTAAGTATATGCAGCGCCGCAAGATAAGTGGGTTCTTCCACAAGCGCATAGTCGCCTTTGTTCAAAAACGCTTTGAACATAAGATCGATACCTTGCTGTCCTCCGCTTACGGCGAGTATATTTTCCTTGCTTTGATTGTAAATGCCCGCTCTTTTTATATATTCCAAGCCTTGCATAAGGAAAGGGGAATACCCTTCCGTTGCGCCGTATTGCAAAATACTTAAGGCCTTATCCGAAGACAAAATTTCTTGAGTGATTTCTTTGATTTTGTCAAGCGGCAATCCTTCGTTGGAAGGCAGTCCGCCCGCGAACGATATTATCTCGGGCTTTGATAAAAGCTTGAAGATTTCTCTTATCGCGTTTGCCGAGAGATTTTTCATTCTGTCGCTGAAACGGTATTCCATATTTACCTCCGATTTTCATTTATTATATAACTTAAACCGTTTATTAGCAAGTTTTTGCGGTTATAAATATCAAATAATGCCCTTTGCGCTTGCCTTCGCAAAAACATATATATATCGGACTGCGCCGTTAAGCGTTAAAACGCAAAAAGAAGCGTCAAACAGCAAAATAAATAATATTTTTATAATTTTTGCGTTCTTTATAATACTTGACTTAAAGCCAAACCAAGTGATAGCATATAAGTTACTGATAAATTCATTTTATCAAATAAAAAAATGAGGTCTGTTTATGGGATTTTTTGCCAGACTGTTCAAAAGAGAAAAAGAAAGACAACTTAAAAAATTGTCTTTGATAGCCGATCAAATAGAAGAGCTTGAAGAGCGCTACCAAGCCATGAGCGACAAAGAGCTTGCAGCTCAAACTCAGATTTTCAAGGAAAGGTATAAAAACGGGGAAAGTTTGGACGATTTGTTGCCCGAAGCCTACGCCGTAGTTCGGGAAGCCAGCAAAAGGGTGCTGGATATGCGGCATTTTTATGTGCAGCTTATCGGCGGAATCGTATTGCACCAAGGCAGAATAGCCGAAATGAAAACCGGCGAAGGCAAAACGCTTGTGGCTACCCTTCCCGCTTATTTGAACGCTTTGACGGACAAGGGCGTGCATATCGTTACCGTCAACGATTATCTTGCCAAACGCGACGCCGATTGGATGGGCAAGGTGTTCAGATTTTTAGGAATGAGCGTGGGCTGTATTTTGCACGGCATGGATATAGACGCAAAAAAAGAAGCGTACGCCTGCGACATAACCTACGCCACAAATAACGAATTGGGATTTGACTATCTTAGGGACAATATGGCCACAAAACTTGAGAATGTCATGCAAAGAGAACATTATTTCGCCATAATTGACGAGGTGGACTCCATTCTTATTGACGAGGCGCGCACGCCGCTCATAATTTCCGCTCCCTCCGAAAAGTCTTCCCAGATTTACGCCGACGCCCAAAAATTTATCAGAACGCTGAGAGAAGACGATTATATTCTGGACGAAAAGGACAAACACATTTATTTGTCCGAGCAAGGAGTTGCCAAGGCCGAAAAGTTTTTCCAAATCGCCAACCTCGGCGACGCCGAAAACGCCGAGCTCAATACCCGCATTAATTCCGCCTTGAGAGCCAATTTCATAATGACGCGGGATAAAGATTATATCGTGGAAGGCGACGAAGTAATCATTATCGATGAATTCACTGGGCGAAAAATGAAAGGCAGAAGGTTTTCGGAAGGCTTGCACCAAGCCATAGAAGCCAAAGAGAATGTGAGGATTAAGAAGGAAAACAAGACAATCGCCACCATAACTTTCCAGAATTTATTCAGGCTTTACCATAAACTGTCCGGCATGACGGGCACGGCCATGACCGAGGAAGCCGAATTTAAGGGCATATATAATCTTGATGTGGTGGAAATCCCCACCAACGAAGAAATGATAAGGATAGACGAGCCCGATAAGATATACCTTACCATGGACAGAAAATTTAAGGCGGTAGTGCAAGACATCAAATCATGCTACGAAAAAGGCCAGCCCGTTCTTGTGGGCACAATAGACGTGGATGTGTCCGAGCTGTTGTCCAAGATGTTGACAAAAGAAAGGATTCCGCACAATGTGCTTAACGCCAAAAGGGATAAAGAGGAAGCCGAGATAATAGCTCAGGCGGGCAGGCTTAAAGCCGTTACCATTGCCACCAACATGGCGGGCAGAGGCACGGATATTCTGCTTGGCGGCAACCCCGAATATATGGCAAGGCAAAAAATGGTCAAAGAAGGCTTCAGCGAAGAGCTTATAAATATCGCCACCGCTTATAACGCGCTTGAGGACGAAGAGCATATAAAGGCGCGTCAAAGGTTTAATGAGTTAAAACAAGAATTTAAGAAGCACACCGACAAGGAAAAAGAGGAAGTAAAAAAGCTGGGCGGGCTTAGGGTGATAGGCACCGAAAGGCATGAGTCCAGAAGAATAGACAATCAGCTTCGAGGCAGAGCGGGCAGGCAGGGAGACGAAGGCAGTTCGTGTTTTTATCTGTCTTTTGAAGACGAATTGATGAGACGATTCGGCGGGGACAGAATGAAGTCCATGATGGACGGCTTTATGAAAGAAGAAGACGCGGTAATACAAATTCCCTTTGTTTCAAGGCAAATAGAAACCGCTCAAAAAAGATGCGAGGACGCCAACTTTGAAA
This sequence comes from Clostridiales bacterium DTU072, assembly GCA_001512685.1. Classification (GTDB taxonomy): domain Bacteria; phylum Bacillota; class Clostridia; order Christensenellales; family DTU072; genus DTU072. Next base: position 21,190 of record LFSG01000004.1, read on the forward strand.
GAAGAAAATATGTGCTCAATTACGACGACGTCATGAATAAGCAGCGTCAATTGATTTATTCGCAAAGAAACGAAGTGCTGAGAGGCGCCGACGTGCATGAGCAAGTGCTTAAGTATATTCCCGATGTCGTTCAAAGCATACTCGCCGAATACCTTGATTTTTCGTCGGGAGACGAAACTTCCATTGATTATGAGGGCGTGAACAGGGCTTTGGAGCAAAGGCTGCTTAAGCCCGGCACCAATATTGTTACCCGAGAGCTGTGCGGGCATTTGAATATCGGATTGGTCGCCGAAACCGTGGAAAAGGAAGTTATCAGGCAGTATGAGGAAAAAATGGCCTATGCCGAAGAAAACGGCATAGATTTCAGAGCCACCGAAAGAAACGTGCTGCTCAATCAAGTGGATAAGCATTGGATGGACCACATAGACGCCATGGACGTATTGCGCAAAGGGATAGGCCTTAGAGGATTGGGGCACAAAGATCCCGTGCTTGAATACCGCAGGGAAGGCTTTGAGATGTTTGACGACATGATAGAGTCCATCCAAAAAAGCGTGGTTATAATACTTTGCAAATTGGATGTGCATCAAGTTGTGGAGAGAAGAAACGCTTATATCGCCCAGCAAGCCGCCATTAACAGCAGAGTAACGGTAAGACGGGACAAATCCGCCGAGGTGGGCAGGAATTCGCCCTGTCCTTGCGGCTCGGGGAAAAAATACAAGCATTGCTGCGGAGGTTGATAGGTGATTGATTTTTATTATCAATATCAGACTTTGGACAGATTAAAGGCCACGCTCAATACTTTGAAAGAGGCGCTGGACATAGACAGCCGCAAAAAAGAGCTTTCCGAGCTGGAGGCTTTGCAGGAAAAGGAAGGCTTTTGGAACGATATTGAAAACGCGCAAAAGGTAAACCGCCAAATCAATGCCCACAGAAAAAAGATTGACAGGTTTGAGGACCTCGACAACAGGGTGAAGGAGTTTTATCAGCTTCTGGAGCTTATCGAGGAAATGCAGGATGAGGAAGAGGCTCAAAAAGCGTCCAAAGAGCTGACCGTTTTGGAAAAAGAGGTCAACGATTTAAGAATAGAGGCTTTATTGAAAGGCAAATACGATAATCTCGACGCCATACTTACTCTGCACGCGGGAGCGGGCGGAACGGAAGCGCAGGATTGGGCGGATATGCTTTACAGAATGTATACAAGATACGCCGAAAGGAAAGGCTATCAGATAAAGGAATTGGATTTTCTCGACGGCGACGAGGCGGGCATAAAAAGCGTTACCTTTCAAATCAGCGGCGAAAACGCATACGGCTATTTGAAAGCCGAAAAGGGAGTGCATCGCCTTGTCAGAATAAGTCCTTTCGACGCCAATAAAAGGCGGCATACCTCCTTTGCTTCCCTTGAAGTGATGCCCATAATCGAAGACAATGAGGAAATCAAAATCAATCCCGACGAAATCAGAGTGGATACTTACAGAAGCGGGGGCGCGGGCGGGCAGCATGTCAATAAAACCGATTCCGCCATAAGAATAACCCACTTGCCCACGGGAATAGTGGTGCAGTGTCAGAATGAACGCTCGCAATTGCAGAATAAAGAAACGGCTATGAAAATGTTGATATCCAAATTGGCGGAAAAGAGAGAGAGGGAGAAGCTGGAAGAAAGCCAAAGCATAAAAGGCGACCTTAAGAAAATTGAATGGGGCAGTCAAATCCGCTCGTATGTGTTTTGTCCTTACACCTTGGTTAAGGACCACCGCACGGGGTTTGAGAACACCGACGTAAACGCTGTGATGGACGGGGATATTGAGGATTTTATTTTGGAATATCTTAAAAGGTCGTAAGATAAACTGATATGGATTATAACGAAAAGATAAAAACGAAGATTGAGCAATTAAAAAACAAAGAGGATTTTTTGATTCTTGCCATTGAGACAAGCTGCGACGAAACGGCGGCGGCAGTAACAAGAGGCAGGAAGGTTTTGTCGAATATCATATCTTCCCAGATAGACATCCATAAAAGATTCGGTGGAGTGGTGCCAGAAATCGCTTCCAGAAACCACATTCTTGCCATTGACAATGTGATTGAGGAGGCATTAATATCGGCAGGGGTTCAATTGAAAGACATTTCGGCGGTGGCGGTAACATACGGCGCCGGCCTTTTGGGGGCGCTTTTGGTGGGAGTATCTTACGCCAAGGCTTTAAGCTACGCCCTGGAATTGCCGCTGATTGGCGTAAACCATATAAAAGGGCATGTCTTCGCCAACTTTATTGACAGCGATAAATTGAAATTTCCTTTTTTATGCCTTTTGGCAAGCGGGGGGCATACCGAAATATTAAAGGTAAACGGATACTTTGACACCCAAGCTTTGGGAAAAACAACCGACGATGCCGCCGGCGAAGCGTTCGACAAAGTGGCCAGAGTACTGGGTTTGCCTTATCCCGGCGGCCCCGAAATAGAAAAATACGCCCAAAAAGGGCAGAATAATATCTTTATGCCCAGAGCGTATAAAGGCGAAAGCCATTTGAATTTTTCTTACAGCGGACTTAAGACCGCGGTTATTAATTATGTGCATAACTCCAAAGCAAGGGGACAAACAATTAATCCTTACGATGTGGCTTGTTCTTTTCAAACCGAGGCGGTGGGGGCGCTGATTGATAACGCCATCAGAGCGGCAAAAAGAGAAAATATGCCTTGTATCGCTTTGGCGGGGGGCGTGGCCGCCAATACCGCCTTGAGGGAAGGGCTTAAGGCGGCGGCTGAAAGAGAAGGCATAGAAGTGTTCTTGCCTTCCAAGAAATTATGCACCGATAACGCCGCCATGATAGGGGTGGCCGCGCATTTCGCCGTAAAAGAAGGCAAGGGCGGGGAAGATTTGTATTTTGACGCAAACGCCGCTTTGGAATAGTTTTTTTGTAATTAATTAAAAGAATTTTTTATATTGAGATTAATTAAAGATAATTTATATAGGTTATTTGTTATTTGTTTTTTCGGTTTTTTACCTTCCATATTGTTTTTACGGTATTGAGCAGATTTTTAATGGCGAAAATCAAAAGTTGTTTCGTGGTATATTGAATAACTTTGACGCTAAGGCTAATAATACTGTAAAACTTAAAAAAGGAGAATAGTTGTTATGAGTTTTAATCCGTTTAACGAAAAACCCATGAAGTACGACGAAACCGTAATGGATTGGAAAGGCATGTATCCGAAGTCTTACGATAAGGACACCGTCGACCCTTATACAAAGCTGAGGATTATTCTTATGAACGGCGCGGAATATGAGGAAGTTTGGTTTGGGCATCATTTTCACAGACATTGTCAAGATAACGATTTGCGCAGAGAATTGGGGCTGGTGAGAAGAATCGAACAACAACAGCAGAAAAAAGTAAGTTGTATGAAGCCCATTAGCGAAAATATCATTGAACAGACAATAGGCTATGAGCATCTCGCGGTGGATTTAACGGCGATATTGGCGGGCAGGGAAAAAGACCCCAATGTAAAAATGGCTTTGGATTTCGCTCTGCTTGAGGACTTTGACCACCTATACAGATATGCTGATTTAATGGACCTTGAATACGGCGTTCACGCCGAAAAGCTTGTGGGAAATCTCGCGGAAATAATGCCGGGCAGGCCCACCATTTCCGAACATAGATACGCTTACGACGACATTAAGCGCCCTATTGTAGATAAAAACGCCGACCCCATAACCAAGCTGAATATCGCGATAATCACCGCCGCCGAGCAGCAAACCATGAATTATTATATGAATCAGGCGGCTTTCTACAATACCGATTTGGGCAGGCAATTGTACGCCGAAATAGCCATGATAGAAGAACAGCATGTAACTCATTACGGCAGTCTTAAAGACCCCAACAGCACCATGCTGGAATGCTGGCTTAATCAAGAATATACCGCATGCTATTTGTATTATTCTTGTTATCAAGACGAAACTTGTCCCGAAACCAAAAAAGTTTGGGAACAGTTTTTGAATATAGAGCTGCAGCATTTGCATAAAGCCGCGGAGTGTTTGAAGAGATTTGAGAATAAGGAATGGCAGCAGGTTATACCCAAAGGGGAATTCCCGCAGCTGTTGAAATTTACCTCTCAAAAAGATTATGTAAGGGATGTGTTAAAAAATACCGTTTATCTGACCGGGCATAAAGAAGCTTATGAGGATGTCAACAACCTGCCCGAAGATTATGAGTTCTTCAAATGGCAAAACATTGTAAACAACAATGTAAACCATGTTCCCAGCCATATAGTTATCGACAATTATATCCGCAAGCAGGGGCATGACTATCGCTATCAAGATTCTCCCCATCCCGTAAAAGAACTGCAGGACCGCAAAAAAGACAATACCGAGGTGGGCAGGTTCCGCTCAAAGAATTAAGGCGGTAAATAAAGCAAAAAATCAAGCCGAGCTTTTAAGCTCGGCTTATAATTATACATATTTTCGTATGCTGTAAAAAATATTTCTGATGTGGTCGCTTATCCTTTCAAGGTTGCTTACCAAGCTGATAAAAATCGCTCCCGATAGAGCCGAGCAAACGCCTTTGCCCAATCTCTTTATGTGGGTGTCGGTGAGCTGCTGTTTAAGCGTATCCACTTCGTCTTCCAGCTTGTTGACATCTTCAAGCAAGGATAAATCCAAACGGCTGAAACCGTCTATTGATAAAGAATACAGTTTATCCATGACATTAATGACGGTTTTTATTTCGCTGAGCGCTTCTTCGGAAAACTTGAGCCCTTCCACATCCAAGCGCTCGGCATATTCCATGATGTTTTCGGCGTAGTCGCCTATTCTTTCGATATCGCTGACCACATGATAGTAAGAGCCCACAACCAATTTGTCCTCAAAGGATATGGGCAGCGCCGATATCTTTGTCAAGTTCAAGGGGATTTCCCTGTTCAGCCAATCTATATATTCTTCGCGTTCTGTGAATTCGTCCAGCTGTTTAAGGTTTATTTCGCATACCGCCTTAACAGCTATATCAAGATTGGCTTTTGACATCTCCGCCATCCTCAAAAGCTCTTTTTTGATTTGTTCCACCGCGAAAGTGGGGGAAGATTTTAATATCCTTTCATTGATATATTTAAGCTCGTATTGGGATTTTTTCTCCTTGCCTTTTGGCATAATCAATAAAGAAAGCGCTACTATTTGTTTAATGAAAGGCAAAAGAATTAATGTGACGCTTACATTGAAAAGAACATGGAAAGCGGCTATTTGCGCCGCCGCTCCCTTGGCGGAAAGAATGGAGGCGACGGCGTTCAGCATGTTCACCACTCCGTTGCGAATAACCGAAAATGACAGCAAAACAAAATATATTATCATGCCCGCCAAATTAAACATCAAATGGATAAGCGCCGCCCTTTTGGCGTTGACATTGGCGCCTATAGAAGCCAATAAGGCGGTAACGCAGGTGCCCACGTTTATGCCCAAGATAACGAACATGGCTTTTTCTATGTCAATCAGTCCCGAAAAAGACAAAGCTATCAATATACCCGTGGTAGCCGATGAGCTTTGCACAATCGCGGTAACAATCAATCCTATCAATACCAGCAAAAACGGGTTGGCGGTAAGCTGAAAGAAATGACGAACGCTTTGCATTTGGGCAAACTTCCCCATAGCCCCGCTCATTACCAAAAGACCTGTAAAAATCATGGATAAATAAATTATTATTTTCCCCATGTCGCGCGCTTTGCGTTTTTTGGAAAACATTAAGATAATGCCGATAAGGCCGGAGGCCGCCACAAATTCCATTATGGGAAGGGAGATAATAACCGCCGTTATCGTTGTGCCGATGTTGGCTCCCATAATAATGGCGGTAGCTTGATGCAAATTCATTATTCCCGCGTTGACAAGACCTATTACCATTACGGTGGTGGCAGAAGAGCTTTGTATAACGGCCGTAACGCCCGCGCCTATTCCCACGCCTAATATCCTGTTGTCCGCCGATTTGCTGAAAACCTTTCTCAGCCGCCTTCCCGTTTGCTTTTCGAGGTGGCCGCTCATGGCGTTCAAGCCGTACATGAAAATGGCCAGGCCGCCCAGCATAATTAAAATATTGGCGATTAAATCCGAAACCCCCATATTATTATTGTAATTTATTTTGCCTTTATTAGTCAAAAGATATCGCATAAAAGCCCATTTTGTTGTTTATTTTGCGGGGCGGCATACATAGAATATAACAAGAGACAAAATAAATTGCTTTAGGATGAAGAATATGTTCGATATAGTATTTGTGCCGTTAATTATCGTAACGGTATATTGGATAATGAATTTATATAAATATATTGTTAAACATAAGGAAAAATATGTAAGGTTGATTCCCGTATTGGCGGCTCCGTTGGGCGCCATTTTGGGCGTGACGCTGTTTTTTGCCGCGCCCGAGCTTATGCCCGCCAAAAATGTGGTTATGGCGTTTATGATAGGCGGGGCAAGCGGACTTGCGGCCACGGGCACAGATCAGATCTTTAAACAGATGAGCAAAACCGATTTTGACGAATAAAAGCTTTTATTTTTGACGGCTTTATATCAAGCCGCCGATATAGTATAATGTTGCCATGGCAAACGAGTATTATTTCAACTCTCCGATAGGATTGTTAAAAATGGAGACCGAAAACGGCTTTATCGTTTCCTTGCGCTCCGTCGCCTCTATGCCCCGCGATTTTTCGCAAAGCTCTTTGGACGATATCGCGCTTAAAGCTTTTAGTCAATTGAAAGAATACTTTAACGGCCAAAGAAAGTATTTTGATTTGCCCATAAAAGCGGAAGGCTCTCCTTTTTGCCGAAAAGTGTGGCAACAGTTAAGAAAAATACCTTACGGCAGTACGGCAAGTTATTCTGATATAGCGTCGCTGGCGGGAAATCCCAAAGCCGCAAGAGCGGTGGGAAGGGCTTGCAATAAAAACCCCGTTTTGATACTTATCCCTTGCCACAGGGTTGTGGGCAAAAACGGAAATCTTACCGGATTCGCTTGCGGCGCAGACAAGAAAAAATTGTTGCTTGATATCGAAATTAAAACTCGTTCATAAACCATCTGTACTTTTTGGGGGCGTAATGTCTTTGCAATACGGGATTATGCCTTTCTTCTATTGAAACATTATTGAAATACTCCCTCCACAGCTCGGCGAACTTCAGCTGGTCTTCGCTTAAGGCAACAGTGAATCTTGGGGGAGCGGTAAAAGTATAGCTTTTGTCGCCGTCATAGTAGGCCATCTTTTTTCTTTTCAGGTCGTGCAATACAAATTTCTGGTCGTTGAACCTTATTCTGAAATGAGGAAGCAGCAATTCCAAAATATCGTTGTCGGGGCCGAAGAAAGCGTAATATACGCCGTTTTCCGTTTGGGCGAAACGAATAAACCCCTTCATTCTGTGAGCTTCCCTGCGCACTTTGTTTAACATATCCCTGAAGGCTATCACCGTTGAGTGGGAAAAAAGTGTAAGTGCTTTTTTGCCTTGAGCAAAAAGCAATTTAAGGTAATCAAAGAGCTTTTGCTCTTTATTTTTGTCGCCGCTTAAATACGCGTCGGCAATTTCTTTATACGCCGTTTTCCCTGCTTTTTTCATTATGCCTTCTCTGACCTTTGCGGCCAGCGCGGTATCCGTTTCAATTCTTATGCCATAGTCAAGCATTGTTACGCTTTCGGCGTCCGAGGTAATCTTTTCGGCGTCCTTATGCCCGTAATAGGCGTGATAGACGGCGGTAAGAAAAGCCGCCAAATTGTTTTCGACGACAAGTATTTTCATTATAATTCCCCCGTTATGATATCGGTAAGCGGCCGCTCGGCGTCAAAAAGACTTGTTTGCAGACAAGCCGTTTCCAAGCGCGGCCGCTCCTGTTGCGCGGCAAGCGCTTTTCTGATGTTGACGGGATTGTTATATGCGCCGTAAAATTTGCCGTTTACGGTGATAAAATGTTGCGCTCTTTTTAATACCACCCGCATTTTTTTAAGGCTTTCAAAGGTTAATTTGCCGTGTCGTCTGGCTATAATTATTCTGTAAGCGTTCTTTACGCCTATTCCCGGCACTCTGAGCAGCGCTTCGTAGCTTGCGGTATTTATTTCAACGGGAAAGAATTGATAATTATTCAGCGCCCAAAAGCTTTTTACATCTATGTCGGCGGCAAGGTTGCGCTCAACGGGCAGCAATTCCTCGGCGGAAAAGCCGTAAAACCTCAGCAGCCAATCGGCTTCGTACAGTCTGTGTTCTCTTCTTAAGTCGCACGGCAAGGCGGGCAATAAGCTTGAGGACAAATTTACGGGCATGTAAGCGGAATAATAAACCCTTTTTAAGTTAAAATTCCGATACAGCGCTTGCGTCAATCTTATTATTTGTCCGTCGGTATCGTTTGAGGCGCCCACTATCATTTGCGTGGTTTGGCCTGCCGGGATTTTTTTGATTTGGGAATTTTTTTCGGTTTTTGTAAGGAAATAGCTTTGAGAAAGCATCTTCATGGGCTCTATTATGGCGTCTTTCTTTTTTTGCGGCGCAAGCAGTTTAAGGCTTCGTTCGGTGGGCAATTCAATGTTCAAGCTCATTCTGTCCGCGTACGCCGAGGCATAATCGATAAGCCCATAATCCGCTCCCGGTATGGCTTTAAGGTGAATGTAGCCTCTGAATTTATATTCTTCTCTCAGCATTTTTACCGCTAAAACAAGCTGTTCCATGGTATGGTTGGGGGATTTCTCCACGCTGCTCGACAAAAACAATCCTTCTATATAATTTCTGCGGTAAAAGTTTATTACCAATTCGCATAATTCGCGGGGGGAAAGCCGCGCTCTGGGTATGTCGTTGCTTCTTCTGTTTACGCAATAAAGACAATCGTATTCGCAATAGTTTGTCAGTAGTATTTTCAGCAAAGAAACGCATCTGCCGTCCGAAGTGAAGGAATGGCAAATGCCGCAATAAGCGGTGTTGCCCAAGCTGCCTTTTTTGGAGCCTGTTCCCGCGCCGCTTGAAGAGCAGGACACATCGTATTTTGCGCCCTCGGTAAGAATTCTTATCCGTTCGTTCAAATCCATAAAACCTCTGATAAAATAATTATAGCATTTTATACTCTCCCGTTAATGAAAGATTATGGAAAAATAAATGCCAATTAATATATTGTCCCGATTATGGTACATTTGTTTTTTGCGCATAAAAAGAATTGGGGCAGGTTTTGCTTTTTGCGCATCCAAAGGAATAATTAAGGTTAAGAAAGCTAAAATAAACATTATCAAAGGAGGATTTATGAAGACCAAAAAAACTGTATTGATAATTTTAATTTTGAGCGTTGTCCTTATGTTTGCCGCAAGCGGCGCCGCGCCTACGCCCAAGCTTTGCAATTTTTACGGTATGTATGTTAATGACAATGAGGAAGGCGGCGTCATTGAGTTTGTCAATTTCAATATAGCCAAAAGAACGGCCACCGCGCATTTTAATAATATCAGTCTTCCGGAATACGGCATAAAAAATTGCACCGTAAAGAACGCCAAGTTTAAGGTATACAAGAAAGAGAAAGCGCTGTTGTTTTTTAAGGGGGAAATTGAGGGCAAAGAAATAAAAGGCGTTATGAATGTAAAAGAAAAGAGTTTGATTTTTGGCAAAAACAAATATGTAAAAAAAGATTTTTCGCAACAAAGAAGGCTGCCTTAAGCGGGCAGCCTTCTTTGATTAAATATTATGCGCTCATCGCTAAAGCGTGAAAATATTTTGCGGTTATTTCTTTAATTAAAGGGAAATATTAAAGCTAAGAGAAAAGATTACTTTTACGGAGGTTTATGTATGTTTGAAAATATGCTGAGCAAAGGGAAAATAGGCAAATTGGAAATTAGAAACCGTTTTGTGGTGCCCGCAATGGGTACGGGCAGAGGCGAATTGGACGGTTTTGTAAACGAAAATATTATAAGCTATTACACCGAAAGGGCTAAGGGCGGATTCGGTCTGATTATTCTTGAGGTTACCGGCATAGACCCTTTGGGGAAGGCCATACCCGAACAAATTATGATTGACGACGACAAATATATCCCCAAGCTCAAAGAGCTTGCCGATTCCATACACGCGCACGGCGCCAAGGTTTTTCCGCAGCTGCATCATGCGGGAAGGCAAGCCGTGGAAGCGGTACTGGGCGCTCAATCGGTAGCGCCTTCGGCGGTATCCTGTCCCATGACAAGATCCATGCCCCGCGCGCTTACCACAAAAGAATGCTATGAGCTTATAGAAAAATATGGCGACGGCGCCTATCGCGCCAAAAAAGCGGGGTTTGACGGCGTGGAAGTTCACGCCGCGCACGGCTATCTCGTGGGACAATTCCTTTCGGGCTACACCAATAAAAGGGCTGACGAATTCGGCGGAACCTTTGAAAGAAGAATAAAGTTCGCGGTGGAGGTTCTCAGAAACATAAAAGCCAAATGCGGAGCCGACTTTCCGGTATGCTTCAGATTGAGCGCCGACGAAAGAGTGCACGGCGGCTTAAAACCCGCCGAAAGCGCGGCGATTGCCGCCATATTGGAAAAAGAAGGCGCCGACGCCATCCATGTTTCAACGGGCGTGTACGGCAGTATGGCTTGGATAATAGCGCCTTCCTCGATAGAGCCGGGATATATTCTTAAAGACTGTTATGAGATTAAAAAGGCTGTGAAAATACCCGTAATCGCGGTGGGAAGGATAAACGAGCCCTACCTTGCCGAGCATGTGGTAAGCAAAGGCATAGCCGACTTCGTGGCTTTGGGCAGAGGCTCTATTGCCGACCCTTATTTTCCCTTAAAAGTGAAAGAGGGCAGGGTAAAGGAAATATTGTGTTGCGTAGGCTGTATGACCCGTTGTCAAGGAGTGGTGGCGGGCAATGAAAAGGACAGGGGGGTTTCCTGCATGGTCAACCCTTTCGCAGGGCAAGAGCATATCAGAAAAATCATACCGACCAATCAACCTAAAAATATTGTGGTGGTTGGGGGAGGCCCTGCGGGATTGGAAGCGGCGTGGATACTTGCCGCAAGGGGGCATAAGGTTACGCTTTTTGAGAAGGACTGCCGTTTGGGCGGACAATTTTTGCCCGCCGCCGTTCCTCCCGGAAAGCAGGCTTTGCTTGCCTCAATCGTTTATTATGAAAAAATGTGCCGTAAATACGGCGTAAAAATCCTTACCCAAACCGAAGCTGACGAAAACGCCATACTCGGTTTGAAGCCCGACGCGGTTATATTGGCTACCGGCGCTGTTCCTTGCGGTTGTCAAATACCTTTCAAAGACATTGCGGTAGTGCAAGCTTTGGATGTTTTGAAAGGCAATGTGCAGCTTGGCAATAATGTTTTGGTGATAGGCGGAGGCCAAGTGGGCGTTGAAACCGCCGAGCATATCGCCAGCATGAACAGGTGGGTTACCATAGCCGAAATGGAAGACGACATAGGCAAAAAAAATGCCTTCGGCTATAAAATATTTTGCCATGAAGAGCTTGGCGGATTATAATGTTAAGATTTTGAAAAACACAAAGGTAATAGAAGTGTCCAAGGATGGGGCGCTGTGCGAAACGCCCGAAGGCAAAAAGCTTATACACGGATTTGATATGGTGGTTCAGGCCATAGGCTCAAAATCGCACAATTCCTTGGAAGAGAAATTGAAGGGCAAAGTTCCGGCTTTATTCGTAATAGGCGATGCCGCAGAGCCGAGAAGAGCGGTGGAAGCCATTGAAGAAGCCGTTGCAACCGCCTTGGCGTTGTGATTGATAAATAAATTCGTAAGCGCTTTATTGTTTTAATTTAGTCAAGTTTGGCAATAATGGTAAACATGAAAAGTGTCAATTATAGGCTCATTGTCGCTGTCATTATTATTTTGGCCTTGATTTATACGGTGTTTATGTTAAACGACCGCTATGTCGAGGAAGATTATGTGAGAATCCATATAAGAGCCAACAGCGACTCGGAGTTTGACCAAAAAATAAAACTTGAAGTGCGCGACAAGGTTGTGGATACGCTGTCGCCGCTTTTGGCTCAAGCAAAAGACAAGGAGCAAGCGCTTATGATTTTGCGGAACAACCTTGGCGGCATTGAATACGCGGCAAATACCGTATTAAAGGGCAGCGGCGCCCTTTATTCAAGTAAGGCAAGCGTTGTTTGCGAAGAGTTTCCCACCCGGAAATATGGGGACAAGGTGTTGAAAAAAGGGGAATATGACGCCGTCATTATAACGCTGGGAGAAGGCAGGGGCGCTAACTGGTGGTGCGTGGCCTTTCCGCCCATGTGCTTTCCGGAAGCTGAAAAAAACCCTCCCCGTTATAAATCCAAAATATTGGAAATAATAAACAATATAAAAAATAAAGAGAATAAGAGGTAACTTCCTATGGAGAACAGAAAAAAAGAGAGAAAAGAGCTTATTAAAACCGCTTTGGCGTTGTTGCTTTTGATTTGCGTAACATTTACTTTTCTGCTTTTATTTACCGATTTGTTTGAAAAAGAAGAAGCCGAGGCTTTGCTTATCAGGAGGGGAAGCACGGGCTCTACCGTGCGCACCATACAGTCAAGGCTGAAACAATGGGGATACTATAAAGGAAATGTAGACGGCATATTCGGGCCCCAAACCGAAGCCGCCGTTAAATACTTTCAAAGGAAAAACGGGCTTGCCGTTGACGGCATAGTGGGGCCTAAGACGGCGGCGGCTATCGGCGTGGCTTTGGCTCAAAGCAGCGCTTCCTACTCCAATGACACCTATTTGCTGGCAAGGTGCGTGTATGCGGAGGCCCGCGGCGAACCTTATGTGGGACAAGTCGCCATTGCCGCGGTAGTGCTCAATAGGGTAAAGCATCCGTCTTTCCCCAACACCATTTCCGGCGTTATTTATCAGCCGGGAGCCTTTACGGCGGTAGCCGACGGACAAATTAACCTCACCCCCAACGATCAGGCATTAAAGGCGGCCAAAGACGCTCAAAACGGTTGGGATCCAACATACGGGGCCATCTATTATTATAATCCCGCCACCGCGACGAATGCTTGGATAAGAAGCAGGCCCATTCATCTTAGAATAGGCAGACATGTATTTTGTGTTTGATAAGGAGCAAATATGGAAGCTAATAAGGAAAAGCGTAAAAAAATATGGCAAATAATCGCTTATGGCGCGGCTATCTTGATTATCGCGGGATTGTCGGTAGCTTTGGCGTTGGTGGCGCAAAGGCATAAAAGGTATCGCAACGAGATGGAAAATATGTATGAAAAATCTTATTATGACGCTATGTCCTCTATCGCGGGCATAGAGACCAATCTCACCAAGCTCGCTGTTTCAAACGATGTTCCCATGCAGAAGGTGCTGTTGACCAATTTGAACAGGGACAGCGAAGCAGCAGAAACCAATTTGTCCATGCTCAATTCCAAAGACCAGCCCATTGAGAATATTATGAAATTCTTTAATCAATTGGGCGATTATTGCAAAATGCTATCGGATAAGATAGGAGAAGACGTCGATATCTCTGAAGAGGAGCATCAGAAGCTTCAGCAGTTCGTCCAGCTTACCGCGCGAATACGAAAGGAATTGCAGTCGGTGCAGAACGAGCTGCTTAAAGGGGGCAGCTTAATGGGGAAGTTCAACGGCGATTTAAATTATCTTACCGACGTGTATAAAACTCTCAACACCAACGACGATATAGAATTTCCGCAAATGATATATGACGGGCCTTTCAGCGACGGGCTGAGCGAAAGAGAGCCGAAAGCGCTCAAAGGCATGAAGGAATTGAGCGCTCAAGAATGCGCCGAAAAAATCAAGGGCTTTTTCAAGGGCAAAGATGTAACCGTAAAGAAAACGGGAGAATCTGAGGAAGGCAACATACCCAATTATATGTTTGATATCACGGTAGACGGCATACAAGGCTCAATGCAGCTTAGCAAAAAGGGCGGCATGCTGATGATGTATGACAGCTATAAGGCCATAGATTATCCCGAGCTTGACGAAGAACAATGCGTGGCCAAAGCCGGTCAATTCTTGAAAGACGTCGGTTATGACAATATGAAAGCAGTATGGACTTCAAATTATAATTCCACGCTGTATATCAATTTTGCCTTTGTGAAAAACAATGTAATTTATTTTCCCGATTTGATAAAGGTAAAAATCGCTTGCGACAGCGGCGATGTGGTGGGATTTGAGGCGCAGAACTATCTTTATAACCATACCGAGGACGGCGGAAGGACATCCATTCTTCCCAATATGGACGAAGTGGAGTACGATTTACATCCCGATCTTGAGCTTATAGACAAAAGGTTTGTTATCATTCCCACTGTAACCCATAAAGAAAAAGCGGCGGTGGAATATCATTGCCAAAAAGGCGATACAGAATATTATATTTATGTAGACGCGCAAACCAATGAAGAAGAAGAAATATTTATTGTGGTGGACGATAACGGAAAAATGATGATATGAAAAAGCAAAAGAATAATCATAAAAGCGGCGATAAACGCCGCTTTTATTATATTTCGTAATAATTTATTTTGTCCGCGATATCTTCGCCATAGCTTATTTCGCTGCCCTCGGGCAATAAGATAAGACCTATTTCGGGTATTATGGCGTTTACGGAAATTTCCGCCACTTCTCTGCCTTGAATGTATTGCGGAATATATAGGATATCCACATTTCCTATGTATTGCAATATCCTGACTCTGTTGTTGGGCATGCTTTCAACGGCGAAATTGCCGAATATCGTATTATGCGTGATTATTTGATTGGCAAATACCGACCATATGGTTTTTTGGCGATAATTAATCAAATACTGCGATTCCACAAAAATCTTGAGATGGGGATTGGTGTTCATCAGCATGCTGTTGCCCCCTTCGATTACTCCCGGAGTGTTCAGGCGCAATCTGAGCAGCGACGAACAGTTTATGAAGGCCGCTTCCTCTATGGCTATTACCGTGGACGGCAAGTCGATTGATTTAAGCGAGCGGCAATTTTGGAAGACGGCGGTAGGAATAGTCTTGATGTTTTCGGGCAGATTGATTGACCTCAAGCTGACGCAGTTATTGAAAGCGTATCCCTCGATTGTTTCAACGGAAGAGGGCAAAACCACCTTTTCCAAAGACACGCAATCGCTGAAAGCGAATAAACTTATTGTTTGCCTGTAGCCTTCAAGCATGGTTACGCTTTTTAGATTGGGATTCCCGAAGAATCTGCCTATGGACCTTACTTCATAATTTATTCCGCCTATTTCGATGCTGCCCGGTATGATTATATCGGTTTGAGCGCCTCTGTATTGCGTCAAATGGATGGAATTGGAACTTAAAATACTGTAAGCGAAATCCCCATGGAATTGATGAGGCAAAATATAGTCAGGGTATATGACGGGATTATAAATTCCGCTTTCGCTGTAGCCGCCGTAGCTTTTCCAGTTTGCCAAATTGTTTTTGTATTCGGTTAAGCTGTTGCGCGGAACGAATATTTTCAGGAAAGAATTGTTTATGTTGTTGAACAATCCCGGTCCCGCCGTTGTCAAGCCGTCCGACGTTCTTACTCCGTCGTCGCCTCTCATTACATAAACCGTTTCAAGTCCCGTGCAATAATTAAATACGCCGGTCATCAATTGAAGCACGGTAAACGGTATGGTGATTTCTTTTAGGGAATGGCAATGGGAGAAAGCGTAATTGTATATTATATTCAAATTGCCGTCTTCGGGCAAAGCGATATCCCTAAGGTTGATGTTGTTATGGAAGGCGTAGTCTCCTATGGAGCGCAATCTCTTGGGCAGGGTGATTTCAATAAGCTCGATATTGTTGGAGAAAGCGTTTGAGCTTAACACCAGATCGCCCACGGGTTCGCCCTCGATTTCCAATATATCTTCGCCCTCAAATGTTATGGAGCTCAGCATGGTATCGGCAAAAGCAAAGCTCGCGATGTTTCTTACCGATATGGGTATGGTTATGGATTTGAGCGGAGTATAACGGAAGGCGTTTTGGCCTATGGATTCAAGAGTTGAGCCCGCCTCAAACATAACTTCCTCTACTCCGCTTTTGTAAAAAGCGTTGGCGGAGATGGTGTTTACGGTGTTGGGAACGGTAACCGTCTTGACAGCGTAATTAAATACATTGGGAAGTATGGACACTATTTTGTGGCCGTTAATATGCGAAGGCACAATCACATTGATTTCATCGCCCACATAGTGGACAAGCTCGGCGGTTTTGGCGTCGGGATCTATAACGCTTATGGCAAAGCCGTCAAAAATCATGTCCAAGCTGAATATTTTTGAAACCAAGCTGTTCCAACTGCTTGAGCTGCTTCTATAATAATTGAGTTTGTAATCCCTGACATATATTTTCGCGTAGTCGCATCCTTCCAAAAGGTCTTGGGCGTCGGCAGCAAGATTTATTATTGAAGAAGTGGGGGTGTCGTCGTCGATATAAATGGCAAGCAAATAGCGACAGTTTTTGAAAGCCCCTTTGTGTATTGTCTTAAGCCGATTGGGAAGGGTAACCGTAACTATATCGGTCAACGCGAAAGCGTTTATGCCTATTGAGGTCATATCCACGCCTAAAAATTCCACATTATTTAATTTCATTCTGTGCGGCAATTCCGAAGAAAAAGCGTAATTGCCTATGATGTCGGTATTTTGCGGCGCTTTGAAAGAAGTAAGATTTACGCATTTATAAAAAGCGTAATCGCCGATAGTGATTAATCTGCTTGCGTTTATGGTTAATTCCGCGCCGATGGACACATTCTTTACGGCGGTGCCGTAAAAAGCCGAATTGCCTATGCTGATTAAGCTGAGCGGCAATTGCACGCTGTTGAGATTGACGCAATAACGGAAGGCGTTTCGGTTTATGGAAAGCACGCCTTCGGGAACAATAACATTCCTTATTTTATAATTAAAGCAGTATTCTCCGATTTCCAATACCGGCTTATCGGCAATGACTGCGGGGATAGAAATATCTTGCTGGTCTCCCAAATATTTGTTTAACCTTACGCCTTCTATGACAAAAGTAATTCTTTCTATCCTTACGGTGTGCAGCCGATCGAAGGCATCATATACCGTTACGGTCTCCGCCGACAAAGCCGCGTATGATTTGTAATCGGTTATTTTTGTGGATTGGTTTATTCTGTGGCTGAAGGTTTTGTTTTCCTCATTTATGGTTACGACCGGCAGTTTTAATACCGTTTCCAGCGCGTTGAAGTCGTTGACATAGCTCTTATCGTATTTATTGTCGGGCAAGGGCAATCCCAAATATTCCACCACTCGAACGGCGTTGTAATTATAATTGATAAGCTCTATCGAATAACTGCTGTGCAAAGAGTCCTTGCTGTTGATTTTGGAAGTGATGTTTCTCCAATACCTCGCTTTAAGATACTCTTTCATGGCTTGCTGAGGCACATATATCATCAATTCTTCTCTTGTGCCCGCAAAGGTATAGTCGTTTTGTAACTCGGTAATCGCCAAGTCGTCGGCGCCGCGGTTAAGTATAATGCTGACAAGCGATTGGCAATTGTTGAAGGCTCTGGCTCCTAAAAGCTTAAGGCTTTTGGGAAATTCTATGGTATTCATGGCTTGATTGTGCTGGAAGGCGTACGCGCTGACGGTTTCCAATATGCTGTCGGCGGGGAAAACGGCGTTCCTTAAATTCATCATGTTGTTTTCAAGGCCCGCGAAAGCAAACATGCCTATGTGTCTTAATCTGCGCGGCAAGCTGATTGTCTCTAAGGAAACGCACAATTGGAAAGCGTAATTGCCTATTGAGGTAAGCAGGCTGTTGGAGCCGAAATTCACATTCCGCAAAGCCTTGCATTCGTAGAAAGCGTATTCTCCTATTTCTTGCACGCTGTCGCTTATATTAATTGTGGTCAGCGCCGAACAATTATAGAAAGCGTAATCGGATATTTTAGTGATGCCTTGAGGCAAGGTAATTATTTGCAATATGGAATTGTAGCTGAAGGCGTTGGGGGCGATTTCTTTTACCTTCAATCCCCGCAATGTAACGGGAATGGCAAGATTTGAGCCAATATCCGCAAGTCCAATATATTTGACTATGCGGCAGCTGTTCGGATCTCCCGGCAATACTTCGATTATGAAGTTTTCTACAGAAAGGGAGAAGCTCTTTATATTCGCGGCGTGCCCCCTCCACAGCGGATTTTGTTTGTAAATG
The DNA here is from genome assembly GCA_001512685.1 of Clostridiales bacterium DTU072. Classification (GTDB taxonomy): domain Bacteria; phylum Bacillota; class Clostridia; order Christensenellales; family DTU072; genus DTU072. Next base: position 39,265 of record LFSG01000004.1, read on the forward strand.
AAATCCATTGAGCTGCTTACGAAGAATTCCAAATTCGGGGAGGTGTTTTCAAAGGTGTTGTCGTATATTCTTACGATGGTAGTGCCCGCTTCGTTGAGATTAAGACCTGTCAAATACTTGTTTCCGCTGAACGCTCTCGGCCCCAATTCCCTTGTTTTATGGGATATGGCGTAGGTGGAGCCCTGTTTGCCGGCGGGGTACAGTATAAGCATTTCGTCTTCGGAGTATACTTTTCCGTCGCCGTAATCCACATTGCCGGTGTACAATACATCGTTAATGGTTCGATAATAAGGATTGTTTATGTCCACATTAAGCATGGAAAGATTATTGCATCCGTAAGCGGGCGCGTCGCCGATTAAGGAAACCATCTTCAGCGACAGCGAGGTCAAGCCGGCGCAATCGGCAAATACATAACTGCCCAGCGTATACTCGTCGTCGCTTGTTATTTCCACATTTTGCAGCGAAGAGCATCCATAAAAAGCCATGTCATCTATTAGAGTAACGGTGTAAGGAATGCGCATAAAGGTTATTCCTTTGCAGCCGTAAAAAGCGCCTTGCCCTATCGTCAACAAACCTTCGTTAAGGATTATGTCGGTATAGCTTGAAGTATCCTTAAAGGCATAATCGCCTATTGTCTCGACATTCAAAGGCAATTCAACCCGTCTGTCTTCGTTATACGCAAAGTAATCATATCCTACAAGCGCGCCAAATTCCATGCCGCTGTCCGCGATTTCGGCGCTTCCGATATTGCTGAACGCGCCTTCCATTATTACAGAGCAAAGCGCGCCTTCTTCAAAGCTTATCAGCACAAGATTGGGGTTGTTGCTGAAAGCGTAAGCGCCGATTTCCGTTACCCTTTTGGGTATGACGACATTTGACAAATTGGTATTTTCAAAACAGCTTTGACCTAAAATAAGCTCTTTTTGGCTGTCTTCAAAAACTAAATCTTTACGGTAAGCGATAACTTCATTGCCGCCGTCATTCATTTTGAGCGCGGCGCTGCCCAGAGAGCTGTTATAAAACGCATGGCTGTCGATAAATACCGTTCTGGCGGGAATAACGAAGGAGTCTATGGAAGAGCAGGCGCTGAAAGCGTACTTTCCGATAGTTAAATCCATATCCCCGTCGGTGAAATCAATATTGAATATATTTTTGCAGCCGTAAAAGGCGTAATCTCCTATCAGCGTAAAATGCGCGGGAATGGTTACCTGCCTGAGTTCGTTGCATCCGATAAACGCGCCTTGGCCCAGCGATACGCCTTCGGGATTGTAAACCGTTCCGTCCAATTCCTCAAAAACCGCTTTTTCCAGAGAGGTATTATAATAAAATACATTTTCGCCCATGGAAACAAGCCTTGACGGAATAGTGATTTCATAAACGAAATGGCAATTGTCAAACACATACGAGCCCAGCTCAAGAGGCAAGGAGCTTTGAGTGAAGTCAATGTTTTGCAAGCTTACGCACAACGAAAAAGCGTAGTCGCCCAAATACGCCAGCCGGGCGGGCAGCTCTATTTGGGCAAGCGCTGAGCATTCGGCGAACGCATGGCCTTCTATGTTCAGCGGCAGCTCGATTTCGGAAGCTTGTTCAAAAACTATATTGGTTAAACTGTAGCATTTTTCAAAAGCGCCCACGCCTATTAAGGACACCCTTTCGGGTATGGTTATTTCGGCGGCGGGGACGGCCGAAAAAGCGTAATCGCCTATGGTAAGGGCGTTTTCGTTATCCGTGTCGGGCTGCAAGGCTATTTGCCTTAGTATGGCGTTATTGTAAAAAGCAAAATTGCCTATTTGCTTTACTCTTGGAGAAATAACGACTTCGGTCAGATAATTGCATTGAGCGAAAGCGTAATCGCCTATGCTTATTTGGGTTTCCGAAGGGGCAAAGGTAAGTCTCGTTATTCTTGAGCTGTTGAAAGCGTGAGGAGCTATGGCTTCCACATCTTGAGCGACCGCAAACGCCGTTTGTATACCGGTAGGGAACAAAGCTATTGTTTTGGGCGAAGATTTTGTATAAAGAACATTGTAGTTTCCTTGTTCCGATTGTACGGCGGTAAAATTGGGATTATCAGCGCTTACTGTAAAGAATACCAAGCTCTGGCAATTTGTGAAAGGATGGCCTTCAAAAGTGGTTACCGAATCGGGCAACACAAAATTGGTAAGCTTGGAACATCCCCTGAAGACATTGCTTTTTAATACGGTCAGCGTGGCGGCGGCCGTATTTATTACTCTCAATGAAACGCATTCGGCAAAAGCCTCTTCTTCAATAGTGGTAACATGTCTGGGGATAACCACATTGTCCAATTGCGAGCAGCCGAAGAAAGCTCTTCTACCCACTATCGTGGTATTGGGGAACAATACTTGTTTTGAGGTGTCCGATTCATGGCTGGTAAGCCTTATGCAGCCTTCAAAAGCCGATTCGCCTATTATGGATATGTTGCTGTCCGACACCTGCGTGCCCGAAGATACCGTGGCAAGGTATATGCAGCCGTAAAAAGCGTAATCGCCTATCTTAATTACCGTGGACGGTATGATGATATTGGTCAAATTTATGCAGCCATAAAAAGTGTATGGCTTGATTTCCCTTAAAACATTGTTAAGCGCCACTATGGTAACCCTTAAGCTTCTGCAATTGTAAAAAGCTTCTTCGCCTATGTCGCTCACTCTTTCGGGAACTTGAAATTGTTCAAGATATATGCAGTTCTTAAAAGCGCCTTTTCCTATGCGCTCCAGTCGCCTCACTCCCGATATGTCGGAAACAATCGCGACGGTGGTAAGCTGCATAAACAAGCTTTCGTCCTCGGGAGCGGAAAAGGCGTAATCTCCCAAGCTTATCAAGCTTGAGGGAAGATATACGGTTCTTGTGTTGTAACAGCCGTAAAACGCGTAATCTCCGATTTCGGTAAGCCTGCTTCCGTCCACATCTATTTCAAGCAGCATTTGACGGCAATTTTTGAAAGCGCCTTCGCCTATGGTAATTACCGAAGACGGTATTCTTGCCGAGGACAATAAAGTACAGTCATTAAAAGCGTAATCGCCTATCGCTTCCAGCCTGTTGCCAAAAGATATATTGCGAAGCGCCATAGGCCTGCCGTTAATTCCGCTGAAGGCGTAATCACCTATGGACAGCAGCATTTCAGGAAAGCTCCAACTTGTAAGGCTTACGCATCCCGCAAAGGCGTATTCGTTTATGTAAGTCAATTGAGAATAACCGATAAAATCAATGGTCATAAGATTGGGCATATTGTACATGCCGTAAGCTTGTATCTCGTTTGTGGCGCCCGACAAGGTTATGCGCGTAAGCATACTGTTGTTTCTGAAAGCGTTTACGCCGATTTTCGTGGTTATCAGCGGCACGCTGTAGGTCGTCGCTTTTTTGTTCGGAAAGCATATAAGAGTGGTGCCGTGGTCGGAGAATATGACGCCGTCCGTTTCCACGTAATGGGGGTGTCCGTCTTCAACGGCGAATTCCTCAAGGCTGCTGTCTTCAAACATCTTGTAGTTTACTTCCTCAAGAGAGGCGGGAACGGTAAAGGAAGTCAAATATCGCGTTCCTTTGAAAACGGCGTCGCCCAAATGAGAAAGCCTGCTGCCTATGGGCATCAGCACATAAGAAAGACTCATTTCCACATTTGCGGGCAAATCAATGGCGGCAAAAGCCAAATCGCCGATATATTCAACGCTTTGGGGGATATATAGGCCGTTTAGGCTATGGCAATTCATAAACGCCGCGTCGCATATCTTTTTTAAAGAAGGATTGTCCATAAAAGTAATCGACGTAAACGAAGGCGCGCCCGAAAAAGCCATCGAGCCTATGTATTCGATTGTGTCCGAGATATGTACGGTATTAAGGTATTCGGACTTAAATACCATGTGTCTGTCTTTTTCTTGAGGGGTGGTTAATTGGGAATAAGGCGTGTCGTAGCCTATATACTTAACGGGCAAGCCTTCTATTTCTTCGGGGATAAGCATGTTGGTTTGATATTGCGCCACCCTTGTCAAGCCGGTTATTCTTATGGCGTTATCCGTTCCGCCCGCATAATCTGCCGTTTCGTATACAAAAAGTTCCCCGATTTCGCTTTCGCGCACCCACCACGCGTAAAGCGTGATGTCAGCCGAAGGCATGACATTGGGGAAAACATAGGGCGATGTGAATTCAGGGTCGGTAAACCAACCGCCGAAAATAAAATTATGCCGTTCGGGATTGTCGGGTTTTTGGTATGGCTGACCGCCGAATTCAGTAACTACGATGGGAGGGGTTTGATCGTCAATAATAAAAGTCATGGTAAACGGCTTTTGGGTATACACGGCGTCAATAACGAGATCTTGCGTAACTCGGTCCAAAGGCACATTGTCCAAATCCCAGCTGCCTATATAACCCGTCCTTTCGGGAACGGAGGGAATGTGCGGCGTAAGAGGCTGGCCGTATATTATCGTCCTGTATATGTAACTGTATGAGCTTTCATTGGGCAGCTTGGCGCGAAAGGTTACCGTAAGCTCCCGCGGTAGCCACTTTGCGTATAATGTGATGCTTCTGTCCGGTACTACGCTGAAATCAAAAACCTGTGTCCTTTCCGCATCCGTATACCAGTTATCGAAATAAAACCCTTCTTTGACGGGATCGTTGGGTCTGGGCACTGATTCCATGGAACTGTCTATGGAAATATCTCTGATGGGAGAACCGCCGTCGGTATCAAAGCTCACTTTAATTCCGCCGGCGCTACAGCCGGTAACGATTATCATTAACACAGACGCCAACAGAAGAATAAATGTTATGCGGGACAGCTTATCGCGGTAAGAAATCATGCCGACTCCTTGTAAGTTTTTTGTATAAATAAATATATTTATACAGATATAATATTACATTAGCTTTTCAATGTTTGTCAAGCCGCAAAAATTAAGTAAAGTCAAGCTTTATCCATAATTTATCTTGGGGTAAATAAGGTAAGCTAAAAAGTAAAGGTGTCGGGATGCGAGCCCGTTCTCAAATCGCAGTCCAGCTTGTCTATTTCCATAATGTCTTGATCGGTGAGATTGAAGTCAAAGACTTCGGCGTTTTCGATAATCCGTTCTTTATGTACGGACTTGGGAATTACTATTACGCCTTTTTGGATATGCCACCTTATTATTATTTGGGCTACCGTTTTGTTGTATTTGGATGCCAGAACTTTAAGTTTGGCGTCTTCAAGGGCTTTCCCTCTGGCCAAAGGACTCCAGCTTTGGGGCATGATATTGTTTTGTCTGCAAAACTCAAAAACTTCGTTGTTGTTGAGATAGGGATGACTTTCTATTTGATTGACGGCGGGCGTTAAATTGGTTTGAGTCATCAATGTCTTGAGATGATGGATTTGAAAATTGCTTACGCCGATGGCTCTGATTTTTCCTTCCGAGCGCAGCTCTTCCATGACCTTGTAAGAATTTACAAATTCTTCTTTAACCGGCCAATGGATGAGGTAAAGGTCCAAGTAGTCGGTGTTGAGCAAAGACAGCGATTTTTCCAAAGCTTGTCTTACTCTGCGTTTTCGCATGTCGTCCGTCCACAGCTTGGAGGTGATGAAGACTTCTTCGCGGTCAATTCCGCTGTCTCTGACAGCTTTGCCTACCGCTTCTTCGTTTTGGTAATAGGAAGCGGTATCGATGTGGCGGTATCCCGCTTCCAGAGCGTGTCGCACCGCTCTGTAGGTATGAATTCCGGATTTGAATACGCCCAGTCCAATTATGGGTATTTCCACTCCGTTATTGAGCGTTTTTGTGGTATTGATATCCATAAAGCCGCCTCCAATTTGAATTTACAGCGTATTGGTAATCTTGTTTAATCCTCTCGGCTTATCGGGATTAAGGGATAAGCTTTGGGCGGTGAAAGCCGCATAGGACTGCAAAGCCGTGATATACAAGTAAATCTCCGAATTTTTATCGACGGAAGGCATTTCCAAATAATAGTCGCTCAGCGCCATAATTTCTTTTATGTCCGTGAAGGCGATTAGCTCGGCGTTATCGCTTTTTAGGCGGTGCGCTATTTTGATAAAATCCTGAGCGTAGTCTCCGCTTGGAGCAAGCAACAATACCGTTCTGCCTTTTTCGACAAGGGCGTAAGGGCCGTGAGCGAATTCAGCCACAGAATAGCTTCGGGAGAACTTATAGCAGGTTTCCAGCAGTTTAAGGCTGAGCTCGTCCGCAAAGGGCAGGGTGATGCCTCTTGACAACACAATCATGTTATTCATGTTTTTTGTCTTTTGGGCAAGAGCTTCAATATGGGCGATATTTTTGATATATGCGCATATATCGTTGGCGATTTTGTCAAAGTCGGGAGCCTCTTCTCCGCCCAATCTGCATGCCAGCAGGTGCAGGTTGGCTATTTGTAAAGTAAAAGTCTTGGTGGCGGCCACGCTTTTTTCCTCTCCGCAATTCAAATAAATGTGATGGTCGCAAAGCTTGGCAAGTGGAGAGGACGGATAGTTGGTAACGGCGACGGTAATCGCTCCGCATTCTTTGGCGGTTTGCATAACCTTAAGAGTGTCATGGCTTGTGCCGCTTTGGGATATGCCGATAACAAGGCTTTTTGACATGTCCACATTTTTGCCTGCTATCGTTGTTACCGAATGGTTAAACCTTGACACCATGATTCCGCTTTTTAATTCGCAAATATATTTGAAAAAAGCGGCGGCGTGATTGCTTGTGCCTCTGGCCACGGTGGTTATAAACGCTATATTTTTATTTTTTGTTTCTTGTGAAATTTTATCGATTGTTTCAAGATTGGTTTCAATGATTTTGCCCAGCGATTTATGCGCGGACAATAATTCTTCAAGCATTAAAGACATAATAATTTTCTCCTTATTTCTTTATTGATATTATAGACCATAAATACTGTCATGTAAACTTTTTGTCTGAAATTCGATTGACAATATCCCCCTCGGCAAATATAATATTAAAAGCGACTTAAGATTATACGCCATTGCGGCGTGATATGCTGTTGTAGCTCAGTAGGTAGAGCGCGTCCTTGGTAAGGACGAGGTCACGGGTTCAAATCCCGTCAATAGCTCCACTATAAAAGACAGTCCACAAGGGCTGTCTTTTATAGTGCATATATGAGTTTGAACCCGTGACCGAGGAAAAGACGAGGAGCGACGCGTTAAGCGGACAGTCCTGTGTGACTGTCCGTAGCCAAAGCTCGTGAGGAGTGCAAGCGAAGCGTACGACGAGGGAAAAAGGTTCAAATCCCGTCAATAGCTCCANNATAGGTTTGATACAATGTCAGACCTTTTTTATTTGTTGGCAGAAAGGGGAAAATCTCCTATTCGCCAGTTTTTAAGAGATCAGTAGTAGTCATATTTCAGGCGATTTACTGGTCCCTTTTTCTTTTTATATACTACTTTTGAACGATTTGAGAAAAATAAAATTATTACACATATTAGAATTTGAAAAAATCATCAAAAACGTTTGAAAAAACGAATAAAACAATTGTGAAAACATACAAAAAAGTGGTATGATTAATAAAACGGAGGTTAGATTATGGCTTTGAACTATAATAAGTTATGGAAGTTGCTTATTGACTAACAGAACGTAAATAATAATTTGGAGGTGAAATTATGAAATGGATAAGGTTTTCTACAGTTATATTTTTAATGCTTGTTGCAACCTTTGCATTTGTCGGTTGCGGAGGACCAGCAGTTGCGCCTATTACATTGTCGGGTGGCGATGGCATCACATTTCAATGGTATGACTTAAATGAAAAGGTTCCTGAAACAGAATATGACAACGTTTGGTTAGTAAGAAGCGATGGTCAACCTGTGGCAATTTTACAGGGGGTTGATCACAGTCTAAAACAAACTAAGGGCCAAAAAGAACAGTATTTAGAATTTACCGTAATACTTCTATATGGACATTCCGAAACCGAAGCTCCTGCATTTACTGTTCGTGTGGGTGAAAATATTCTAGAGCCTAAAACAGTTGAAAAATACTCATTCTTCTGGAGTGCGGACTATAGAGAAGAACACACACCTGAGTGGGAACAATGTTGGCACTACAAATTTGAACAAGGCGGATACCTTGAAGGCATAACCCTTGAAATGTTTAAAGATTTTAATTAGTTAAAAACCTATAAACATAATTTAAGTTTAATTTTTAATCAAAACAAAAAACTCGAAAACAAAAAATTTTCAGGCTTTTTGTATACAGAAAACCACGCGATAGTCGCGTCGTTCAATAGAGGCTACTAAACAAGGTTTTAACAGCTTTGAAAGTGCTAACAATCTAATTTGCGTTTTTATCTTTTTTTACAACTTCCTGCGACCTCATTCAAGCCTTAATAATCTTACTCCCGCACAAGTCGCAGGTCTTAACTACAACCCTAATCCTCGCAATATCTTCAGCCATAAGGCTTACATGATAAGGGGAATTTGATGAGGGAATAGGGGTTTGGGGGCATTGGGACCTTATTGCCCCCAAGTGCTTATATCACTTATATTTTTCATTTTAACTTAACACTCCCATTATTTAACCATAAAAGTTCTTAATTTACATTTGCGATTGATATTTTTTTCTCATCTATAATGCCATAATAAATTTTATCTGTTGTGTATGTTAAGGACTTGCTTTCGCCAGATGATAATGTAACTTCTTGTTTATGTTTTTTTGTGCGCATATCGAACAAGCCGCCGCTTCTATAACTGAACACTACTTCAAAACTAAGTGTCTCGTCGGTTGTATTTTTAACAACACATGAAAATTTGAGTGTTTTGTATTCAGCTTTAGAAACCGAATCTTTTCCTTCGCTAGTTATAATTTTTGTATCACTTAATTTAATGCCATCATAAATAATTTCTTTTGTGCATCCTGCCAGCAATAGTGGGCTTAAGACGAGCATTAAAATTAATGAAAGGGTTATAAGTTGTTTTTTCATAATTTTTATTTCCAACTTTTTAATATGTTTAAAAGTACAATCTATTATTATATTAAAAATTTTGTAAAACTGCAAACAATATTGCTAAAATTTTCTGCAAAATATTACATATTTACTCATAATAATAAAAAATAAGTTGCTAATATATTATCAATATATTGACAAAATAAAGCAAAAGTGATAATATATTAGCATATGAGAAGAAGATTTGATATTGGTGACTTTGTGAATGTCACAACAAAACAATCTGTAAAAGATGATTTGGTTAATAGATTTAAGAAGAGAAGAGCGGAGTTTGGCATAAGCCAGAAAGAACTTTCAAAGAGATCTGGGGTTAGTTATGGATCTATCAGAAGGTTTGAATCCACTGGTGACATTTCTCTTTCTTCTTTGCTGAAAATAAGCGATGTTATTGATTGTTTGGAAGACTTTAATGAGTTGTTTAAAAATCCTATTATAAAAAGTTTAAGGGATATGAAATAATGAAAATTGATATAAAAAGAGTTCTTGTTAAGTTTAATAATAAAATTGTAGGCTATTTACAAGAACTTGATAATAAGCAAATTGCTTTTCAATATGATGACGAATGGTTGAGAAATGGTTTTTCAATATCTCCGCTTTCTTTGCCATTAAGTAGTGAGGTTTATATTTCAAAATCGCCACATTTTAACGGGTTGTTTGGTGTTTTTAATGATTCGTTACCAGATGGATGGGGGGAGTTATTAGTTAGAAGAATGCTTGCAAAAAAAGGAATTAATTTTGATAAATTATCACCACTAGTGAGACTTACTTTAATAAGTGGAAAAGGTTTGGGTGGGCTTGATTATGAGCCTATGCAAATAGAAAATGAAAAACAAAGTGTAGATTTAGATAAACTTGCTCTTGAAGTAAAAAAAATATTAGATGATACCGATGATGTTGTTGATTTGGACAAAGTTTTTGCTTTTGGTGGGTCAAGTGGCGGTGCAAGACCTAAGGCACATATTAAAAATGATTTTGGAGAATGGATTGTTAAGTTTCCTTCTTCAATTGATCCAATAAATATTGGAAAACTGGAATATAAAGCAAATGAACTTGCTAAAAAATGTGGAATAAACACAAATGAGTTTAAGTTATTTCCGTCAAAAATATATGAAGGTTTTTTTGGGGCTAAAAGGTTTGATAGAGAAAACAACAAAAAAGTTCATATGATTTCATTGTCAGCACTTTTAGAAACAACTCATAGAATACCAAACTTGGATTATACTCATTTGTTTCAAGTAATTCAAAAAATTTGCGTTAATCAAAAAGATTTATATGAAGCATATAGAAGAATGAGTTTTAATGTGCTTTATAAAAATAAAGATGATCACGGCAAAAATTTTGCGTTTTTATATGATGAAAAACAAAATGGCTATGTGTTATCTCCAGCATATGATATTACAAAAACTAGCAATAAATTTGAGCACGAAATGACCGTTCTGGGTGAAGGAAATCCAACAGAAGACGATTTGATAAACTTTGCAAAAGAAATGAAATTATCAATAAAAGAGTGTAAAGAGATAATTCAAAAGATTAAATCTAATTTGAGATAATATTATCTATTGTTCAAAAAATTTGAACCATTTGAACCATATGAAAGTTGATTTATTCATTTTGTGGTTGATAGGGAGTGTTTGAAACACGCAAAAAAAAGAAGTAGCAAATTTTACTATTCTTAATGTGTATTTTAATTATTCGTTTCATCCATATAATGTGTTATAATCTAATTACGTGATGGAAACTTTAAAGAGATAAAAAAGCATTTAAAGGTATAGGTGAAGTTATGGTTTTAAAAGATGAAGTTTTGAAGGGTTTAAGATTTGAGCTTAGTAGAGATGAGATTAGAAAAATATATCAATCTGATAGTTATGAAAAATATGACTATTATGATTTTTCAGTGCTAATTAAGGGTTTTTTTAAATCATCCTATTAAACTAAACCATAACAAATTCTTCCCCCTTACTATATTTACTTATTTTGCATTGTTAAATAATGTTGCTTATAGTTATATCTTGCATTATTCATTATGTTAATTAAAATCTTTTACTTTTCCTTTATTGATTAATTTTGTATCTACTTCATTTATACTTTCAATATCCTTTTTATTGACTTCAATTATAAAAGCATAAACTGTTTCTGCATCATTTGCTGTATACATTTCTCCTGGTCGAGCTATGATAACGTTTATAGAATTATCCTTAATTCTTACCGAATCAATTTTGGTAGGACTCTGAGAAGTTTCATAGAAAAAAACTAAAATAAGAGCTTTATTAATAAAATATGAATCATCATACTCTCTCACCTTTTGACTTAAATCACTATTATAATTTTCATCGATTTCATTAAAAAACGGATAATCATTTTCATTGCTTAAATAAATTAAGTCTTGTAAAGAATCTACCTTTTCTTTCAAATAAGTTTCTGTTACTGGGTACATTGTTCCGCTATAAGCTACATTAAAAGGAAGAGGTTTACCATATGTTTCATTATCCTTGCTATTGCAGGCTGTAAATGCTAATATAACCATAACTAGAATCACCCCCAAACAAATCATTTTTTTAATCATAATAAAACTCCTTTATCTATTTAAATGATGATACATTATATTCTACCTTAAGAATAACATCTACTGTATTTTTCATACTTTTGGAAAATCTATCTTGTTGTCTAATTCCCACCTAAATTTATTATACTCATGGCGTAATAAGTTTTGTCAATACTAATCATTCTTTAATTGAACAAAAAAAGCAACAAGCTTTTACCCTCGCCGCTCTTATCCTTGATACATTACCCCAATATCTCGCCTAATTTGTCTGCTGCTGCTCTGTCGCTTGATTGTATCATATGTGCGTAGATATCGGCTGTGACCTTTGTGGTGCTGTGTCCTGCTCTTGCCGATACGGTCTTGAGAGGTACTCCCGCTGCTATCTGTAGCGAAATATTGGTGTGCCTGAGTACACTGTTAACCTCTTCGTTGTTTCGTCATATTCCACCTCGCATTCAAAGGCATCACCGCTTTTTTTACCAAAAATACCACTAACTGAATAGAGTTCAAAATACAACCTGCCATCCTTATTAATTATTTTGCCTTTATAGGAAAGTTGCCCACTTGCATAATAATGTGCCGTGTCGCCTTTAACTCGCCAAAAATAGTCGCTTTTGTATTCCTCTGTATGCATAACACCTCCATTCACATCGCCACCATAACTGCCATTTGGTATGCCGTGCGAATTGCTACAACTGCTAAGCCAAAAAACCGAAAGCAACATTACCGCTACTACTACCATTCCTATGATGATTCTTTTTCTTGCCATAATCTTTGCTCAAAAACGAGCATTTCATTTTTGTTCTGTCCTAAGGCTAATAAAATTATTCTTCTTTGATAAAATACCAACCAATATATAAAAGCCCTGTCTTTTCGTCATATTTCGCTTCATTCCTACTATTGTTTCCATGCTTTGTTCCTGAAATAAAGTCAGTGAATACATATTCATCGAAATATATTTTCCCTTCCTCCATAACAATTTTATATTTATTAGAAAGTAGTCCGCTTGAATAATACATGGCTTTTTTCTTTTCAACCAATAAAAAGTAATCCGCTCCCCCCCCATAAGCTTTGACCATATTCGTCACAAGGATAATATTTTCCTTCAGGTATTCCATGCGCTGGACTACATCCTGTCAAAACAACAACACTAAATAGCATTACCACTGCAACTACCATTCCTATGATTTTTCTAGCCATAATATTTTCCTCCTCTGCTCAAAAATGAGAGCGTTGATGTTAGCCATATATTTTGCATACCCATATCATATTTCTTTCTCCTATAATTTTCTTATTGTAAGAAATTATACTTAAAGAATAATATTTACTTAATTTATTATTATGAAGATCTTTTATGTGTTCAGAATTAATGAATAGACCCCCATATTCATAAAATATTATAATTTGTAATTAATGTCAATATCATTTTAAATATTTTTACAAAATAGTATATTGTTTTAAAAGCGACATTTGCACCATTTTTTTGACCTCTATTTTAACTTAAGGCATAAAAAAGGCATAAAAACTTTTGGGCAACTCATCTCTACCCAATATGGATACTACTGCTATGTGCTTTGATATCCCCAATATGTACTGTAGGCACTGAATTTAATGTAATAGTTTCATAAGCGCTTTCTTCAAAGATCATCGTGCCTTGATAATATTCAATAGTTGAATAAAAAAATCCTTTTTTTATTTCAAATGATTGAAACCCAGCAATATCCAATTCATTAATTAAATTCATTTCATCAATTAAAGGATCGGGATCAAAACTAACACCACTGGTTAGATTAGCATTGTCCCTATTGAAAAAATATAAAAAACAAGAACTTGCAATTATCATAGAAAGCAATATAATGAACAATATTACTGAATTATTAATTTTAATATTTTTGATATGATAAAAAAACTTACTTATTTTATTCACAATAATTCCCCTATTCCATACAAAACTCTTTTTATTATATTAACATACTTATGCTATTATTTTCAAGACAGCTAAAAATTTTTTGATAATGGGCTTCTTTGTTTTCAACTTCTAAAAAGTAATTGTCCTCCTCCCTACAACCTTTTACCATTTTCATCACAAGGAAAATATTTTCTTTTCAGTATTCCATGCGCTGAACTATATCCCATCAGTACAACAACGTCAAATGACATTACTGCCACGGCTTTTTAGCCATGATATTTTCCTTTTAATAACCCTAAGCTTTATTGGTATTATACAAGCTGATGAAAAGATTTGTAAACCCCTATATTTATATATTATTACAATTTATAATCTATGTCAATATCATTTTTTTTACAAATGGCGAGTTTAAATTATTGTAAGTGGTCGAAGAATAAATCGCATTGGTTTAGAAAACGCGTTTTTGTTGAATAATTATTATGAAATACAGCCCATTTGCCTTTTTTTGGGGAAAGGGGTACAATTATAATATCAATAAAAATTTTGGGAGGCGGAAAATATGAAGATTGAAAAGAGAGTGGAGAAAGTCAACAGAATCAGAAAAAAAGGATACGTGCCCGGGGTAATTTATGGCAAGGATTTGCAATCCACGCCAATTCAAGCCGAAGCGAGAGAGCTTTTGCAATACTATAAAACTTATAGGCAAAATAAGATTTTCAAAGTTAAACTGGGAAGAAAAAGCTATGACGTATATTTCAAAGAAGTGCAGAATATCATAACAAAACTCGACGACATAATTCATTTCAGTTTGCTCAAGGTATCGGCGGGCGATACCATTGTCGCCGAAGTTCCCATTAAATTAGTCGGGAAACATGTCATAGAAAGTCAAGGCATGATTGCGCAGCAAATTATGCATGCGCTGGAATTGGAATATCCCGCAAGCGCCACCGTTGACTTTTTGGAAGCGGACGTATCCAATCTGAAATTGGGAGAAGCGCTTTATGTCAAAGACATAAATCTTCCCGAAAACGCGACCACAAAAATTGACGGCGAAGAAATGGTGGCCAATATAATCTATCCCAAAGTAAGGGAGGCTAAGGAAAGCGAAGCCGAGCAGAGCGCCGCTACCTCAACGCAAGAAAATGAAGAGAAAGAAGAATGAAATTGATTCTATAAAGACAAAGCAAGCGGCAAGGTTTACCTTGCCGCTTTTTTTATGGCAAAAATTTATTCATTAATAGTTGGCCGTTGGGCGGTATTAATTTGGTTTGGTTTTTCTTTTTGGGAATATTTTGTTAAAGTATGTTTTTTCGATTATGTTATCGAAGATAAGCAATAAAGACGGCAAAATAAACAGTACTACCAACATGGAGGTGGCGGCGCCTATTCCCAAGAGCATGCCCATTCTTGCCACCACGCCCGCAGCGGCCAAACCCATTGCCAAGCCCGAAACTGTCAATATGATTCCCGAGGTGATAATGGTGGGGAAGACGGCGTTTTCGGCTTGGGACATGGCTTCAAGTTTATCGGGATATAAATGCTTGATTTGCAAATATCTGTTGGTCAAAATAATGCCGTAATCGATTGTGGCTCCCATTTGAATGGCGCACACCAATAAATATCCTATGAAAGAAATGGGACTTGAGCTTAAAAAAGGTATGACAAAGTTTATCCATATGCTGCCTTGAATGGCGATTATCAGAATTAACGGAAGAATTAAGTTTTTGAAAGTGAAATACAGTATCAACAAAACAAACATAGCCGTCAAAAAGCTTACAAGAAAGTTGTCCCGCGGGAACACTTTGGCCATATCATAACAGGCCACGCTTTCTCCCGCCAAATAATACTCGTCATAAAATTGCCCCAATTCCTTCGATAAATCCTCTATCAAAGCAATACTTTCCGCGCTTTCTGTGGGGCTGTTGATATTGAACATTATCCTTGAGTAATTTTGGCTTTCAAAATTGGCCCGCGCCATGGACAGCTGCTGCAATTGTTTGGCGTATTCGGATCTTTGCATGCCCATTTCGTTTATTTTCTTTGACGCGAATTCCATTAAGTCAATGAACATAACCGAATATTCGGTTTCGGGAAGCTGATTGTTTGGGTCGTTTTCGTTTTTGTACATTGTAAACAATAGTTCAATCAGCGTGGGATTAAAGCCCAAAGAATCCGCCATTTGGGCAAGCTGTTGCTGGGTTACGCAATCGGTTAATTTCAAGCCTTCGACCGCCTCGATGGTTGTCAAGCCCATGGCGTTGTTGATTAAATCCTTGCTTTTTATGTAATTGATGAGTTGCTCTTCTTTCTCATAATCGCCTTTGGGCACAATAACCGCCAAATCGTTTTTATATCCAAATTCTTTGGCGATGCTTTCTTGGGAATCTACTATGCGTTTGGCGCCGTTGATGTTAAAAGAGTATTCGTTAAAAAATTGCCCCGTTCCCGCCAGCGCCACAGCAATTATAAATACAATGGCAATGGGGATTCGAAACTTTAATTTTGCCTTTGCGGGCTTGGAAACGTTGGGGACAAAGCTTCTGTGTTTTGTTTTTTGCAATTGCTTGTCAAAAAGAATTAACACCGCGGGCATGAAGAATATTACCGTCAACAAGCTGAACAATATGCTTTTGGCAAGCGCCAGTCCCATTTCCACGCCGATGGGCAATGTCATTACAATTAAAGAGCAAAGCCCCGCTATGGTGGTCAGCGAACTTGAAAATATTTCAGACGCGCCTTTAGTCAACGCCAAAACGGCGGAGGTTTTGGCATCGCTTAGTTTTCTTTCCTCCATGAATCTGTGTAAAAGAATTATGGAGTAGTCCAAAGACAAGGCCAGTTGCAGCACCAAAGCCACTAAATTGGAGATATAGGATATACCGTCGAATAAAAAATTGGTGCCCATGTTCAAGATGACGGATACTCCGAATACCATGATTAAGATTACTACCTCAAAATATGTGTTTGAGGTGAACACAAGCATTATCAATATGGCGACAACTATGATTACACCCACCTTAATAATGCTTTCCACGGTTTCCAAACGGGTATAATAGGACATCGCCGTTTGTCCGCTCAAATATATTTCCTTCGATGAAAGATTGTTGATTATGCTTTTTATGGCGGCGTTTGCCTCGGGAGTGGAATCATAATGGGATAAAGAAACCGTGATNNAGAAACCGTGAACAAAGCGCTGCTGTTTTTATAATCGGTATCCGCATTAAAAGACACAACCGCCACTCCTTCTGTTTGCGACAATTGTTCCTGGATGTTCAAAGCTTCTTCAAGCGTTATATTCTTGACCATTATGTATGCCGAGCCTTTGTCGTCAAATTCCTTTTTTAATACCGACACCGCTTTTTGCGTGTTGCTGTTTTTTGGCGCGTATTCGGATAAATCATAAATAACCTCGGTGTGGAAAAACATTATGGCGCTTATTACGCTCATAACGATAAAAACGATAACAAAAACCCATTTGTTGTTTACTATTAAATTAAAAAAGCTTGTCTTTTTGCCTGACATTCCAGCTAACCCTTTCACAATATAATCACCGAATTATTATATCATTGGTTGCGATAATTTGCAATTGAAAAACTTTTTGTCAAGAAGAATTTATTTTTCAAATAAAAAACGCCCTTTTACAGGACGCTTTATTTTTATCCGGGAGAAATATATTATTCTGTTTTAGTTAATTCGTGCAATTCCTGTCCTGCAAGCATGTAGAATTTATCGGTTTCCAAGTCGTGATAAAAAGCGCTGTTTCTGTTTGGGTCTGATATAAAGAAATAATATCCGTTTTTTTCCATAAATTTATCCCAAATTTCTAACGGTTGGCCCGAATATTCGGGGTTGTCATAGAGTTGCAATTTTACCTCCGAGGTATCGATTATCTCCAATCTCACATAACGGGTTACATTTTCTTCTATGGGGATTGTTCCCGTATAAACGCCTATGTATTCTTGAGGAATTGTGGATATCGCGGGCGCCAGCTCGCTAATGTCAATCAGTCTAAGCGTTTTCACTCCGTATTCGCCCAAATCCTCGAAAAATATAATGGCGCCGCCGTTTTGGTAAACCGCGTAAGTGTTATCGTCTACAGTAACGGTATTATGCTCAAAATCGAAATTAAGC
>LFSG01000044.1 GCA_001512685.1 Clostridiales bacterium DTU072
GGTTATAGTCGTGCTCAAGCGCGGCCTTAATCTCGGTATGCATGTTCTTCCATGGCGCGGAGTTGGCGGAAGTGAACTGGCTTTGAATGCCCGCTTCGCTGTAGTTCCTGATAAGCTGGGCTATGATGGCGTTTGTCCTGCCCTCTTTGATTTGGGAAGCTTTAAGCAAATCGTCATAATCACCAGCCAGAGGATCAAGGTCTTCGCGGTCCACTATCTCCAGCACCACTTTTTTCTTTTCGCTCTGTATGTTCCTCAGCATATCCCCGCTGTAAGACTTTATTTGATACTTAAGCACGCCCGAAAGCTCGGTGTTGCTCATGTTTTCCATGATATAATCCACTATCTTAAGCCTTTCTATGTTGAGCAGGAACTCTTTCTCGTTTCTAACGTGCTCCGATCCGCTGTTCTTCACGTTTTGGTATTGGGTATTGGCGAAGTTATAGTCTTTCATGAGCTGGTCCTTCAGCGAATATACATAAAGCCAGTCGGTCAAAGTAAGCTGCTGGCTGAAGCCCGCTTCCATGCCCGCCTTCATTTCGGTGGTGTACCTCAATTGCTCGTCGTCGGTAGCCGGCCCTATGCCGTATACCTCTATGTCGTAATTTTCCATCAGCGTTTGGAATTGGAAATGCACGTTGTAGAACTTCCTGTAGAATTCGGCGCTGTATCTGTAAGCCTTGGCGTAATTGTTCCGCTGTATTTCCAAATATTGCTCAAATTGGGAATGGCTGAACTTTTTCATGTGGCTGAACATCAATTCATCTTCAAAGGTTTCGTCGTCCATGGCGTTGTGCACGGCTTTATTGTAGTCATAATAATAGCCGTACAATTTTACCACGGCGGATTTGCCTGCCTTGTTGAGGGGTTCTATGCCCGCGAACTGCCTAAAGGATTTAAGGTAAACCAAAGCGTCATAGCTTAAATCCCGCTTCGCCCATTCGTCGTATCCCAGCCCCGCCGCTTTTTGGGTATGCATGCTCTCGGTAATCTCGAGCGCGTATTTAAGCATTTCGTAAACCAGTCTGCCGAATTCGTCCCCGCTCAAGCCTATGCTGTATATTTGCTTCATCATCTTTCTTCTTTGGCGCAACACATTGTCGGAATCCTTGTCCTCGGAGCTTTCGTCCGCTCTGTCTCTCAAAGCTTCGTAATAATCCCAATCGTCAAAAAAGCACCATGTCATATCGTTTTCCCATTCGCCGCTCGCCACAATGCTGTCGATATCGGGGGATTCGGCGGTCTGTCCCGCAAGATACTCCACGGTCTTGGTCATTTTGTCATAGCTCAGCGCCGCAAGGCTCATGGTTTCGATTATGTCGCCGGGGTCGCTTTCCACGAAAATCCTCAGCGGCACGCTCAAATCGTAATAATCCTCTTGGCTTTTTTCTTCTATTCTGCTTCTAAGCAAAGCCTCTTGCCTGGAAGTGTCGGGATATGTAACCTTGGTGACATTATAGTACCTCGCTTCGCTGCCGTAGTCGGTCAAATCATCCAAAGGCTTGGGCTTGAGGTCGGCGTCCTTCTTTTGGCCGTTGCCATTGTTGTCGCCGGGACCGCCAAAATCGCAAGAAACCAATCCCATCAATAATATGAGTATAAAAAACACGAACAATACTTTCTTGACTTTCATTGTGTCGCTCCTTATTATGTTATATTAACACACTATAATTATATCAAAGCCATGCTTTAAGTGTCAATAAATAAAGTGGGGCGCGCCATGGCGTAAACGCAAAGCAAACGCTTGGCGCAAATAAACGCTTTTTTAAGTAAAAAATTACCGCGCGTAAATTAATTGTAAATCATGGCAGAGATAATCGTAAGCGGCAAACACAAAGTTTCAAACACATAATCTTCCAAGCCCGCCATCTGGCTTCCTCCCCCCATCGCGAAAATCCCCCTCTTGGTAATCCCTTCTATGCATTCAAGCGGCGCCACCACCAGCAGGCCTTCGATTACTTTTATTATCCTTTTGTAGCAGAACACTATGTCGTCGTATATGTCCTTGGCGCACACTTCCACATTTTTGCCCACTCCCGTTATTATGTCCCTGCCCGATATGGCCATGCGGGAAACATCGTTGGCGTAAAGACTGCCTATGCCCGTTTTCAGCTTTTCCGCCGTCCTGTATGTAATGTTCAAGTTGTAAATCCTTTCCACCGTCTTTATGATGCGGCTGGTTATGGTAGCCCCGCCTATGTCTATGCTGTAAGCGCTGACTATGCCCCCTTCGTTGATTATGCCCACGTCGGTATGCTTGTCGCCGATGTCCGCAACCACCATGTTGCCGTAGCTTGCCACATACGGCTTGAGCGCCAGCAGTTTTTCGCATAAAGTAATGTTTCGGTACCCAATCTCCAAGAAAACGGCTTCCAAATCCCTTTTTTGCTGTAAGCTCAATCCGCAATTAAAATAGACTATAATCTCGTCGCTCTTTTTTACCTTGGCCTTTTTAAGGAAGGATTTGAGCATCAGCACCGCCCCCGTATAATGCATTACCGCACCTTCCGATATGGGATTTATGAATTGCTGTTCGTCTCCGATAAGGTGGCGGCGGACAGCCGCTTCTTTGCCCGAAGCTATCAGCTTGGGGTTAAAGCCGTTTTGTATGATGACGCAGCTGGGTTCCTTGAACAAAAGTATGTTGCTTTGTATGGTGGTAAACGCGCTGCCTATATCAACATAGTACTTCTTCTTTGACATCTATGCCGTTCTCCCTTAATATCCTTTGTAGATCGCTCAGCGGCATGCCCACAATGTTGTGGTAGTCGCCCTCGTAATCTGCCACCACGGCTTTGTCTTGTATGCCGTAGGCGCCCGCTTTGTCAAGGGGGCGGAAGCTGCGCACATACTCCCTTATCTCAAAGTCGTCAAGCTCTTTCAGCAAAACCTTGGATAGCGCGCAATACTCATAGACCTTATCGGCTTTTATGAACATTCCGCTGTAAACTTCGTGCCATTTGCCGCCCAGCTCTTTAAGCATTCTCACCGCTTCTTCCTCGCTTTTGGGCTTGCCGTAAATCTTGCCGCCGCGCGCCACCACGGTGTCGCAGGCTATTATTATGGCGCCGGGGTATTTTCGGGCGGCGTAAAGCCCTTTAAGGCGGGCGTTGCCTTGCGCCGTAAGCTGGGGCGTTTCATACTCCCTTTCTTCCACGGCGGGAGTTATCGCGGTAAAATCATCGGTCAGCTTTTTTAACAACTGCTGACGCCTTGGCGAAGCCGATGCCAGTATTATCCTTTTCACTTACAGTATCTCTAAATTCTTTCTGAAAGCTCTTCTGAAATCGTAAATTGCCGTCATCGCGTCCTTAATCTCAAGCGCGCAATCGCTTACGCTCTCGGTCTTGATTATTACGCTGTCTCCCAATATGTCGCAGGATATGCCTTTTATTACCCTGCCCATGCTACGGTCAAACGCCTCGGCTATCCTGACTATTACGCCCAGCTTTTTGGACGCGTCTATTTGCTCTTCGTTGAGCATGTTCAAATACTGCTCCACTTCCATTCCCTCAAGCTGCGTTCTGGAGTGCATGCCCGCCGCTATGGCGGCGATAACCAAATCCTCTTGGGGAATGCCGTACATGTTGCTGTTCAAAATCAAATAAAACGAATGCTTGGGGTGGTCGTAGAACTTAAAGCTGGAGCCTATGTCGTGAAGCTGCGCCGCCACCCTCAGCACCTTGATGTAAGAACGGGGCAGCTTGTGCAGCACCTTAAGCTGGCGGTAAAGCTGCAAGGACAAGTCGAACACATGCTCGGAGTGCGGTATGTTCATGTTGAAGTGCGTGAGCATGGTGTAAATGCTGTGCCCCAGCACATCGCCTATGGGCTTTTCCGCCACCATAGGCACCGAATACCTGAACAGCGCCCCTTCCCTGAAGCCCGCTCCGCTTATGGTTATTTCCTCAAAATTCAAACGCTTTCTCAATGTGTTAAGTATGGCAAGCGCCGCCGGGAATATGTCCGCGCGCGCCGAAGACAGCCCTTTTATGCGGGCGGCCTTGTCTATGTCCAGCACCCTTATCTTTTGGTAAATGTTGTCGAACTCCTCAAAAGGCAGCTTGTAATTGTGCGCCATGTCCAAAGGATATCTCTTGAAGCGCCGGCTTATCTTGCCTAAATTCCTTAAAGAACCGCCCACGCCTATGAACCTTACGTCCTCGTCAATCATGTCAAACCATTCCAGCTTGGACATCTCCTCGCCCACATATTTTTCCATGAGCTCGGTCCTGTGCATGGGATCCTTGCTGGCGTTCTGGAATTTCTCGGTCAAGGTTACCGCCCCGAAAGGCAATGTGTCTTGAGCTATCAGCGTTCTTCTGTTGTAATATATAATCTTGGTGGAGCCGCCGCCTATGTCTATAATCAATCCCTTGGGCACATCCATGGAATTGATGACGCCCGTGTAAACTAATGAGGCTTCTTCCTCCTGCGAAAGCACCGTAAGCTTTATGCCGCAATTGCTCAACACCTCTTCCACAAAATTCTTTTGGTTCTTGGCTCTTCTTACTGCGGCTGTGCCGTACGCGAATACTTTGGATACCCCATGGCTTTCATACAAACACTTGAATGTGTTAAGCGTCTTTATCATTTGCTGTATTCTCAAAGGCCTGAGGAATCCGTCTATTTCCATGTCCTGCGCCAGCCTTACCGGCTCCTTCAGTTCGTCTATCACCACAAAATAACCGCCTTCCAATATATTGGCGATTACCAGCCTGGCCATGTTGGATCCGATATCTATAATCGCAATCTTTTCCATATACTTTTACTCCATTCCTTTTACTATTCTTTTATCTTTAGGTGTGCCATAAACAATTATATCATTAAAACCAAAATTTTCAACATCTTTTATGATTATATAACTATTTATTTACCACATTCACAGGCTTGCCGTCAAGATACGCCTTTATGTTCGCCACCGCTATTTCCATAAGCCTTGAGCGGGCTTCTTTGGTGGCCCACGCTATGTGCGGCGTAATTACGGTGTTTTTGGCTTTGAGCAACGGGTTGTCGCTAGTAGGCGGCTCCACGGACAGAACATCCAGCCCCGCCCCCGCTATCCTGCCGCTGTTTAAGGCGTTCGCCAAATCCCTTTCGTTAATCAATCCCCCCCTTGAGGCGTTTATTATTATCGCGCTTTCTTTCATAAGACTTATGGCTGACGCGTTAATCATACCCTGGTTGTCCTTGGTAAGGGGGCAATTAAGCGATATTACGTCGCTGTTTCTGTACAAATGCTCCAGCGTAACATACTCAAAGCCTTCCCCTTTGCCCGTTCTGCTTTTGTTGTAAGCGATGACTTTCATGCCGAAGGCAAGCGCTATATCCTTTACCCTTTGCCCTATTCTGCCCATTCCTATTATTCCCATAGTCTTGCCGTGCAATTCTATTAATCTCTTGTTGAAGTAGCAAAAATCCGGGCATCTTTCCCAATCGCCGCTTTTGACCGAAAGGTTGTGCTCTCCTATGCCCGAAGCCACCTCGATAAGCAAACCGAAAATATGCTGGGCCACCGATTCGGTGGAATAGGCGGGTATGTTGGTAACCACTATGCCTTTCTTGGCGGCGTAGTCGCAATCCACCACATTATAGCCTGTGGCAAGCACTCCGATATATTTCAACTTGGGTAAACTGTCTATTGTCTCCTTGTCTATGACGACTTTGTTCAAAATAATAATGTCAGCGCCTTTGGCCCTTTCCACCACCAGCTCTTTTGGGGTTCTGTCGTAGATTATCACATTGTCGGTTATCCCCCCCAAAGCCCCCCAGCTTAAATCTCCCGGATTGAGGCAAAATCCGTCCAAAACTACTATTTTTACCATCATGCCTCCCTTACATAATTTCCTACAATAATCTTACTACCAATCGCGAGGCAAGTCAATAGGCAAAAAATTCGTACCTTCGATATTATTTACACAAAATAAGCGTTTAATAACCGGTTTTATAAAAAAATCCCCATTGGCGAACTTTGTCGAATAAGACCGCAAAAATATTTTTCAAAATTAAAAAATAAATCCGTTGATTTGGGCTATGACCAGCGTCTGTCCTTTTTCGTCGGTTACGGTTACTTTATGCACGCAGTTATGGCGGGTGGCGCTCAGCTCCTCAGCCACCGCGCGTATCTCCAAGCAGTCTTTGGCGGGGCGCAAATAGCTTATCGCAGCCGTTTGGGTCACAGTCTTTCCGTGAAGGTAATTTGCCAAAACGGCAAAGGTAAAATCAGCTATGGTATACAGCATGCCCCCTTGTATGACATCCTCGGCGTTCAAATGCTCGGGGGTAACCTTGGCTTTGCAAACGGCTTTGTTGTCGGTTATCTCAATGATTTCTATGCCGTTTTTTATGATATATCTGTCTTTTTTGAAATATTCCAGCAACTTTTTCTTGTCTTCCATAACCTTTCCCCTTAACAATCGCTTATATCCAAATCGATGGGATATTTGCCGCTAAAGCAGCCTACGCAAAAGCCGGGATCGGCTTCTCCCGATATCTTAAGCAAATTCTCTATGCTTAAAAAGTCCAAGCTGTCCGCGCCTATATGTTTTCGTATCTCTTCCACGCTCATTCTGTTGGCTATAAGCCCTTCGGGCTTGTCTATGTCCGTGCCGAAATAACAGGAATATTTGAATAGCGGCGCGGTTATTCTCATGTGTATCTCTTTCGCCCCCGCGCTTCTCAACTCCGAAATGATTTTGGCGCATGTGGTGCCCCTTACTATGGAATCGTCCACAAGCACTATCCTTTTGTCTTCCACCGCCGCCCTCAGCGGATTCAGTTTAAGCCGAACCGCTTTTTCCCGCGCTTTTTGGGTGGGGTAGATAAAGCTCCTGCCTATATATCTGTTCAAAACAAAGGCGCTGCCGTAAGGTATTTTGGACTGCTCGGCGTATCCTTTTGCCCCTTCAAGGCCGCTGTCGGGCACGCCGCAAATGAGGTCGGCCTCCACGGGGTTCTGCAGCGCCAAATACTTGCCCATGGCTTTGCGCATTTCGTAAACGCTTCTGCCGTCTATCACCGAATCCTGGCGGGCAAAATATATGTATTCAAAGGAGCACAGCCCTTTGGGGGCTTTTCTTGTGTCCTTTATGGAGCGTATGTTCAAGCCATTGTCTATTATCACTATTTCGCCGGGTTCAATATCCCTTATGAATTGGGCGTCCACGCTGTCCAAGGCGCAGCTTTCGCTGGCCACCATTATGCTGTCTTCCGTTCTGCCCATGCACAGCGGGCGGAAGCCCACCCTGTCCCTTACGGCTATCAAATAATCCTCTGTCATCAGCGCCATGGAGTAAGCGCCCTCTATCTTGGATACCACATTCCTTAAGGCGGTGATAAAATCGTTGCCCTTTATCATTTCGTTGATAATCAGCAAAATGACGGCTTCGCAATTGTTGGATGTATTGAATACAACGCCGTATTCGTTCTCCAGCTTGTCCCTTATCTTGTCGGCGTTTACTATGTTGCCGTTGTGGGCCAAAGCGAAGGTGGCTTTTTTGTGGGAAGTGGTAATGGGCTGGGCGTTGACAAAGCCGTTATTGCCTTTGGTGGAATATCTGACATGGCCTATAGCCTTGTCCGCCCCGTTAAACTTGTCTAAGGTCTCGGAATCAAAAACAGCGGTAACAAGCCCCTGTCCTTTGTGCGTTATTATTTTTCCGTCCTTGAAGGCCGAAATCCCCGCGCTCTCCTGTCCTCTGTGCTGTTGGGATATCAGCCCCGCGAAAACTATGTTTCCGCTGTCCGCGCGGCGTTTGGAAATTACTCCGAAAATGCCGCATTCCTCCCTTATTTTCATATTTCTCCTTTTCGTCCGAAAAATAAAATTAACAGCTTAATTATAACACAGCCCGTCGGTATCTCATAACGATTAAATCAAGTTTTTGAAAATAATTAAAAACCGCGTCAAAAAAAATTTTTTTGACGGTTTGTAAAGCTGCTTTTTTGTTCTTAACCACAAAAAGAATTATTGTATATTGTAACCCATTTTGATAACGCCGGGCAGTTTCATGATTTCGTGGAAGCCGTATTTCTTATAAAAATTTATGCCCTTTTGGTTATCGGCGCCCACGCCCAGCATAACCGCCGAAACGCCTTTTTCTCTCAAATGGCCAATCAGCGCGTCCATGAGCTTATGTCCCAGCCCCTTCCTTTGGTAGCCGTCCAAAATGTTTATGTGCAAAAACGACGGGTACTTCTTCGTCAAGCGGGAGTCCAATATCAGCTCAAGATGGGTAAGAAACCATTTCCATTTGTTCAGCTTGCGTACTTTGGGAAGATAGCGCTTGCGCATTGTGGAGCGGAACTTTTTGTAGTCGGAAGAGCAGATTATATAGCCTATGGCGTCGTCGTCCTCGTTTACGGCCACGAAAATGTTGTCGCTCTCGCACTCGGTGAAATAATCGTTATACAGCGCGGTAAGCACTTCCTTCTCTTTTTCGTTCTTTACGGGCTTGGCGGTGGCTATGCATATATACTGCAGATTCTTTTTGTCTTTTTCTTGATATTTCCTGATTTCCATTGTATAATCCTCTTAAACAGCATAACATAAATTCGGCTTTTCCGTCAATACCGAACAGCCAAAATACGGGAGAAAAAACATGAAAAAATTCCTTATAACGGCGTTTTGCGCGGTCTTATTGCTCTTATTGACGGCGGCTTCTTCGGTAAGGGCCATTCATGACAATGTACCCATCTTTGAAGAGCCCGATTTTGATTCCGCAATTTTGTTTACCATTCCCCGCAACGCCTCGGTATTGCCTGTCGAAGAAGAGTTTGTTTTGGACAACATCCGCTGGCAAAAAATCAAATACGGCAGCTTTGAGGGATACGCCGACGCTTCCAGCCTTTATGTTTCCTTTCAAGAGCCTTCCTTTACCGTAAAGCACATAAAGGCCACTTCGCTGAAAATGGGGCAAGAGATTAAGATTTACGACATAAATTCCGAAAACGGCAATGTAATAGCCACCGTCAAAGACGGCACCAAACTGCAAAGGATTGTGTCGGATATAGACTACGGCGATTTTTACGAAATTTCTTTCAATAACCAAAGGGCGTTTGTGCAGAAAAAACACGCCACCCATTCTTTGACCTTGAATCAAAAAACCGCCCTCATCGTGGGAGCGGTTACGCTTGCGGTCATCGCCGCCGTTTTCGCTTTGATAATGTTTATACGCCGTTCGGCAAGGCGTTAATTGTCAATAAAGTTATCCACTTTGCATTCGTTGGAATCATAGCTCAAATAGCTTCTTGAGTCCATTTCCGCCGCTATGTCGATTACCAAATAACCCTTTATTACCGCGTAAGCTAGCGAATACTTCTGGTGCGTGGCCCAATATGTGAAATAGCCGTTTTCGTATACCGTAAAATTGACTTTCAAATAATTGTAGGTAAACGATTCGGCGTTGCCCATTTTTCTCTTTATGGCTTCGGCTTCGTAATATGTGGCGCTGCCCTCGTCGGTGGTGGAGCAATCCAATTGAAAGCTGACATCGTATTTCCATACGCCGCCTTCCTTGACGCGGTTGATTTCCACGGTGGAGGGCAATATGGTGTCCATGTTGACTATGAAATTGGTTTTTTCCCTGAGTTCGCCGTCATTATATCCCCGTTCAAAATTCAAAGGCAATTCCGTGATTTTTTTCTTCCATTCGGCTTTGTACACATTGTTTTCGTTTTTGTAAAGGCGGCTGCTGCGCTGTTCGTAAACCTTATAGCCGTCGCAATAGTTTCTTACGCCCATAACCGCGCTCGCCTGCATTAAGCCTGCGATAAACGAATCCCCTTTTACTTCCTTGCCGTATGTTATGTCCAAAGTGCTGTAAATCCTAAATTGGTTGGCGTCCAAAGTGGGCTCGCCTGGGATATAATAATGCTCTTCCCTGTTGGTTACCACGCTGGCCGAACCGCCTTCAATGACCATTTCCAAATTGCCTATGGCGCGCGCCGCGTATTGCTTGGATAAGCTCAGCCTTTGACAAGCAAGTATGTATATGTCGTATGCCGCTTGCGTCTTGCCCGTTTGAGGTATATTGTCGTAAATGGCGTTGACGTCGTCGGTTTTGCCGTAAGGCATCCAAACGGGATTTACGCCGAAATTGCCTGTCTTAATGGCAAAAGAGTCCGATTCCATATTGGGCCTGGCTCCCGTCAGCAGCATATACATCATCACGCCTACAATGGCAAGCGCGATTAAAACCTGCGTTATTCGGGAAATAATCTGCCCAGCGCTTTTTTTGTGCTTTTTAGGTTTGCTTTCCCCCTCGCCCAAAAATAATTCGCTCATTTCTCCGCTCCGCTTGCTTTTCCTTTTTAATTCCACTTTATTATATTATACAAAGCGTGTTTTGGCAATAGCAAAATAGAATTAGATATGACTGTTGCTTTTGCGGCTCAAATAAATTGGCGCGTAATTTCTTGCGCCCTAAAGCGTAGTCTAAAGCGTAGCCTTAAAGCGTAGCCTAAAACGTAGCCTAAAAATAAAAAACCCCGCTTTCCCGAGTGCTAAAAATCGCAAAAAAGCGGAGTTTTCATATTGTTTTGGTCTGGGTAAGAGGATTTGAACCTCCGGCCTCTTGAACCCCATTCAAGCGCGCTACCAAGCTGCGCCATACCCAGTCGTTAGCTTAACGCAAAATCAGCTTAATATATTATAGTAAAGCAATGTTTTTTTGTCAATCGCTTTTTAGGGCTAAATAATTATTTTTGCTTTTGGACGCCGTGCCGAAAGGACTTGGTTTCCTTTATTGTTTTTGCTTTTGTCCTTAACATAAAATTATGCCGCCGCTGCGCAAGGGGTTACTTTCGTTTGTTTATTGTTTTTGTCTTTAATAATATAGAAAGTTGTGTGGCGGCTTAATTTTGTTTTTTCCTTTTATATAAATTTATAGCGTGGCGGAGCGTGTTTGCGGGTTATTTAGCCGTTTGCCCCGCTTTATATAAATTTATACATTATTTTAGATAGGATATTGGCGGGCTTTAGCGCTATTTTGGCTTTAATCAGCTTTTCCTTTATGGGGGGATACGCCCTTTCCATATTGTTCAGGCAATATACTCTCAGCTTTTGCTCCAAGTTTTCTTTTGTCATGCCTAAAACGCTTACGGCAACCGTTTTGGGTTTACCTTTCATTAAATCAAAATAATTGTCGTTTAAAGGCTCGCTGACTCCGTCAATATGCATAAAAACATTTTTGGCGAAAGCTGAAGAAGTCAAGGTTATGGTAAATTTGCCGCCGCCTTCGTTATTTACGGCTGTTTTTATGTCGGCTTTGGGTAAATTCAATTTATTGGGGCGGGTAAACAGCAAAGAGTTTTGGCTTACTTCTCTTCCCTCTTTATCGTATAAAAAGGCCAGCCATGCCGCTTGCTTTTTACGCCCTTTAATAACCCTTGGGGGGCAGCCGGCAAGTATGGTTTGATCTTGGCAAGGCTGTAAATTCACTTGGTATTTTTGTTTTACAAGCGCGTCGCCCTCAAAGTCCCATAAGCCGCATTCCAAATATCCTTCAAAAGGCATATCCTTGTCGTTGACTATTTTCATTTCCACGTCCTTGGGAGTTTCCCGCAAAAAAATCGCCACGGGCGCGAAAAACCTTTTGGCGTAATAGTGCAAAGCTTTCCACCTGCCCCCGTAATCGATGCTTGACCAGCTCAACGCTTGCCAGCAATCGTTTATCTGCCAATAAAGCGCTCCGTTGCACCTTTCTTTATTGCTCCGCCAATGCTCCACCGCCGCTTTTATGCTCTCGGCCTGCGTCAACTGCGACATATATATAAGCTCTTCGAATTTGGCGGGGATAAAGTAGTTGCTTATCATGTAATACAGTATTTTTTCATTGCCCGAAAAGCATTTTTGGTGATTGAGCATGGGCGGCGAAAAAAGGCTGTAGTCCTTTTGTTCGCAAAAGGTTTTTATGGTGTCTATGTCGGGCAATGATTCAAAACCGAATTCGCTGCAGAATCGGGTATATCTTTTGCGATAATATTCAAAAGGCTGCATGCCGTGCCACACATGCCATAAATGGGTGTCGCCCCGGCAATCGGAATTTATGTCTTTCATAAATTCTCCCCCGCCGGGAGAACCCGGCCAATAAGGGATTTTTATTTTTAGCTCCTTCAGCTCGGCGGGCAGAATATCGTAAAAAAACTTTTGCGTCCATTTAATCGCCTTTTTCAGATGCATCCAGCTCGCCGTCATGGCTTCGATTTCATTGTTTCCGCACAGCAAACACAAACAGCTGTAATTTTTCAATCTTTTTACCGCGCTTTTTATTTCGTCTTTGACATTGTGCAAAAATTCTTCGGTATAAAACGGATAGGGGGCGCAGGCAAACGCGAAATCTTGCCACACAAGAATGCCGTATTTGTCGCAAAGACGATAGAATTTATCGCTTTCGTAAAAGCCCCCTCCCCATACCCTTATCATGTTCATGTTGGCTTCTTTGCAGCTTTTTATCAAGTATTCCAATTTCGCCTCGTCCGTCCTCGTTACAAAGCTGTCAGAGGGTATCCAATTGCCGCCTTTGGCGAATATCTTTTTGCCGTTCAGAATAAACGCGAAGTTCCTGCCCTCTCCTTCCATTTCCGAAAGGTCCAGCTCCACCGTCCTTATGCCTATTTCATAGCTTTTTTCGCAAAGCGCTTGTTCCTTGCGTAAAAGCATGCATTTGACGCCGTAAAGCGGTTGGGGAGCGCCGCCCTCCGTCGTCCACAGCTTGGGGTTTTGTATGGCCGCCGTAAATTGCGCGCCGCCGCCTATAAGCTGTTTGGTCTTTTCGTAAACCGCCTTGTCATCGGAATCGGTTATTACCACCTTGGCGAAAAGGTCTTTTGGGTTAGCTTTTTTGTAAGCTATGTCAAAATAAACCTTTATTTTGGCTTTGTCGCCTTCAAGGCTTTGGTTTATGGTTATGTCCTCGATATAACAATGCTTATGCCCTTCTATGGTTATTTCGCCGTTTACGCCCGACGGCGGCAGCGCCGGCCCCCAATCCCAGCCGAAATGGTATGCCGCCTTCCTTATATGCGGATAGCCGCTTATTCCCATGCGGTTTTTTGTCAGCGCATCTTCTCTTCGCTTTTCTTCCACATATTTCAACGGGGAATGAAAATAAATCCTTATCTCGTTCCCGCCCTCGGTAAGCAGTCCCTTGATGTCGAACTTGTAATCGATATGCGCGTTTTTTGTGGAAGCCACAAAAGAAGAATTTATGTATATGTCGGCAATCGTGTCTATTTGCGATATCCGCAAAAAAACAAAGTCGCTGTCCAAAAGCTCCTTGGGCGCGTAAAATTCCCTTGAATACTCCCAATCCCTTTCCGCCACCCAAAGCGCGCGCTTTTCGTTTTCGCCGTAAAACACATCCTCAAGCATGTCAGCTTCCATTAAATCAAGATAGTTGCAGCCCGGCAAAGCGCCCTTTAATCGGTATTCTCCCCGCTCGTCCTTTAATTCCCATATCCCCGAAAGGTCAATCAAAATCATTTGGTTTACGCTCCTTCCCCTTGTTTATACATTATCATTATACTTTATATATAATACGATTACAATATAGCGAATTTTGAAATATTTCAGCGTTTGGCCCCGTCTATTTTTTGCCAAATTAATTCGGGTATATTTTTTGTTTTGTTATAAAAAATAAAATTATGGAATCGATTTGGAAAGAATATGTGGTCGGCCACCACGCCGAGCTTGAAAAAGACATTAAAACCGATGTCGCCGTGGTGGGCGGCGGAATAGCGGGAATCCTTGCCGCTTACAGACTGGCCGAGTCGGGCAGAAAAGTAACCTTGCTTGAGGCGGGCGTTTTATACGGCGGAGTTACCCAAAACACTTCCGCCCACATATCGGCCTTGCAGGGATACCTTTACAACGATTTGAAGCTTGACCAAGCCAAGCCTTATTTTGAATCGCAAATAAAGGCCATTGACGAATATGAAAGGCTTATCAAAAAATATGATATCGATTGCGAATTCCAAAGGGTGGACGATTATTTGTACACCGTGGATAACCCCGACAAAATCGAAAAAGAATACAACGCCTTGTCGGTAATGGGCGCCAATCCCGAATACGCCGATAATTTTCATATCGCCCAATTCCGCCCCGCCTGCGCTTTCAAAGTCCCCAACATGGCTTTGTTCCATCCCATAAAGTTTTTGGACATGCTGCCCAAAAGCTTTGAATTCTATGAGCGCTCAAGGGTGCTTGACATAGACGTTAAGCAGAATATTCTGTATACGAATAAAGCCAAGGTCAAGGCCGACAAAATCGTCATCGCCACCAATTTCCCCATAATAAACATACCGGGATGGTATTTTTTGAGAATGTACAAATCCCAAGCCTACACCATAGCCATAGACAATGTCAAAACCAATATCCAAGCCTCTTATCAAAGCGAGCTTGCCAACGGCTTGACCTTCAGGAATTACGGCAAGTATTTGATAATCGACGGGCTCAGCCACCGCACGGGAAGGATTAACGCCAACGACAAGTTCCAAAGGCTGGAGGATACCGCCAAAAAATTGTTTCCGCAATGCAAGGTTACGCATAAGTGGACGGCTAACGATTGCGTAACCTATGACAGCCTTCCCTTTGTCGGTTATTACTCCAAAACAAGCAAAAACATTTATGTCATTACCGGCTTCAATAAATGGGGAATGGCCAACGCCATGGTGTCTTCCATGATTATTTGCGACATGATTAACGGCAAAAACAATGAATATGAAGAATTGTTCAGTCCGCAAAGATGTTCTTTCAAATTCAAACCCGCCATGAGCAACATATTATGCACGGTAAAAAACCTTGTTGTCAAGCCGCTGTGCCCCGCCGTCAAGGGCGAGGACAGTCTGCCCCTCGATTCGGGCGGCATAGTCAGGTTTAACGGCAAAAAGAAAGCGGTGTATAAAGACGCCGACGGGGTAATTTACGCTTGCCAGCCTTTATGCGCGCATTTGAAATGCCAGCTTGTATTCAATGCCAACACCAAGACATGGGATTGCCCTTGCCACGGCTCAAGGTTTGATATCTACGGCAATATCATAGTCGCGCCCGCTAAAAAAGAATTGTGCAGCGAAATCGTCAAAAACGAACCAGAGGAATAAAAAAATCAACTAAAATAAAAATAAAGGCGTCGAATGCCGAAGGCGCCTTTTTTGTTTGGAGCGGAAGACGGGATTCGGACCCGCGACATTTGCCTTGGCAAGGCAACGCTCTACCACTGAGCCACTTCCGCATTTTGCTTTCATATGGTGCGACCGAAGAGACTTGAACTCCCACATCCTGAGATACTAGATTCTAAGTCTAGCGCGTCTGCCAATTCCGCCACGGTCGCAAGTGTTTTTGGTGATCCATCGGAGATTCGAACTCCGGACACCTTGATTAAAAGTCAAGTGCTCTGCCGACTGAGCTAATGGATCATTTGGCTGGGGTGGCAGGATTCGAACCTACGAATGCGGGAGTCAAAGTCCCGTGCCTTACCGCTTGGCGACACCCCAACGGTAATTATATGGGGTGAGTAGTGGGAGTCGAACCCACGACCTCCAGAGCCACAATCTGGCGCTCTAACCAACTGAGCTATACCCACCACACAATAAATGGCGAGCCAGGAGGGATTCGAACCCCCGACCTACGGCTTAGAAGGCCGTTGCTCTATCCTGCTGAGCTACTGGCTCATTTCTTGCCCGAATGCCAGGCTCCCCAATAATACCAATGTGCATACCACTGCAACCGTGGTCAAAATTGTTTTTGGAGCGGGTGATGGGAATCGAACCCACGCAACCAGCTTGGAAGGCTGGTATTCTACCATTGAATAACACCCGCCCGCCAATAAATGCTAAATTAGTATAATAAAAGAGGAGTTGTTTGTCAAATAAATTAAGGCATATTTTTAATATTTATTGACCTTGCCGCAAAATAAGCTCTATGGCTTTGAGCGCCCTTGCTCTGTGCGACACCGAATTCTTTTCCTGCTGTGTGGCTTGAGCGAAGGTTTTTTTCAGTTCGTAAGAGTAAAAAACGGGGTCGTAGCCGAAACCGCCCTCTCCCCTTTCTTCCTCAAGGATTTCGCCTTCCACTCTCCCTTCCGCCGTTATTACGCTTCCGTCCCTGTTGTATATCACTATGCAGCATACAAAAGCCGCCCGTCTGTTCTTTTGTTCGCTAAGTTCGTTAAGAAGCTTTTCTATGTTCTTCTTGTCGTCGGCGGGATATCCCGCGTATCGGGCGGAAAACACTCCCGGAGCGCCGTTGAGCGCCTCTGCCGTCAAGCCCGAATCGTCGGCGAGCGCGCTTTTTCCCGTCAAATCGCTTATGGCTCTTGCCTTTATTAAAGCGTTTTCGTAAAAGCTGCCCCCGCTTTCCAAAACGTCGATGTCTATGCCCAGCTCTTTGGGGGAATACATTCTGTCAAAGCATCCCCCCATAATTTGCTTTATTTCCTCTATCTTGCTGCTGTTGTTGCTGGCTATCACTATCTCTTTCATCAGCTGTTCTTATATCCGCTCACCCGTATATGTCCGTTTTCTTGACTTTTTTGTGCTTGACATACGCTTTGAGCGCTGCCGCCAATCCCCTTTTGCCGTTAAACGCCTTGATTAATCCTTTTACTGTTTCTCTGGGCACGCTGCCGTTCGTCATGGCGTACATATTCCTAAGCGGCATGACAAGCGCCGACAGTCTGACCATTTTCTTCATGTACAGCGGCGACCCCTTGGGCAATACCGCGGTGGAAAACTTGTATACCATCCACCTTACGAATTTGCCGAAAGCCGAAACCTTGACATCGTCCACCGTGGAGTTAAAGTCTATTTCGCCTTTCTTGAACGCCCTATTCTCCACCAGCTGTCTGCCCAGCAAAACCTCGAACTGC
This sequence comes from Clostridiales bacterium DTU072, assembly GCA_001512685.1. Taxonomy (GTDB): domain Bacteria; phylum Bacillota; class Clostridia; order Christensenellales; family DTU072; genus DTU072. The sequence goes on from LFSG01000044.1 coordinate 16,866, forward strand.
TTGTCGGGGATATCGCCCGCTTGCCCAATGTTGTAGTAAACGGGGGCGGTTTCTCGGTAATCGGGGATGCCCTCTTCCACGCCGTCAACCGTAACCGCGGCGCTTAGGCGTATGTCCCGAGAAGAAGCGCCCACAAGTATTTCAAATTCGCCTTTTTCGATGGTCCAAGAGTTGGTTAAGGTATTGTAGAAGCTGAATGCTGCGCTGTCCAGCTCGATGGTTACCGTCTTCTTTTCGCCTTTTTTGAGGAAAACCTTTTCAAAACCTTTAAGCGCCTTTTCTTCGCGGAACATCGTGGATTCCACATCCTTTACATATACCTGCGCTATCTCTTTGCCGTCGTAATCACCCACATTCTCTATGTCAAAGCTTACTTTCAAGGTGTCGTTTTGTTTAAGCTCTTTTTTGTCCAGCTTTAAGTTGCCGTACTTGAACTTTGTATAAGACAGGCCGTATCCGAAGGGGAACAGCACCTCCTTGTTGGCGGTGTCAAAATAGCGGTAGCCCACATATATGCTTTCGCGGTATTCCACCGTTCTCGGCCCCATGATGTAATATAGATAAGCGGGGTTGTCCGAAAGGCTGAGCGGGAAAGTTTCGGCCAGCTTGCCGCTGGGGTTTATTTTGCCGAACAAAAGATTGTAGCAAGCTTCTCCCCCCGCCTGGCCGCACAGATACATATTCAAAACCGCTTTTACTTTGTCTATCCACGGCATCTTTACGGGAGAGCCGCAAGCAAGCACCACTATTACGTTTTCGTTTACCGACAAAAGGCTTTCTATAAGCTGATTGTGCCCCATGGGCAAATCAAGGTGGGTTCTGTCAAAGCCTTCGGATTCATATTCGTCGGTCAAGCCCGCAAAGACAAGCACATAGTCCTTTCCTTGCGCCTTTTCCAGCGCTTCTTTGAGCAGTTTTTTGTCGCTGCCGTCGCCTTCGGGTATATAGCCGTCCGCATAATCGTAAGATATGTTGAGGCTGTCAAGGTAATCGGTGAAACTGACCAGCCGCTTGGGGTTTATGCGGCTGCTGCCGCTGCCCTGATAGCGCATGTTCTTTGCCAAACTGCCTATGACGGCAAAGCTCTTGCCCTCTTTCAAAGGCAATGTTTCGGCCACATTCTTAAGCAATACCGCTCCTTCGGCGGCGGCTTTGGCGGCTATTTGGTGGTGTTTGTCATAGTCGCAGGTCTTGCCTTTGTTCTTTTCCCTGTTTTCCGCGCACTTATAGACATATTTGAGTATGCGCTCCACCACCGTGTCCAAATCCTTTTCGTCAAGCTCGCCGTTTTTGACCGCCAGCGCTATGTCGTCGTCATGCACGCCGTTGCTGGTGGGCATTTCCAAATCAAGGCCGGCTTTTATGCCTTTTATCCTGTCGTTTACTGCGCCCCAATCGGATATCACTATGCCTTCAAAGCCCCATTCATTTCTCAATATGTCGGTAAGCAGTTTCTTGTTGTCGCTGGCGTGCACGCCGTTGATGGGGTTGTAGCTGCACATTATGGTATAGGGCTGAGCTTTCTTTACCGTTATTTCAAAGGCGGGAAGATATATTTCCCTAAAAGCCCTTTCGTCCACTTCCGAAGATATGACCATGCGGCGGTATTCTTGGGAATTGGCGGCAAAATGCTTAAGCGAAGTGCCTACCCCGTATTTCTGCACGGCGTTGACATAGCTTGCCGCAAGCTCTCCCGCAAGGTAAGGGTCTTCGGAAAAATACTCAAAGTTCCTGCCGCACAGCGGATTCCTTTTAATGTTAATGCCCGGGCCCAGCACCGTGGTGACATCTTGGTCTATGCACTCTTCGGCTATCGCCGCCCCCACTTCGGCCACCAGCTCCCTGTCCCAGCTGCTTGCAAGCGTTACCGCCGTAGGAAAGCATGTCGCCGCTTGGCTTTTTTGCATTATGTTGGCCACATCGCTTTCCACAACTTCTTTCCTTAAGCCGTGAGGGCCGTCCGCCATGTTTACCGAAGGCACTCCCACCCTTTTAATAGGCGTGGTGTCCCAAAAGCTTATGCCCGAACACAGCGCGCATTTTTCTTCCAAAGTCAGCTTTTTCAAAACGCTCTTTATATCCATTAAAAACATCCTCCGTTACCTTATTATTTTCTGTTTTGATTATTATAGCAAAAATCTTCTTTTTCAGCAACAGGTAAAATACCTTTCATGTTCCTTATGCCGCTCTTTTGGAACGCTTCAAGGGCATATAAGCAATTATCCGCAAATATAATTGTAAAATGAACGGCAAAAATATCCGCTCTTCCTTAATCTTTATTACGCTGGCTTTTATGCTTGCTCTGGTAATCTATCCAGACAGGTATATCTCTTCGATTGCCCGCGGGTTGGATTTATTCGTTAAGGCCGTGCTGCCCGCCTTGTTCCCCTTTTTCTTTTTTTCCAGAATACTTACCTCGCTCAATGCCTTTTCCCCTTTTGAAAAATACCTGAAAAAACCTTTGAAAAAGCTTTTCAACGCCCCGCCCATTTCCGGCTATATCCTTTTCGTATCCTTGATGAGCGGCTACCCCTTGGGGGCAAAGCTGCTCGCCGATTGCTACAATGACGGATATATCGATGAGGAAGACGCCAAAAACATCTCCATATTCACATCCACTTCCGGGCCGCTTTTTGTGCTGGGCAGCGTGGGCATAAACATGATGGCGAACAAGACGGCGGGCTTTGTTATGCTCATAAGCCATTATGCGGGCGCCATACTCAACGGCATAATTATGGTCAACCGCAAACAAAAAAGCGCCCTTATAAATAAAACCGCTTTGTTACCCCAAACCGACGGGGATTTGTTGGGGAAAAGCATACTCTCAAGCGTTACCGCCATCGCCATAGTGGGGGGATATATCGCCGTTTTTGTCATGCTCGCCGATATCCTTGCCGATTTCAAAATCCTGCCTTTTTTTGAGCGTTTTTTCCACCTGTTCGGCATGCCGCGAAAAATCTCGTCGGGGACGACCTTGTGCGCCATAGAAATAACCGCGGGCTGCAAGGCGCTGTGTTCGTCGGGGTATCCCGTCAAAACCGTCCTTCCCGTATGCGCCGCCATGATATCTTTTGGCGGGGCAAGCATCATACTGCAGTCGCTTGCTTTTATTTCCCAATGCAAAATAAAACCCCTGTTCTTTTTGAAAAACAAAATTACGCAGGGGATTATCACTTATTTTATCGCCACTTTATTGTGTCTGGTTTTGTTTTAACCTTTCAAAATGGGAAACCTTGCCGCCTTGACTTCGTCGGGTCTGCCTATGGGAGTGGTCAACGGCTTTTCGTGAAAGCTTTGCGGATTGTTTAAGGCTTCGTGGCACAGTTCGATTATTATGTCCGCCGCATTGTCCAAAGTCTCCTTGCTTTCGGTTTCGGTGGGCTCAAACATAAGAGCTTCCTTGACTATGAGCGGAAAATACATGGTGGGCGGGTGCATGCCTTTGTCCTGCATGGCTTTTGCCAAATCCAGCGCCGACACTCCCGTCCGCTGCTTAAGCTCCTCGCAGCTTATGACAAACTCGTGCATGCAAATGTCTTGAGAATGGCAGGGAAAATATTCTTTCAGCCTTGCCATCAAGTAATTGGCGTTTAGCGCGCTCATCTTGGCCGAATTCCTTATGCCGTCTTTGCCCAAAGTCTTTATATAAGCGAAAGCTTTGACCAATACCAAGAAATTGCCGTAAAAAGCCTTTACGCTGCCGATTGATTTGTGGGGCTTTGAAAAACGGTAAACGCCGTTATCTTCTTCCACTGTCGGCCAAGGCAAAAACTCCGCCAAGAGCTTCTTGCACCCTACCGGCCCGCTGCCCGGCCCGCCGCCGCCGTGGGGCGCGGAAAAGGTTTTGTGCAGGTTGAGGTGCACCACGTCAAAGCCCATATCCCCCGGGCGGATTATGCCCATAATGGGGTTCAGGTTGGCGCCGTCGTAATACAGCAGTCCCCCCGCCTTATGCACTATGTCGGCGATTTTTTTGATGTTTTTGTCGAAAATCCCCAAGGTGTTGGGGTTGGTAAGCATAAACGCCGCCGTATCCTCTCCTACCGCCTTTTCCAAAGCTTCAAGGTCCGCCAAGCCGTCCGATGACGAAGGGATGTTGATTATCTCAAATCCCGCCATGGCCGCCGAAGCGGGGTTGGTGCCGTGCGCCGAATCGGGCGCTATCACTTTGTTGCGCTTATGGTCATTTCTGCTGTTATGGTAGGCTTTTATCATCAGCAGCGCGGTAAATTCGCCGTGCGCCCCCGCCGCGGGTTGCAAGGTGAACATGTCCATGCCCGTTATGGCGCATAAATCGCGGCTCAGTTCCCACATCAGTCTAAGCGCCCCCTGCGTTTGGTCCTGCAAGGGATGTATGTTGGTAAATCCCGATAACGCCGCCGCCGCTTCGTTGATTTTGGGGTTGTATTTCATGGTGCATGAGCCCAGCGGATAAAAGCCGTCGTCCACGCCGAAAGCTTTCTTTGAAAGCGCTGTATAGTGCCTTACCAGCGTCAGCTCGTCCACTTCGGGAAGCATGGCGTCGGCTTCCCTAAGGAATTTGGGGTCAAGCTTATATTCTTCCACATCTCGCTTTTGCAGAGGGCAGGCCGTTCTGCCCGATTTTGACAATTCAAATATAGTCACATTGCCTCCTTCAAAACCTCGATAAGCTTGTCCATATCCTCAACGCTGTTGGTTTCGGTAACGCACCACAATATTTCGTTTTCGCCAAGCTTCAGCCCCGCCAGTATATCTTTTTCTCGGCACGCCGCAATTATTTTGTCGCTGCTTATTTTGCTTCTTATTACAAATTCGTTAAAGAATTCGCCGCCGTATTTCAATTCAAAGCCCTCAAGCGCCGTCATCTTCTTGGCAAGATAATGCGCTTTGCTCACGCATTGAGAAGCCACTTCCTTCATGCCCTTTTTGCCCATAGCCGCCATATATAATGTGGCCATAAGCGCGCAATGCGCTTGGTTGGAGCATATCGAAGAAGAGGCTTTTTCCCGCCTTATGTGCTGTTCCCTGGCCTGCAGCGTCAATACATAGGCTTCTTTTCCCTTGCTATCCGTGGTTTTTCCCACAATCCTGCCCACCATTTTGCGCATGTATTTCTGCTTGGCGGCGATAAAACCAAGATACGGCCCTCCAAACGACAAAGGCATGCCCAGCGGCTGCCCTTCGCCTGTCGCCACATCGGCGCCGCATTCGTCGGGGGTTTTTAATAAAGCCAAGCTTATGGGGTTGCAGCTCATAATGTAATTCGCTCCCCTTTGCTTGACAATCTCTCCCACGGCTTGGGCGTCTTCTATTACGCCGTAAAAATTAGGCTGGGCCAAAGCGACCGCGAAGGTGTTTTGGTCCAATTTGCGCTTAAGCTCCTCAATGGACGTTTTGCCGCTGCCGTCCAATCCCACATATTCTATTTCCACATTCTGCGCCCGCAAATAAGTCTTGACTACTTCAAGGTATTTGGGGTTTATGCCCTCGCTGAACAGTACTTTGTTTTTGCCTTTTTCTGCAAGCATGAGCAGGCCTTCGGCAAGCGCCGTCGCGCCGTCGTATACCGAAGCGTTGGACAAGTCCATGCCGCAAAGGTTGCATATCATGGTTTGATATTCAAAAATGGTCTGTAAAATCCCTTGGGAAATTTCGGGCTGATAGGGGGTGTACGCCGTCAAAAACTCTTCCCTGCCCGCAAGATTCCTGACTACCGCGGGGATATAATGGTTATACGCGCCCGCCCCCAAAAAAATTGAAGAATATACCTTGTTCTGTTTGGACAGCTTATCGATATACCTTTCGCATCCTTGCTGGCCCATGCCCTCGGCTAAGTCTATGTCCTCGGCTTTAAGCTCTTCCAGCCCAGCGTAAAGGGAATCCACGGAATCTATGCCTATGACCGAAAGCATTTGCTTTATGTCGCTTTCGGTATGCGGATAGTATTTTGCCATTCCCACCTCTTATTTCAGCGTGGCGGCGTATTGCTCGTATGTCAAAAGGTCTTCCGTGCCCTGCGCCTCTTTTACCCTTATCAGCCAGCCGCCGTTGTAAGCGTCTTCGTTAATCAAAGCGGGATTGTCAAGTATTTCCTCGTTGATTTCGGCCACTATGCCGCTTACGGGGGAATAAATCTCGCTCACCGCCTTTACCGATTCCACATTGGCAAAGGCCTCCCCTTTTTCAAGGGTGTCCCCTACCTCGGGCAATTCCACGAACACGATGTCGCCCAATTCCTTTTGGGCATAGTCGGATATGCCCACTTTGCCGCTGTCGTTGTCGTACCATTCATGCGAAGGTAAAAAGAATAAATTTTGCATTTTCTTCTCCTTAATAATTTCTTTTATAAAAAGGCAGACCGCATACTTCCGCCCTTAATTTCTTGTTCCTTACTTCCACAAAAAGCTCTTTGCCCTCAAATTCTTTCTTTACTCTTATCATGGCTATAGGGTATCCCAAAGTGGGGCTATGGGTACCCGAAGTTACATAACCGATTTGTTCGCCGCCGCCATCGTAAACCAAAGCTCCTTGACGGGCGATGCCTCTGTCCGTAAGTTTTATGCCCAGCCTTTTGTACGCGGGCTTTGTTTTTTCCAGCGCCGCTTTGCCTATAAAATCGTCTTTGTCCATTTTGATAAAGAAATCCAGCCCTATTTCCCAAGCCGATGTTTGTTCGTCCATTTCGTGTCCGTACAGCGGCATGCCCGCTTCCAATCTCAAAGTGTCCCTTGCCCCTAAGCCGCAAAGCGCCATGCCGTAAGGCAGGCCTTTTTGTTTCAATAAATCGTACACCTTTTCGGCGATGTCATAGCCGCAGTAAATCTCAAAGCCATCTTCGCCGGTATATCCCGTTCGGGATAAAATAATCTTCTGCCCCAAAAGCTCGCTTGCGGTAAATGTATAGCTTTTGGGCGGAATATCTTGGGCGGGGATAAACTCTTTTATTATGTCAATCGCTTTTCTGCCCTGCAAGGCAAGCAGCGCCGTTTGGTCGCTTATATCCTCAAAAGAAGCGCCGCCCGTCAGCCTTGAGCTTATCCATGAGGCGTCCTTTTCTCGATTGGCGGCGTTGACGACCAGCATATATTTTTGTTCGTTAAAGCGGTATACCAGAATGTCGTCCACCACGCCCCCTTTTTCGTTGAGCATAAGCGTGTATTTAGCCTGCCCGTTCTTCATGTTGGAAATGTCGTTTGTGATAAGCCGCTGTATGGTTAGCCGCGCGCTTTCGCCGCTTATTATAAATTCTCCCATATGGGACACATCAAAAAGCCCCACGCTTTCCCTTACCGCTTTGTGCTCGGCGATTATGCCGTTTGAAAATTGCATGGGGAGCATATAGCCGGCAAATTCCGCCATCTTGGCGCCGTCGGCCTTCATTTTTTCAAAAAAAGGGGTGTGTTTCATTAAATTCACCTCAAATAAATTTACAGCACTATAATAATACTATGATAAAACAAAGTCAACCAATACGCCTTAAATCTTGATTTTTGGGAAATCTCCTTATCTTTTGTATATGGTATGCGTGGATTGGCCCATGCTGTCTTCCACCGCTTCATAAAAGGCTTCGCTCACCGTGGGGTGCGGGTATACCGAATTCAATATGTCTTCCCTTGTCGCCCCCATGTTTATGAGGTTTGCCACAAAGCCGATAAGCTCGCAGGCGTTGTTGCATACCGCTTGCGCCCCCACCAGCCTTTGGTCCTCTTTGCGGAATATGACTTTGACAAATCCGCTTCCCCCGTCCTCGGCAAGCGTTTTGCCGTTTGCTCCCGTGTTGAATCTCCCTACCTCGATTTCAAAACCGCAATCCTCTTCCTTAAGTCCCGCCATGGCGGCGTTGGGGGAAGTGTATACGCAAAAAGGAACGTTTTCTATCTTGCGCGGCTTTTGGCCTGTGGCAAGCCAAGCTATCAATCGGGCGGCTTGCGCCGCCGCGTAATGCGCCAGCTGTATGTTCCCTTTTACGCAGTCGCCCGCCGCGTATATGTTTTTGGCCGTCGTTTGGCCGTTTTCGTCCACGATAAAACCCTTGTCGAATTTAACGCCCGCTTCTTCCGCCCCTTCAATACCCGTCGGCGTCCTTCCCGCGCAGCTTATGACCAAATCGCTTTCAAGGTATTTGTCCGTTTGCTTTTCAACATATTCCACAACGCAAGCGCCGCCTTCCTTTCTTATGGCTTTGACGGTTGAGCTTAAAATGAATTTGACGCCTTTTTTCTTCAAGTTAAGCATGGCGTATTTGGCTATATCTTTGCTCATATTGCTCAATACGGTATCCAAAACATCGATTATGGTTACCCTTGAGCCCATTTCCGCGAAGAAAGTGGCAAATTCCATTCCTATCACGCCGCCCCCGATTATGGCTACGGAATCAAATTTGTCATAATTGCGGCTGAGTATGTCGTCAGAGGTTTTGGCGTGTTCTATTCCCATTATGGGCAGGGTTATCGGCTTTGCTCCCGTACACAACAATATTTTATCGCCTTTTATGACCGCGCCGTCTTCCAACCGCGCGCTTACGCCGCTTAATAAACGGGCTTTTGAGTTGTGGTATTGTATGCCGCCGCCCTTAATCAGCGCCTCCACTCCTTTATTAAGCCGAGACACTATGTCGAAGCTTCTTTTATGGACGGCATCCATGTCCGCTTGCGGGCATGCGCCCCAATCCGCCGCTTGACCAAAAACACTTGAGGAATGGAGCAGCGCTTTTGTGGGTATGCAGCCGCTGTTAAGGCATGTCCCCCCCAAAGCTTTCTTTTCGATTAACACCGTTTCCATGCCGCTTCTTGCCGCCTTAATCGCCGCCGTATAGCCCGCCGGGCCTCCCCCTATAATGATTATTTTCATATTTGTTCCTCCGCCAGCATTTTGTTGATGTCTTCAATTATCGTCAAGCGTTCCGAGCCAAAGTCCTTTCTCGGAAGTATGCTTTTCGCGCCGCCCCGCAGCCGCTCTTTTATGTAGTCGATAACTTCGGTGTCAAGGCAGTCGGAATACAGCGTCAGCTTTCCTTTTTCCCTTGCTATCATGAGCTCGCCATAGTCCTTTCTTTGCCGTTTTATTATTTCGGGATAATCGCCCAAAATAAAGCGCTTGTCCGCATAAAATCGCGCAAGGGCGTTGATTTTTTCTTGCAATTTTGAAATATCTATAGGCAAGGCCTTGCCGCCGTATTCAAGCTCAAAAGCTTGCTTCAGCGCCATTTTTATCTTGTCCACGCTGATGTCGCCATTGACGCTTTTAAGGTTAATTACCCTCGCTTTTACCGAAGACACGCCTTTGCTTATTAATTTTGAACTGTCCACGCTCAAATACTTTTGCAATTTGTCCATGTCCACGTCCACCATAATTGTGCCGTGGTGTACGCAATAATCCTTACCGCGGAAAAAGGCGTTGCCCGAAAATTTTTTGCCTTGCCAAGTAATGTCGTTCCTGCCGCTTATCTCACAATCCACCCCCAAACTTTCCATGGCTCGGCAAATTATGCGTCTGTTCCTTTCAATGTCGTAATCGTGGGGAATGTTTATGAAGGTGAAATTGAGGTTGTTTTTGTCGTGAAAAACAGCCCCGCCGCCTGTCTTTCGACGGGCGAGGCTTATATTGTCGGCCTGCATGGCTTTATAATCGCATTCGGCATAGGCGTTCTGGTGCTTGCCTATGACCACCGTGTCATGGTTCTGCCACAAATAAAGCGCGACGGCTTTGTCTTCCGCCGTCTTTTGCGCAAGCGCTTCCTCAAGCGCAAGGTTTTGATAGGGATTAAAGCCGACGCTTGTATGACAGTATATTTTTACCGCCATATGTTATATGAAGAACAAGAATGTGGCTATACAAATCTGCGCCGCGTAATACAGCGTATGGTTGATTACGCAAAGCACCTTATCGTCCTGCTTGCCCGCGAAAAACATGGGGCTGAGCACCAAGTCGGACAGCAAGAACAGCACCATGCCTACGGCCATTAAGATGTACCTTGTGTCGTATATCGACAAAGCTATCGTATATATGGACATAAAAGTCAGGATAACGGTATATGTTATGGCATGGGCAAGGAATTTGCCGAAATTCATTTTCATCAGCCTTGAGGAGAAAAGTATCCCCACGCTTATGGGAATGGTTATGGCCAAACAAGAAAGGAAAATGGCGGCGTCAAATCCCGCCAGCAGCAATAAAGCGATAAAGTAAACGATATGTCCTATGGCGAAGCTTATCATGCCCGCGTTGAGATAGATGTCGCTTGATTCCCTGTATACTACCTTGAGGTCCAATACTATATCGCCCACAAGTCCCAATACCAAACCTAAAAGTACGATTATGACGCCCTTATCTATGTTCGGGTAAAGCGAAACCGCCCCCGCAACTCCAAGCGCGATAAAAAACAACGACGCCAACGTCTTGGCAAGCATACCGTAAATGCCGCCCTTAAGCACTCTTACCACCATAAAGAATATCGCCGCCGCGCTTGCGAGCGCAATCATCGTTATCATAGTTGCCATAAAAAAACCTCCACAATTTTATCTTTGATTTATTTATATTCTACTATCTTTTTGCCGTAAAGTAAACTATCATTTGATTTTATTTGATTTTACTCAAAAACCGTCTTACGGCTTGCGTAAAATGCAGGGGTTGTTCGCAATACGCCTTGGCGTGTTCGCCCTTGTCAAAAATTATATATTCGGCCTTGTCGCAGTTGTCGATGAGCTTGCGCGCGTGGCTGATATCGATAAGCTTGTCTTGGCGGGAGTGGATTATTAAAGCGGGCGCCTTTACCCTTCTTATCTTTGAGGCTATGTTCAATTGCCATACCTTTATGCCGAAGCACAGCAAGGACACTATGATAAACGCGGGGATAAAAAATCCTATTATGGGCGGGTAAGGATTGCCTAAATGTCTTTTTATGATGTCGGTTACCGAAGAAAAAGAGCAATACGAAATAACGCCTTTTACCCTGTGGTCGGCTTCAGCTGCCAAAATCGCCGCCGCCCCGCCCATGGATTCGCCGAAAAGAATTATTTCCGCGTTTTTGTTCAATCGCTTTATGGCGGTAATCCAGCTTATTATGTCGTACTTTTCGTAAAATCCCAAGCTGAAGAAAGACTTTCCGCTTTGCCCCGAATTCCTTTGGTCGGGCAAAAGCACATTGTATCCCGCTTCTGAGAAAATCTTCAAATATTTAAGCTGTCCTATGGAAGAAGAGCTTTTGCCGTGTATGCCGATTATGTACTTGTCGGTGGAAGTGTCGCTTTGGTACAGCCTGGCGAAAAGTTTGTAGCCGAACCTTGAATTTATATAAAGCTCCTTGCAAGGTATGTCCAAAAGCTTGATATCCAAATTCTTTTCCTTTACCTCAAATTCCACCACTTGGTCGTTGTCGGTTTTTCCTTGAAAGTAAAAAACAACGGCAAGCGCCAACCCTCCCGCCAAATAAAGCAAAAGCAAAAAACCCGTTATAATCAACGCTATATACAAAAAAAGCATAATCCACCCGCCTTGCGGTTCATTTTTTTATACTTAACGCCTTTATGGGCTGTTTTCCTCTTCTTCGTATTTAAGGTAATCCATTTTGCCCAAACTTGTCAAATAAAGCTTTTTTGCCGTTTCTATGCGCTGGGGAACGGCGTATTTGATAAATTCTTGGGCAATGCGGCTTTTTATGCGCTGTTCTATCAGCGCCGAATATTTGTAATCCTTGTTCATTTTCACTATCAGCTTGGTGCAGGGCTTATTGTCAATATATGTCCTTACCACGCAGGCCGCGTCAATCTCTTTCATGGAACATACAAGCTCTTCTATCTCCGAAGGGTAAATATTGACTCCCGCAATCTTGATTACTCTTTTTATCCTGCTCTTGAAGGTATAAAAACCTTCTTCGTCCAAACTGCCCAAATCCCCCGTTCTCAGCCATTTTTCGTTGTTTTCGTCAATGTAGTAGCATTCTTCGTCAGAGTCAAGGTAGCCGTTCATCATGGATTGGCTTTGTATCAGCGTTTCGCCCACTTCCCCCGCTTTGCATTCTTTGCCGTTGTCGTCTATTATTTTAATTTTCACCCCGAACATGGGCTTGCCGTGGGTGCCCGCCTTGGATATGCCGGTAACGTTTACGGTGGCCACCGAAGTTACTTCGCTTAAGCCGTAGCCTTCAAAAATCTCGGCCGTGGAATTGTTTTTCTTTAAGATTTCGTCAAACCTCTTTTTGATGTTGGGATTGAGCTTGTCCGCGCCGCAAAATATCAGTTTGAGGCTGCTTATGCCCTCGCTGTCAAAACTCTTTTCGCAAAGCATTTTCTCAAACATGGCGGGTATGCCCGCAAGGTAGTTTATGCCGTGCTTCTTTATCAGCTTTATGGCCTGCTTGGCGTTGAATTTGGGCATCATCACCAATTTGAAGATGGTCAAAGCCAAATGCACGCATACCCCCAATCCAAAGCCATGGAACAAAGGCAACACCATAAGCATGCTGTCGTCTTGGCTGTATCTGTAATGCTGGGAGGTATATCTTAATAAATTATAAGCGAAGGCATTGAGCGCGTAGCTGGACAGCCTTACCGTTTTGGGCTTACCCGTAGTGCCGCCGCTGTGCAAATATACGGCGTCGTCAAAGGGGTTGACCTCTCTGTCAATTTCTCCCTTTTGCTTGACGGTATCGTCAAACGGTATGACTTTTTGTTTAATCTTGGGGCAGAATATTTCCGCCATTATTTTTTTGCCGCGTTTAAGAAAGCTGCTCAGCGAACAGCAAATTACGTTTATGTCTTGGCTCTCAAGCGCGCTTGCGTATTCCGCGTATGTTCTGTCGAACATGAAGATTGTTTTGGTGGCGGTTTTTTTCAATATCTTAATCAAGCCGCCCGAGCTGATTTTGGGATGTATGATGTTGGCGACGGCGGCTATTTTGTTTATGGCGTAAAGCGATATCGCCGCCTGCGGAATGTTGGGAAGGCAAATCCCCACCGATTCGCCTTTTTTTACGCCCAAATTTACCAAATAAAAGGCCAAAGAATCAATGATTTCCAAAAGTTCTTGGCCTTTCATTCCGTAATTGTAGAAAATAAGTTTTTCTTTGGTTTTATCTTGTATGGAATTTTTGAGATATCCATACATAGATATTTCACAATTCATAAACTATTCCGCCTGCCGCTTTTTCTGCTTAATTTTATTGTCAATCAATAGTATTATCCAACGGCTGAAAAATACAGAGCCCACGGCGATAATAAAGCCCGCCAGCACATCGCTCAAGAAATGCGCCTTTACGATTATCCTCGACAAGGCCACCAAAAGCGTATATGTAATGGGCGCCACATAAAACCATACCTTGTATTTCTTAAGCTTCTCGAACAAGTCGGGTAGCAGCACAAGCGCTATGGAAAGCCCCGCCGCCGAAGTATGCCCCGAAGGGAAAGACCTGAAGGCGTCGGAATCGGAATGGTACGGATCGCTCACCACCAAATGCTCCCTGCCCTTTGAGCCGAAATTGAGCTTATACCACGGGGTATAGCCGTCATAGTTTTGGTTCATGTTCCTGAATCTCATTCTGCCCCACATCTTTTTGGCGATTGTGGTTATTATCTGGCTGATGGCAAGCACAGCAAGCAGCATAACGGCAAAAAGCGCCAGTTTTTTCATTACCTGCTTGTCCGCCTTTGCCGTCCCCAGCATGGCAAGCGCGGTGGCGACTATGGTAAACACAATCAGATAAAAGGTTCTGTACATAATCTCTTCTTTGAAGAATTTACCCATAAGGTAGTTAACAAACACTCCCACGCCCACAAACGCCAATATTCCGAATAATATTTTTAAGGCAAGGTAGTACTTGCTATCTTTGGTTACCGCTTGGAACAATATTATGAAAGCCACGCCCGCCGCCACGTAAGCGGGGAATTCCCCCAAGTATTCCAACGACTGCCCGTAAAGACTGTCGGGGTTTTGCAACAATATGTTAATCTTTAAGTCCATAAACGCCGCAAGTATCATCAAGCCGATGAATACAGCGGCGGAGCATATGAGTATGATAAGCGTTTTTTTATCTATTTTCTTGGTCATACCGCCTCCCCGATAATTTTTGATTGATTGTATTATAGCATTTATCCCTTGATAATACAAGCCCGCATTAATAAAAAAGATTATATGAATACGCTTGTTTCGACCGCCTTTTTCACATATAATAAGAAAAAATGAGATTTATATGAGTTCAAGAATAGAATTGAAAAATAAAGCCAAAGAAATGATAAAGAGCAATTTGTTTCAGTGCTTCGCCGTTTGGCTGATAACCTTGGGGGCGTCCAACATTCCCGCCGTATTGCTTATCAAAGCCGAAGAATATACTTTCTTGGCCGTTATTTATTCGCTGCTCACCACCGCTTGGAGTATTTTGCTTTTGCCCATGTATACGGGAATGAAATTTTTTATTTGGAATTGTCCGACGGCAACGGCGCTGACCTGAACAATCTCATTCACCCTTACACAAACGGCTCAATGCTTGAAATAATCAAAGCCAGGCTTTTGTCTATCCTTTACATATTCCTTGGCGTCATTTGTTTTGTCATTCCCGGCATTTACCTTGCTCTGAAGTACGCCATGATTGAATATGTAATCGCCGACGACAAAGAAATGAAATATGACGCCGCCATGAAAAGGTCGGGGGGAATCATGAAAAACCAAAAAGGCAGGCTGATTGTCTTGGTTTTGTCCTTTATTCCGTGGTTCTTGCTGGTGGGAATAACTTTGGGAATAGCTTTTGTGTATGTGGGGCCTTATTTTGAGGCTACAATGGTGAATTTTTATAAAGACATAAAGCTCAAAAAAGAGCGGGAAGCCGCGGATTTTCAATGAATTAAAGGCGTTTTTACTCTTATTTAACTTGCGCTTGGCTTGAAATTTTTGTAGGAAAATAGGTTGCAAACGGCCCTTTTTAATGATACAATGTAGAAAATTTTTGACGGAGGTTTTGACAGTGGCATATACGCATGAAGTACAAAATATGGTGTGTGTAAAGAAAGGTCCCAACCATGGACCGGCGCCCATTCCCGAAGAAGGCAAATGGGTGCAATCCAAAGAAATAAAGGATATCAGCGGCCTTACTCACGGCGTGGGCTGGTGCGCTCCCCAACAAGGCGCCTGCAAGCTTACCCTCAATGTTAAAGACGGCATAATAAAAGAAGCTTTGGTGGAAACTCTGGGCTGCTCGGGCATGACGCATTCGGCGGCTATGGCGGCGGAAATCCTTACCGGCAAAACGCTGCTTGAAGCGCTTAATACCGACCTTGTATGCGACGCCATCAATACGGCGATGAGAGAGCTGTTTTTGCAAATAGTGTACGGCAGAACGCAATCGGCTTTCAGCGAAAACGGCCTCCCCATAGGAGCGGGATTGGAAGACTTGGGCAAGGGATTGAGAAGCCAAGTGGGCACCATTTATTCCACCGACGCAAAGGGCGTGCGCTATCTCGATACCGCCGAAGGCTATATCACAAAAATCGCTCTTGACGAAAACGACGAAGTAATAGGCTATGAGTTTGTAAGATTGGGACAAATGATGGAAATGATAACCGTAAAAGGCGTTCCCGCCCAAGAAGCGCTGAAAAAAGCCACGAGCGCCTACGGCAGATTCGCCGACGCCGTCAAGGTCATCAATCCCAGAGTGGAATAGGAGGTTAGCGATGTTGAGATTTGAAGGTTATGACAGAAGGATAGAGAAAATAAAGCAATCCATGGCTCAAAACGGCATTGACAGTTTGGAACAGGCTAAAGAAATATGCCTTAAAAAAGGCATCAATGTGGAAGAAATCGTAAAAGGCATTCAGCCCATAGCTTTTGAGAACGCCGTTTGGGCTTATACATACGGCTGCGCCCTTGCCATTAAGAGAGGCGCTAAGAAAGCCGCCGACGCCGCCGAAATCATAGGCGAAGGCTTGCAGGCTTTCTGCGTGCCCGGCTCAGTAGCCGAAATCAGAAAGGTGGGCTTGGGCCACGGCAATCTTGCCGCCAAGCTTTTAAGAGAAGAAACAAAGTGCTTTGCTTTTGTGGCCGGGCATGAGTCCTTTGCCGCCGCCGAAGGCGCGATAGGAATTGCCCGTTCCGCCAACAAAGTCAGAAAAGAGCCGCTCAGGGTAATTCTCAACGGTTTGGGCAAAGACGCCGCTTACATAATCGCCCGCATTAACGGTTTCACATATGTGCAGACCGAATATGACCAATACACCGACACCCTCAAGATAGTAAAAGAAATCGCTTTCTCAAAAGGCGAAAGGGCCAAGGTGCGCTGCTACGGCGCCAACGATGTCAACGAAGGCGTGGCCATAATGAAGCATGAGGGCGCCGATGTGGGAATTACGGGCAATTCCACCAACCCCACCCGCTTCCAGCACCCTGTATCGGGCACATACAAGAAATGGGCGGCGGAAAACGGCAAGGTTTATTTCTCGGTGGCAAGCGGCGGAGGCACGGGCAGAACGCTTCATCCCGACAATATGGCGGCCGGCCCCGCTTCGTACGGCATGACCGACACCATGGGCAGAATGCATTCGGACGCTCAGTTCGCCGGCTCTTCTTCCGTTCCCGCCCATGTGGAAATGATGGGACTTATGGGCATGGGCAACAATCCCATGGTGGGAGCTACGGTGGCCATAGCCGTTGCCGTTGAAGAAGCCTCTAAATAAATAATTGTTTGAAATTAAAAAATTCAGGCTTATATTTTTAAGCCTGAATTTTTTCATAATCAATGACATTTATCGCGGGGTTACTCTTTTATTGAGTCGCTTAATTCAACCTTTTGCAAATTGGAGCAGTCATCAAAAGCATAAGTTTCAATTGCCGTTAAAGTATTGGGGAGCGCAACCTTCTTGATGGTTTTGTTATTATGAAAAGTATGTTCAACACAATTAAAAATATTAAACAATATTATTTTTTGTTCCCGTCTTTGTCCTTTTATGGCGGCCGTTATTTAATATTGTCCGCCGCCGTCAATCCCGAAGCGAAGGCCCAATGCAGATTGTAGCCTCCGCATTGTCCGTTGACATCAAGCGCTTCGCCGCAGGCGTAAAAGCCTTTTGTCAATTTTGACTGCAGGGTGACTGGGTCAAATTCGCGACAATTCAGTCCGCCCGAACAAACCTGCGCCTTTTTGATATCGCCAAGGCCCTTTACCTTTAAGCGGAAATTCTTCAAGGTATAAGCGGCTCTTTGCGCCGTATCCTTGGCTTGCTTGAGGATATTGTTCATTATGCGCTCCCTTACCAAACCTTCCAAAGCGAATTTTTCCGTTTGGCTCAAGTCCATATCGGGCGTGAAATCTATGACGATATCGTAGTCTTTGACATTATCGTATTCCATATAAAATGTCAGCATAAACGCCGCTATGCCGCTTATGCCGTTGTCCTTGAAATGAACTTCCCCCCTTTCTTGGGCAATAAGGTTTTGGCCCTTATACAGCTTGAGGGCGGCTTTTGCCCTTATGCCGTTAAGCCCCTTAATGTATTCGGTGTCGGTGGTTAAGGATACCAGCGAGGGCTTGAATTCCTTGTAAGTATGTCCAAGCGCCTTGACCGCCGCCAAGCTGTGGTATCCCATGGTGGCGTTTGAGCCCGTTGCAAAAAGCGCGTTCCTTGCTTTGTATTCATTGTTCACAATAAATATGTCTTTATCTTTGGATATCTCCTTGACGGCGTATGAGCAGCGGATATCCTCCTTGACATTCCTTAAAAGAAAATTCAAAACGGTATTGGCGCTTTCGGTGTAAGGATACACAAGGTTGTTGACGGCTTTTGTCTTCATGCCCAGCCGCTCAAAAAACTCAATAATCTTTTCGGGGGGATAATTTCGCAAAACATTGTCCGTAAACGCGGTGTTGTAATATTCCTTGCGCATGTCCAAATTGGTTAAATTGCATCTGCCGCTGCCCGTGGCAAGGATTTTCTTCCCCGCCCGCTCGTTGGCTTCAAGCGCGATATAATTCAATCCCTTTTCTTTTACTCTGTTGGCGCAAGCAAGGCCGGACGCCCCGCACCCGATAATTACCAAATCGTAAATCATAGTTTCGCTATATCCTTTATCGCTTGGGCGGCCATAAGCAGTCCCGCCACGGGCGGCACAAATGAAATGCTGGCCGGCGTTCTTTCTTTGACCGCGGGCAATTCTTTGGAATACACCACTTTTAACGAAGGTATGGACCTTTTTTTCAGTTCCGTTCTGATAACTCTGGCTAACGGGCACACCGAAGTTTGATAGATATCCGCCACCTCGAACATTGAAGGGTTGAGCTTGTTCCCCGCCCCCATGGCGCTTATTATGGGAATTCCGCTTTCGTTTGCCTTTTCTATGAGCAATATCTTGGAAGTTACGGTGTCTATGGCGTCTATTATATAGTCCAGCCCGTCAAGGGGCAAAGATGAGCAATTGTCCTTGCCGTAAAAAATCCGCGCCTCGATTACCTCGATATCGGGGTTTATGTCCATGGCGCGCTCTTTGGCCGCTTGCGTTTTGTATTTGCCCAAAGTGGAATGAAGGGCTATCAGCTGACGGTTTATGTTGCTCTCCTTTATAATGTCGCCGTCCACCAAAAGCAGCTTTCCCACGCCCGCCCTTGCCAAAGCCTCTACGGCGTAAGAGCCCACGCCTCCTATGCCGAATACCGCCACATACGCTTGGGACAGCCTGCTTAAAGCCTGCTCCCCTATAAGCTTTCTCGTCCTTTCAAAAACATCCTCGCTCATTGTTTTCCCTTTTGAGAGAATAAAAGCCGCCCTGCCGACGGCTTTTATCTCTTTATCTTTTGGTTTTGTCCTTTATTTGTTTTGGGTTTCTTTGCCTATGGCTCTTACCCTCTTTTTGAGTTCTTTAAGCTGTTTGGTCAGCTCTTTGGGAAGCCTTTCGCCGAATTTGGCATAGAATTCCGCAATGCCCTTGACCTCTTCCAGCCATGTTTCTCTGTCTATTTCCAGCAAGTCCTTAAGCTGTTCTATTGAAAAATCCAGTCCTTCCAAGTTAATGTCTTCGGGCTTGGGCAAATATCCGACGGGGGATTCCACGGCGTCAACCGTTCCTTCGCAACGGCGGATAATCCAATCCAACACCCTCAGGTTTTCGCCGAAGCCCGGCCATATGAATTTGCCGTTTTCGTCCGTTCTAAACCAGTTGACATTGAAAATCTTGGGTTTTTGCTTAATCTTTTTGCCCATATCCAACCAGTGTTGGAAATAGTCTCCCATATGATATCCGCAGAAAGGAAGCATTGCCATGGGATCGCGCCTTACCACGCCCACTTTGCCCGCGGCCGCCGCCGTCGTTTCGCTGGCCATAATAGAGCCTACGAACACGCCGTGCTTCCAGTCCCTTGCCTCATAAACAAGAGGAGCGGCCTTGGCCCTTCTGCCGCCGAATACAATGGCCGAAATGGGCACTCCCTTGGGATTGTCGAATTCCTTGCTCAGGCAAGGGCAATTCTTTATGGGAGCGGTAAAGCGGCTGTTGGGATTGGCGCCCGGTATGGGCTTGCCGTTGGCGTCAACCATGCCCGGCTTCCATTTTTCGCCCTTCCAGTCCTCGGCCTTCGTGGGGGCGGGCTGGTCCAAGCCTTCCCACCATACCGTCTTGTTTGCCTTATTCAAGCACACATTGGTGAATATGGTGTCTCTCTTTGTGGTGGCAAGCGCGTTGGGATTGGTCTTGCTGTTCGTTCCCGGGGCTACTCCGAAAAATCCGAATTCGGGATTTACGGCGTAAAGCTGGCCGTACTTGCCTTTTCTCAACCAAGCGATGTCGTCGCCCACCGTATAGACCTTATAGCCTTTCTCTCTATATACGGCGGGGGGTATGAGCATGGCAAGGTTGGTCTTGCCGCAAGCCGACGGGAAGGCCGCGCAAATATACTTGGTGTCGCCGTCCGGCTTTTCTATGCCCAAAATAAGCATATGTTCGGCCATCCACCCTTCTTGCCGTCCCAAATATGAAGCTATCCTTAACGCAAGGCATTTCTTGCCCAAAAGCACATTGCCGCCGTATCCGCTGTTTATGGAATAAATGGTGTTGTCTTCGGGGAAATGGCATATATATCTGTTCTCAAGGTCAAGCGTAACCTTGGAATGCACGCATTTGGTGAAGTTGTCGGTGTCGCCTATCTTGTCCAGCACCTTGGGGGATACCCTTGTCATAATGAGCATGTTCAGCACCACATATATGCTGTCGGTAAGCTCTATGCCGTATTTGGCAAATGGAGAGCCTATCTTGCCCATGGAAAAAGGTATCACATACATCGTTTTGCCTTTCATGCTGCCTCTGGCAATGTCGTCAAGCATCTTATAGCATTGCTGCGGCTCCATCCAGTTGTTGGTAGGGCCTGCGTCCTCTTGCTTGCGGGAGCAAATAAAGGTCCTGTCCTCCACCCTCGCCACGTCGTTAACCGCCGTTCTGTGGTAAATGCAGCCCGGCAAAAGCCTGTTGTTGAGTTTTATTATTTCGCCCGTGGCCGCGCCTTCATTGGTAAGCTCTCTCTTTTGTTTCTTGCTGCCATCAATCCAAACCACTTTGTCGGGTTGAAACAAATCTTGATATTTCTTTACAAAATCCAATACATATCGATTATTTGTCATGTCAAGCTCTCCTTTGCAAAAATTTCCCATTAAAATGAAATTGCAAACATTATACCATAAAAAAACCGCTTATGGCAAATCAATTCACATTAATTCATAACGCAAATAGCATATTAAATATATCTTTTTAATATACGCTTTTACTACCTTTTATTTGACAAAGATAACATTAAAGTTTTATAATTATGAAATATCAAATAAATAATTGTTATAGGGGTAATTGAATGGAAAGAATATTAAAAGAAGGCTTAACTTTTGACGATGTGCTGATAATTCCCAATAAATCTTCGGTATTGCCCAAAGATGTCAATCTCAAAACTTCCTTGACCAAAGACATTACTTTGCAAATACCGATAATAAGCGCCGCCATGGATACCGTTACCGAATACAAGCTGGCAATAGCCATGGCAAGAGAGGGCGGACTGGGCATCATCCACAAAAACCTTACCATAGAAGAGCAGGCTATTCATGTGGATAAAGTAAAAAGAAGTGAACACGGGGTCATTACTGATCCTTTCTTTTTATCTCCCAACCATAAGGTTACCGACGCCCTTGAATTGATGCGCAAATATAAAATAAGCGGCGTGCCCATAACCGAAGGCACAAAACTTGTGGGTATTCTGACCAACAGGGATTTGCGTTTTGAAACTAATTTTAATCAGCCCATAGGCAATATCATGACCAAAGACAACCTTATCACCGCCCCCGAAGGCACAACCCTTGAAGAAGCGCAAAAAATCTTAGGCAAGCACAGAATAGAAAAGCTTCCCATCGTGGATAAAGATTTCAACCTTAAGGGATTGATTACCATTAAAGATATTGAAAAAACCATTCAATATCCCCACTCCGCCAAAGACAAAAACGGCCGTCTGCTTGTGGGCGCCGCCGTAGGCGTGGGCGCAAACTATCTCGACCGCGTCAAGGCGCTTATTGACGCCAAAGTGGACATAGTGGCTGTAGACACCGCTCACGGACATTCCACAGCGGTGCTTGAGGCGGTAAGGAAAATTAAAAAGACCTTCCCCGACCTTCCCGTAATAGCGGGCAATGTGGCCACCGCCGAAGCCACAAGGGATTTAATCAAGGCAGGCGCCGATGTCGTGAAAGTGGGCATGGGGCCGGGCTCCATTTGTACCACAAGGGTTATCGCGGGTATCGGAGTGCCCCAAATCACCGCCATTATGGACTGCGCCGAAGAAGCGGATAAATACGGCGTAAAAGTCATAGGCGATGGCGGCATTAAATTCTCCGGCGATATCGTAAAAGGACTGGCGGCGGGCGCTGGCGCCATAATGATAGGCTCGCTGCTGGCGGGCACAAAAGAATCCCCCGGCTCGCTTGAGATTTTCCAAGGCAGAAGCTTCAAGGTATACAGGGGCATGGGCTCGCTGGCCGCCATGGAAGCTGGCTCCAAAGACAGATATTTCCAAGAAGACGCCCAAAAGCTGGTTCCCGAAGGCGTGGAAGGCAGAGTGCCTTACAGAGGCGCTTTAAGCGAAATAGTGTATCAGCTCGTGGGCGGCATACGCGCTGGCATGGGCTATTGCGGCATGGCGACAATCGAAGAATTGAGAACAAAAGCCAAGTTTATCAAAATAACCAACGCTTCGCTTATAGAATCGCATCCGCATGACATCGCCATAACCAAGGAATCTCCCAACTATTCCACAAAAGCGTAAACTTAGAGGTTTTTATGAAATATCAAACAGCTTTGGTCATAGACTTCGGAAGTCAATATAGTCAGCTTATCGCAAGAAAAATAAGGGAAAACGGCGTATATTGCGAAATTATTCCTTTTTCTTCGGCCTCCGCGCAAAAAATTAAACAAATAAATCCTATAGCGCTTATCTTGACGGGCGGGCCAAGCAGCGTGTTTGCCCACGACGCCCCCGCCATAGACAAGCAAATACTTGAAATGAACCTTCCCGTTTTGGGTATTTGTTACGGCGCCCAGCTTATCGCCAAGCTGAAAGGCTGCGATGTCAAAGCGGCGGAAAGTCAAGAGTACGGCAGGCAGGAAATTCAGTATCAATACTGCGCCCTTTTTGAAGGCGTTGATAAAGAAAATATTTGCTGGATGTCGCACGGCGATTATATCCGTTCTGTCGCCCAAGGCATGAGGGTCATAGCGAACACAAAAACCTGTCCCGTAGCCGCATACTGCGACGAACAAAACAAAATTTACGGCGTGCAGTTTCATCCCGAAGTATCCCATACCATAAACGGCGATTTGATATTAAAGAATTTCCTTTATAAAATTGTCCGCGCCAAGGGTGATTGGACAATGTCGAATTTTGTCGCTCAAGCCGTGCAAAGCATAAAGCAAACCATAGGCGACAAAAAGGCGCTTTGCGCCATGAGCGGAGGCGTGGACAGCGCCGTCGCCGCCGCCCTCGTCCATAAAGCCATAGGCAAAAACCTTACCTGCGTTTTTGTGGACCACGGGCTTATGCGCAAAGACGAAGCAAAGCAGGTCATGGAGGTTTTTAAGGGCAAGCTGGGCATGAACCTGCGCCAAATCGACGCTTCGGAAAGGTTTCTTAATAAGCTGAGCGGCGTGAAAGACCCCGAACGCAAAAGAAAGATTATAGGCGAAGAATTTATAAGGGTGTTTGAGGAAGCCGCCAAGCAAATAGGCAAAGTGGATTATCTCGTGCAAGGCACCATTTATCCCGATATAGTGGAAAGCGGGGTGGGCGCCGCTTTGGTTAAATCCCACCACAACGTGGGCGGTTTGCCTTCGGTGGTGGACTTCAAAGAAATTATTGAGCCGTTAAGGAATCTGTTTAAGGACGAAGTGCGCCAAGCGGGCTTTGAACTGGGATTGGATAAGGATATCGTAATGCGCCAGCCTTTCCCCGGCCCGGGACTAGGCATCAGGATTATCGGCGAAATAACCCGCGAAAAGCTTGATATCCTCAGAGAGGCAGACTATATATTAAGGCAAGAAATCGCCCTCGCCGGGCTTGATAATGATATTTGGCAATACTTTGCGGTGCTTACCGATTTAAGGAGCGTGGGCGTCATGGGCGACAAGCGCACCTATGATTATACGCTGGGAATACGCGCCGTTACCAGCGTGGACGCCATGACCGCCGATTTCGCGCGTATACCTTATGAAATTTTGGCAAAAATATCCTCAAGGATAGTGGGCGAGGTAAAAGGCATCAATCGTGTTGTGTACGATATTACCACAAAACCTCCCGCCACCATTGAATGGGAGTAATGCTGAGCGACAAAAAGAGATTGCCCAAAAACGCTTTGAAATGCTGGTACCTCCGATGGCTGCTGGCATTTATTTTATTGCTGGGTTTTGAAATATTTACCGCCATAATATCCTCAAACCTTTTGTACGGGCTAAGCTTGACCTTAATCAAGGTTTGGGCCTTTTCTTTTCCCGTTTTGTACGCCATCGCCATGATATTTGTTCCGTATTTAAGGTATATCGGCTTTTCTTATTCTTTTGAGCAAAAAGACAAGGTATATGTGTACAGCGGCGTTGTGGCCAAAAAAAGACAAATTATCTTAGTTGACAACATACAGCATGTGGAATTAAAGGCTTATCCGTTTGAAAGACTGTTCAAGCTCGCCACCGTGAAAATATTTACGGCGGGCTCGGAGCATACCCTGCCCTCTTTGTCCGTGGAAGACGCCCTTTATGCCCAAAGCCTGGCGCATAAAGCAAAAAGCTGAAATGAACGCTTACAGAGAAAGTTTCGCTGCGGTTTTCTATAAATTCTTGTCCGCCGCCGCATTCCTTGCCGCTCTCGCCTATTTCGCCGCGCGCATTTTGTCATACGATATAAGCTTGACAAACCGCTTTTTATATTTTCAATTGCCCTTGGCTTTTATGCTGTCGGGGGTTATGCTGCTTTATATCGTTTTTCTTTTGGGCAGCCATTATCGAAAGAAAATAATAGTAGGATTGGACAGCTTGACGGTGGAAAGCCGCTTTTTTATCACAAACAGCGTTATGCTGCCTTATCGCAATGTTCATTTCTATACCGTTAAGCAGTCGCTTTTGTATAAAGCCGTAAAAGCCAAGCGCATAATCATCAATTCGGGCAGCGTCAACCAAAAAGCCGAAATGGATATAATCGCCCGCCGAGAAGTGATTGAAGAGATAGAAAACAAAATTGTCCGCGCTCATTGCGGCGACGGGACATATGAGCAAATATCCTTTTCTCTTCCCAATAAAAGCCTGCTTGTTAACTCCGTTCTCATGCCCGCAAGGTGGATAAGGCCGATAGGGTACGCGCTGTCCTTGGTTACGCTGGTAGCGCTGTATTTCGTCGATACCCTTTATAACAAGCTTATCGCCGCTTTATATGTTATTTCAATAGTTTTAAGCATAATGCTGAACGCTTTGGCCACATGGAACAAATACCATAATTTCAGCTTGTCCAAGCGGGGCTGCGTATTAAAGATTTCTTACGGCAAATTGGTCAAATCCCACCATTTCGCTTTGTATGACAGCATTAACGGAATGGGGCTGAAACAGCATTTGCTGAACAAAATTACCCGTACCTGTACCGCTTTTTTGTACGCTCCCGGGCATCAAGGCGCTTTGTCCGACCTTTCAATTCCTTTGCTTCCCATAGCTAAAATTGAAAACGCCCAAAAGGTGATTAAGGAATTTCTACCCGATTTTGAGAGCGAGTGCAAAGGCTTCCGCCCTCCGCCCTCCGCCCGCATAAATTATTTTTCCCTGCCTGTTTTTGGGTTTAACCTCATAGCCGCGCCTTTAATGGTTTTCTTTGCGTTTTATGAACGCTTGCCGCTTGCTTTCCCCGTGTTTGTATTGTTGAACACCCTTGTTCTTCTGGACTGCAGGCTTAAATATTTCAATACTTCTTTTTATTGCGGGCGCAATATAGTGGAAGCGGCGGCGGGCGGCATGTTTTGGCGAAAATTAATCGCCAAAAAAAGCTCGGTTCAAGCGCTTTGCCTTACCCATACGATTTTTAACAAGAAGAAGAATTTGCTCAAATCAAAGCTTTATGTCAAAGGCGTCAAAAAAGCTTTCAAGACGGGATATTTGCGCTTGGAAGCCTACTCGGGCTTGCAAACCGAACGCCAAAAAACCACGCAACAATAAAGCGCGGTTTTCGGCCGGAGGGTGTTTTATCTTAGGCAATGCTTATTCCTTGTCTTGCCTTGAATCTGTCGCAAGCTCATTGCCTTAAACCAAAGCGACTCTTCTTTGGGATTTCATACACCGTCTTAGTATATTTATATTATGGCTTAGGCCATTGTGTGCCCCTTAACGGTTGCTTATTTTTATGGCACAAAACACGCCTTGCGCGCATAAAATAAAAAAAAGGAGGCGTCATGAACATTAAAGATTACATAAAAAACAAAAAAAAGCCTCTTTCCCCTCAAGAAGCCTTAAATAAGTATTCGGACATGAGCGAAGAAGAATTGATGCGGGAATTGTTTAATGTGGGCGCATGTTCAAAAGGCAATACCTCCCCCCAAGAATTGGACGCCTTTTACGCCAAAATAGAATCCTTTTTGACTGCCGAGCAAAGAGAAAAAATGAAAGACCTTATCGCGCGGCTGAAGACAAGCTGATATGAACAATCCTTTTTTGATGATGCTGCCCTTTATGATGATGGGGCGCAAAGGCGGCGGGGGCAACGATATGATGAACGCTTTGCTTATGTCCCAGCTTGGCGGCAATAAAAGCGGCGGCGACCCTATGCTCAACGCCATGCTCGGTATGATGGGGGGCAATAAACAAAATGACCAAAAATCCGAAAGCGGCGATATGGCAAGCCTTATCGCCAATATGATGAGCGGCAAAGGCGGGGCAAACGCTTCGGATATGTCGGGCATGCTTTCAAAACTAATGGGTAACAGCGCCATGGGCGGCGGCGCTCCCCTCGCCGCCATGGTGGCGTCAATGTTAAATCAAAAAGACAATCAAAAATCCGAAGGTTTTGTTCCCCTCAAAGGCATATCTAACGAAACAATAAATTCGGCTTTGCTTAAATTAATGAAAGGGGATTAATCTTGATTCTCCAAATCGCGATACTTTATTATTTCCACTCCCGCTTCCTTGAAAAGTTCCATTGAGAAGTCGTCGGGATAGCCTTCTTTATAGACCACCCTCCTTATACCGCTGTTTATTATCATCTTGGCGCAAATCGTGCATGGCTGATGGGTACAATACATCACCGCCCCTTCCACGCTTACGCCTATTTTCGCCGCTTGGATAATGGCGTTCTGTTCGGCGTGCACGGCATAGCAAAGCTCGTGTCTTGTGCCCGAAGGTATATTGAGCTTATTCCTCATGCATTCGCCTTTTTCGCGGCAGCTCTTTATGCCGCTGCTGGCGCCGTTGTAGCCTGTGGTAAGGATTCTTTTGTTCCTTGTGATAATGGCTCCCACTTTTCTGTTGTCCTTATAGCACGAAGACCAATTGCTGACAAGCTCGGCCATTTCCATAAACCTTTTGTCCCATTTGTTCATAATAAATCCCTTTTGCTTAAACCTTAAATTTTTTTACCGTTTAATAATATCATAAAGCTTGTCATAATTGCAAGCGGCGGCCGTTTTTGGCAAAAAATAAAATTATGAGGTTAAAAAATAAATTTTTTTGGGTATTTTAAGGCGGTTATTAGCTTAAAGGCGCCATCATATAATGGTATTATGTCCAAGATAGATTATACTCAATTCTATATAAAAAACTATCTGTCGGATAAAAAAAACAAAAAAACCGATATAATCGTTAAGCCCGTCAAAAAACGGAGAATAGGCGTTTATCTTTTGGCGGCGCTGATACTGATTGCTGCGCTTGTTTACGCCAATGTCAAATTGGGCAATATCGGCTTTGATTGGGCAAAGGAGTTGTTCGCCAAGCAAAAGGACGCCCATTATTATTTTGTGGTCAAAAGCTTCGACAGTCGGGATAAGGCTTACGCTCAATCTTTGCTTGTGCGGCAGTCGGGCGGCGGCGGATATATATACCAAAAACAAAACGCTTATTTTGTGGCATATACGCTTTTTGCCGATAAAGAAGACGCCCAAAGCGTGGCAAGCAAAAACAAAGACGCCCAAATTATCGTCAAAAGGCTTGACGCCAAAAAGTATTCGGAGGTGATTTTCGCCTTGAATGAGCTATTAAGCGCCGCTTTGCAGTTTGAAAACGGCGAAATATACGAATCCCAATTTCTTGAAAAATGCAATCAAATCCAATCGAACATAAAAAAAGAAAAGGAAAGGGCAGTCAAAGAAAACGCTTCCGGCCATTATACGGCCATCCTTGAGCTGTTCGCGGGGGGATTGGCCTCCCTTGATGTGGCCGGCGCCACAAGGGTGCAATTGCTTAGCGATTTAAGATACATATTGAGCTCGGTGATAATCAGCTTCGATAAATTGTGATTAAATTATGTTTTGGTATCTGAAGCGGTAGATATCCCCCATTCTTTTTGCCACTTCCCTAAGTTTATAGAGCAGCGGATAGGCCGCTTTCTCGTCATTGCTGCGCATGGCGCCCACAAGCTCGCCGCATGTAAAGGATACTTCGTTAAGCTGAAAATGCGGCACCACAAACTCTAAACGCTTATGCTGCTTGTCCAGCCATTCGGCGGTGTCCAAAACCTTTTGCTTGTCTATGGCGTCTTCGCTTAATATCTCGTTTGTTCTTTGCTCAAGCTCCCTGAAAGTCTTGGTTATATAAACGCATTCCCAAATGCCGCCCGCAAGCATCAAAACCAAAAGCACGATAACGGTAATCAATTTATATTTCATCGTCCGCCTCGAAAATCATATATTTCCCTTTGACGGGCTGTAAAAATATTTTGTTGGAATCGGCGGTCATAAGCAATACGTCTTTCATTCTGATATTCTTTTTGTTGAGAATTTTTTGCACATTTTCTTTGTTCGCTTTAATTTTTGACAAATTGTCTTCCAAATACCTGCCTTCGCATATAAGCGTCATGGGTATGGATTGCGGCGAAGGCGCGTTTTCTTTTTTCATAACCGATAACTTGCCGTTGGTTTCGATTATGGCGTAATTTATTTCTTCTATGCTGAAATAGCCCTGCTCCCTTATCATTTCCAATAAATCGTTGACATTGAGATTGAGTTTTCTTAAATTCTCGTTGTTTACGCCCTCTTGGTCTATGACAATCATGGGCTTGCCGTTGAAAAATTTGCGGAATCTGATGGACTTAGAGCTTATGGAGGTAATTATATAATGGGCGACAAACACCGTTATGAGCGGCACTATGCCGTATAAAATGGGCGTGGTGATTTCTTGCATGGGAGTGCTGGCAAGCTCGGCCACCGCAAGCACTATGACAAATTCAAAAGGCTGGAATTCGCCTATGGCGCGCTTGCCCATAAACCTTAACCCCGCTACCAGCACCAAAAGAATTATTAGAGAACGCGCGATAATTACAAGCATATCTTTAGCATTGTTCTTATCAAGAAAAAATATGCTCTTTTGAATTATTTATACAAAACTTTCTTCAAATATTCCCCGGTATAGCTGCCCGGCGTGGCCGCCACTTGCTCGGGCCGGCCTTTGGCTATCAAATTCCCTCCCAAATCGCCCCCTTCAGGGCCCAAATCTATGACATAATCGGCGGTCTTTATGACATCGATGTTATGTTCGATTATTATTACGGTATTGCCGCTGTCCACCAATCTTTGCAATACCATAATCAGTTTCTCCACATCGGCGGCGTGCAATCCCGTGGTGGGCTCGTCCAATATATATACCGTCCTGCCTGTGGCCCTTTTGCTCAATTCGGCGGCAAGCTTGATGCGCTGAGCCTCCCCTCCCGAAAAAGTGGTGGCGGGCTGTCCCAATTTTATATACCCCAGTCCCACATCTTGTATAGTTTTAAGTTTATTGAATATCCTCGGTATTTTGGAAAAGAATTCGCACGCTTCGTCAACGGTCATTTCCAAAATGTCATAAATGCTTTTGCCTTTATATTTTACTTCCAAGGTTTCCCTGTTATATCTTCTGCCGCGGCATACCTCGCAGGGCACATACACATCGGGCAAAAAGTGCATTTCTATTTTTATTATGCCGTCTCCCTTGCAGTTTTCGCATCTGCCCCCGCTGACATTAAAGGAAAACCTGCCCTCTCTGTACCCCCTTGCCCTGGCTTCGGGAGTGGAGGAAAACAATTCCCTTATATATGTGAATACCCCCGTGTAAGTGGCGGGGTTGGAACGGGGAGTCCTGCCTATGGGGCTTTGGTCTATGGCGATGACTTTGTCGCAATGCTCCATCCCTTCGATTTCGTCAAAATCCCCTTCATCCAAACGCGCCCCGTTAAGCTTGTTGGCAAGATGAGGATACAAAATACCGTTGACCAAAGAAGACTTGCCGCTGCCGCTCACGCCCGTAACCACATCAAAGCAACCTAAAGGAAAATCCACATTTATATTCTTAAGGTTGTTCTGTCTTGCTCCCAATACGCTGAGATATTTATTGCAGCAATCCCTGCGCTTTTCGGGAAGCGCTATTTTTCTTTTGCCCGACAAAAACAAGCCCGTAAGGGATTTCTCGTTATTCATAATGTCCGCGGGGCTTCCCGCCGCCACCACTTCGCCGCCTTTTATGCCCGCCCCCGGGCCTATGTCCACAATATAATCGGCTTCTCTGATTGTTTCTTCGTCGTGCTCCACCACTATCAAAGTATTGCCCACATCCCTTAATTTCTTCAGAGTGGCTATCAGCCTGCCGTTATCCCTTTGGTGCAGGCCGATGCTGGGCTCGTCCAAAATATATATCACCCCCATAAGCCCGCTGCCTATCTGCGTGGCCAGTCTTATTCTCTGCGCTTCCCCGCCGCTCAGCGTGGCGCTTGAGCGCGACAAGGTCAAATACCCCAGCCCCACGTCTATTAAAAAATTAACCCTTTCGTTAAGTTCCTTTAATATCGGAGTGGCCACTATGGCATCCCTTTTGGACAGTTTCAGGCTACCAAAGAATACGGGCAAGCGCGAAATGGGCATATCGGCCACCTCGCTGATGTTCCTGCCGTCTATCCTTATGGATAATACTTCCTTTGTCAGCCTTTTCCCCGAACAAGACATGCAGGGGCGAGTGGTCATCAGTCTTTCTATATCCCTTTTTACGCCCTCGGAAGCGGTTTCCCTATACCTTCTTTTCAAGTTGTTCACTATTCCTTCATAGCTGGAATTGTATTCCGCCGAAAAGCGGGCGCTCTGCCACTCCATGCGCATTGTTTCGCGGTTGTTGCCGTATAAAATCATGTCTTGTATATGCTTGGGCAAATCCTTATACGGCGTGTCCAGTGAAAACTTATATTTTTCGGACAGCGCCTTGAACATCATGGCGGAAATTCTGCCCATATCCAAATTCCAGCCGCTTACTTTAATCGCGCCTTCTCTCAAGCTCTTGGTTTTGTCGGGAATAAGCTTGTCTATGTCGATTTCATTCTTAAAGCCCAATCCCGTGCATTCGGGGCAAGCGCCGTAAGGGCTGTTGAAAGAAAAGCTCCTTGGGGTTATCTCCCCCAGCGTAATATTGCAGTCGGGGCAAGCGTATCGGGTGGAATAAAGCTCCTCTTTGCCCTCATAGTCTATGGACACCAAGCCGCCGGTAAGTTTAAGCGCCAATTCCACGCTGTCGGTCAGCCTTCTGTTTATGCCCTCTTTGATTATCAATCTGTCCACCACAACGCTTATGTCGTGTTTGCGTTGACGGTCAAGCTCAATATCTTCGTCAAGCATGCGGATTTCTCCGTCCACCTTTACTCTGGCGTAGCCGTCTTTGCGCAAATTTTCAAATTGCTTTTTGTATTCCCCCTTTCTCCCCCGCACTATGGGAGCCATTACCATTATCTTGGTTCCTTGGGCGTACATAAGCGCCTTGTCCACTATCTGGTCCACGGTAATGCCGTAAATCTCCCTGCCGCATTCCGGACAATGGGGCACGCCTATCCTGGCGAACAGCAGCCTTAGATAATCGTAAATCTCGGTAACCGTCCCCACCGTCGAACGCGGGTTGTGGGATGTGGTTTTTTGGTCTATGGATATTGAAGGCGACAAGCCTTCTATGCTCTCCACATCGGGCTTGTCCATCTGCCCCAAAAACTGTCTGGCGTAAGAGGATAAGCTCTCGATATACCTTCTCTGTCCTTCGGCGAAAATGGTATCAAAAGCCAGCGAAGACTTGCCGCTGCCCGACAGTCCCGTAAACACTATAAATTTATCCCTGGGCAAAGTTAAATTTATGTCTTTAAGATTATTCTCTTTTGCTCCCTTGATAATTATTTTGTCGTTCATCTCCGTCGCTTTCTCCAATTTTTTCGCATATGCGCATATATCGTTTGATTGTCGGCGCTATTGTCTTATTTCTTTTTTCAGCCGCATTATTTCGTCTCTCAATTGTATGCAAGTTTCAAAATCCAAATTGTGGCTGGCTACCGACATCAAGCCCGTAAGCCGCTCTATTTCTTTTATTATCTCGCCGCGGCTGAGCTTTTTCCTGTCCGCGTCTTTAATCTTCCTGCTTATCATAAGCGTATTCACTATGTCTTTCTTTATAGTTTTGGGCGTGATGTTGTGCTTTTTGTTATACGCTATCTGGTATTCCCTTCTTCTGTTGGTTTCCTCTATCGCCGCTTTCATGCTGTCCGTAATGGTGTCCGCGTACATAATCACCTTTGATTGGCTGTTCCTTGCCGCCCTGCCTATCGTTTGAATCAAAGAGGAGCGGGAACGCAAAAAGCCTTCCTTGTCGGCGTCAAGTATGGCCACAAGCGCCACCTCGGGCAAATCAAGCCCCTCCCGCAAAAGGTTTATGCCCACAAGCACGTCTATTTCCCCTCTGCGCAAAGAGGATATTATGTCTACCCTTTCCAAGGTGTCTATGTCGCTGTGCATATAGCTTACTTTCATCTTGTGCTCTTTCAAGTACGCCGTAAGGCTTTCCGCCATTCTTTTGGTCAAAGTGGTTACCAGCGTTCTGCCGTCTTTTTCCATGGCCATATAAATTTCGCTTATCAAGTCGTCTATCTGCCCTTTTGTCTTCCTTACAAAAACCTCGGGGTCCACTAAACCCGTGGGGCGGATAAGCTGTTCCACCACCTGCGACTGCTGCTCCATTTCGTATTCCCCCGGCGTAGCGGACACGCATATAAGCTGTGTAAAGCGCTGGGTGAACTCTTGAAAATTCAACGGTCTGTTGTCGTAAGCGGCTTTTAGGCGGAAGCCGTAATTGACAAGGTTGTCCTTCCTGGCCTTGTCGCCGTTATACATGGCTCTTATCTGGGGCAAGGTCATGTGCGATTCGTCTATGAACAGCAAAAAATCGTCGGGAAAATAGTCCAATAAAGTAAAGGGCGGCTCTCCCGTCTTTCGGCCGTCAAAATACCTGGAGTAATTCTCTATGCCGTTGCAATAACCTATTTCCCTTATCATTTCTATATCATAGCTTACCCTTTCCAGCAATCTTTGAGCCTCAAGAAGCTTGTTCTTTTTCTTAAACGCTTCCACTTCTTTTTCCATGTCTTTTTTTATCCTTGCCAAAATGCTCTCCAAGCCTTCTTCGCCCACCACATAATGGCTGGCGGGGAATATGGCGGCATGCTCCAAAATATTGGCTTCCTTTCCGGTGGTAATGTCAAATTCGCTCAGCCTTTCCACCGTATCGCCAAAAAATTCCACGCGTATGGCAAGGTTTGAATAGTTGGAGGGAAAAATCTCAAGGATATCCCCTCTCGCTCTGAAAGTGGAGCGCGCGAAGTCTATATCGCTTCTCCTATATTGCAAAGCCACCAGCCTGTCTATCAGCTCGTCTCTGTCAATTTTCATTTCGGGGCGCAAGGATATCATGTTCTTAAAATACTCCTGGGGCGCGCCCAAGCCGTATATGCACGACACCGAAGACACCACTATCACATCCCTTCTTTCCCCCAGCGATGCCGTGGCGCTGTGGCGAAGCTTGTCTATTTCGTCATTCATGGACAAATCCTTGGCTATATATGTGTCGGTGCTGGGGATATACGCTTCCGGCTTATAATAATCGTAATAAGACACAAAATATTCCACTCTGTTTTTGGGGAAAAGCTCCCTCAATTCATTGCAGAGCTGGGCGGCAAGCGTTTTATTATGCGCGATAATCAACGTGGGTTTGTTTATTTTTTGAATGACATTTGCCATGGTGAATGTCTTGCCGCTGCCGGTCACGCCAAGCAATACCTGAACGCGGAAGCCGTCAAGCAAGCCTTGCACAAGCTTTTCTATAGCCTGAGGCTGATCGCCCTGAGGCTTGTAGTTTGAGGATAATTGAAATTTGTCCATCTAATTAAATATATAAGGTAAAATCAGCTTGACCACATAGGATAGTATGGCTATCAATATGGCGGTTATTATTCTTATATAAAGCTTTCTTCTGGCTTTCTTTTTGTCTCTGATATATGAAAGGCCTTTTTCTTTCAGCGTTATCACATAAATCAGCTCGTTCCGCCTTTTGGCTTTGTCCACGCTGAAATAGTTGTCCAGCGAAAGGTCATTCAGCACCCTTTCAAGGTCGTTTTCGGTAAACTCAAGTTTATAAGATATCTTTTCTAATATGTCCAAAGGAGTGAGCAAACACTGCCCGTTCTTATTTACCGCCGTGCGGTATACTACATTGAGCAATGCTTTCTCTTTCTTGTTCAATACCATTTTACGAAAACCTCGCTACTAAAAAAGCGACGGCGGCGGCGAACATTCCGCCGATGAATGCCCAAAAACCCGCTATTGCGCCAATTTTTTTGTAATTTATGGCTTCGGCTTGCTGTATTTCTTTATGCACGATTTCGGCAAGCTTGGTTACCTTGGCTTTCTTTTCGGCCGCCACTCTGCCTTTGGATAACGGAGTAATGACATAAAGGTTGTCGTCTTTGTACTTTACGGATATCATCTCGTTTAAGGCCAAATCCTCTATATAATAAGCCAATTCGTCCTCGTCTATCTCGTTGTCCACCGCGCTCAGAAGCTCCTCTTTTTCAAGCACCACAGAGTCTCCGTCCTGCGACGAATTAACTATTTTCTCAAGTATGGAATAAGACCTTTTGTCTAACATAATTTTACACCTACTTCGTAATTACATACATATTAACATATAATAATTCTCAATGTCAATTAAAGACGCGTTTAACCGCATAAAGCCAAGCCATGGCTGTTTCCATGAAATTTGCCGCTCTCGCAATGATAAAACAAAAATTCAGGCAACCCTGAATTTTTGAGTTTTTGTTTCAATTGAAATATCTTAAGCGGTTATTCTTCCACCCTGATTATGGCGTCCACGCTGTAAACGGTGTCCACTTCCTTAATTGCCTCCACGGCTTTCTTTACGCTGCTTTCGCTGGTTCTGTGCAGCATGAATATTACTGAGGCCTTATCCCCTTCCACCTTTTGCTGTATGGAGTTTATGCTGATTTTGAACTTGGCCAGCTTCGCCGAAATGGAAGCTATCACTCCCGGCACGTCTTTTACCGTCAACCTCATATAGTATTCGCATTGGAAATCCTTATTGAAGCCCCTGTCCGACACCTTGTCCGTGTTGTTCTTAAAAGAGGAATACTTATGCTTGCTTTGCAGAGAAGCGAACACTATATCCGACACTATGGCGCTGCCCGTGGGCAAATCTCCCGCGCCTCTGCCGTAAAGCATAATGTCGCCCACATTGTCGCCCACTATATGGACGGCGTTGAAACTCTCTTTAACCGCCGCCAACGGATGGTCGCTTGGAATAAAGGCGGGATGCACTCTTGCTTCGATTTTGCCGTTTTCTTTCTTGCCAATGGCAAGCAGCTTAAGCGTATACCCGAATTTTTTGCCGTACTCTATGTCCAGCTTGCTGATATTCGATATGCCTTCTCTGTATATCTTGTCAATGGGCACCTTGGTATGAAATGCAAGGGAGCTTAATATGCTCAGCTTATACATGGAATCGTATCCGTCCACATCGGCGGTGGGGTTTGCTTCGGCATAGCCCAGCTTTTGCGCTTCTTTGAGCACGGTTTCATACTCCAAGCCTTCGTCCGCCATCTTCGATAAAATATAGTTGGTGGTTCCGTTTACAATGCCCATAATGCATTTTATGTTGTTGCCTTGCATGCTCTCGGTAAGCGTTCTGATAACGGGCACGCCGCCCACGCAGCTTGCTTCAAAATACACCCCCGCCTTGCCCTTCTTGGCCGCGCTTTCCAGCTCGTGCCAATATTGGCTGAACATCTCTTTATTCGCCGTAACTATGCTCTTGCCCGCCAGCAAGCATTGTACCAAAAAGCTTTTTGCCGGCTCTATTCCGCCAAAAAACTCAGCCACAATCTTTATTTCGGGGTCTTTTAATATGTTGTTTATGTCGCATGACACAATATCGGGGTTTGCGCCCAACGCCTTAACCTTTGACATATCCTTTTCCAGAATATGCCTTATTTCCAAATCCACGCCGTAGTTTTTCTTGATGTCGTCGCGATTTTTGGTCAATATCTTATATGTGCCGCCGCCGACCGTGCCCAGTCCCAACAATGCTACTCCGACTTTCTTCATAAATCCTCCTTATTTTTATCTATTTGCTGCTGTTCAATTTATATAAGCATTTAAGTCCTTTCAGCGATAAAGCTCTGTCCACTATTTCTATCTCTTTTGAGTCGTTGTTTACAAGCATGCTCAAGCCGCCCGTGGCTATAACCTTGGCGTTATTGTAACCTGTTTCTTTCTTTATGTTATGCAGAATATAGTCAACCATGCCCGTAAAGCCGTAAATAACGCCCGCCTGCATATTCCCGATGGTGTCGTTTTGCACCACGCCCGAAGGCTTGACAAGCTCGATTCTGGGAAGCTTTGAACCCGTGTTTACCAATGCTTCGGTGCTTGATTTTATGCCCGGGGCTATGGCCCCTCCCAAAAATTCGCCCTTTTCGCTTATTAAGCCGAAGGTGGTTGCAGAGCCAAAATCCACGGTAATGGCAGGGCCGCCGTATTCGTAAAAAGCCGCCACCGCGTTTATTATCCTGTCCGCGCCCAAATCTTCGGGACGGCGGTAATTTATCTTAATGCCGAGATTTATGGCGGGGGAAACCAATATGGGCTTTATATTGAAATAATATGTGCACATATGTTCAATGGTATAGTTTATCGAGGGCACTACCGATGACATTATGATGCCTTCCACATCGCTGAATTTATATCTGTTTTTGGACAGCAAATCATACATTATCATGCCGTATTCGTCGGCCGTTTTGCTGTAATCGGTGGCGATGCGCCAAGTATACAAAATCTGTTCGCTGTCGTAAACGCCTATCTTAATATTGGTGTTGCCCGCGTCCATCAATAATATCATTAAATCACCTTAAACCGTCAATGTTATTCATTTATCGTATCACAAAAAAGGTATGCTGTCAACTTATCAAGCGCGGCCGTTCAGCGTTTGACGAGCCTTTTGCCATTCCGGCATATAACGCCAAAGCAGGGCGTAAAAACGCTTATTATGGCCTCTTTCTTTCAGATGCAAAAGCTCGTGCAAAGTTACATAGGAAAGACACAATTCTTCAAAACAGGCAAGTTTCAAATTTAGACATATGTCCTTTTTGGGGATATTGCAGCTGCCCCAGCGGCTTTTCATATCCCTTATCCTAAGACTGTCGCTTTCAAGCCCCGTAACGGATTGCCAGCGGCGTAAATATTCTTGGGCTTTTTCCCTTAATTGCTCCAAATACATTTGTTTGACAAGCTTTTTCTTTATTTCAATATTATCGCTTTTTAAGCATAAAATTATCTCGTTTCCGCTCAAAAGGCATGCGTTGGCGGCATGGCCAAGCTTCAGCCTGAGAGTGTAATCCTTTCCCCACAATTGAAAACGCTCGCCCTCGACATAGCGTTTTTCAAATCTTGCCATGCCGGAACATGAATTGATATGCTTTTTTATCAAATGCATTTTTTTATGGATAAACGCGAAAATTTCCTTTTCGGACGCAAGAAGCGGCGCCGATACTCTGACCTTGCCCTCCCTTATCGT
This sequence comes from Clostridiales bacterium DTU072, assembly GCA_001512685.1. Classification (GTDB taxonomy): domain Bacteria; phylum Bacillota; class Clostridia; order Christensenellales; family DTU072; genus DTU072. Next base: position 54,432 of record LFSG01000044.1, read on the forward strand.
CAAGCGTAAATATTTAATGTTTTTTCTTGTTAATTCAAATTCTATTCCTTCAATTATCATAAAGCGTTCCTTTCTTATAACAAAAAGCGGCGATAAGCTTAAAGTCAAAGCCGCATTGAATAATACTTATTATAATACAAATATTCCAATTGTTAAAGAAAGATTATTGTGGTCGGCGTTAAAGAAGAAAACGGTCCGCTGAGCTTGCTCAGCGGAACAGAAACGACGCTGTTTCTGCGTATCTTTTCCATATTTTAACTTAGCTACTATTGCGCATATGAAAAATAATAAATATGAGGTATAGATAAATATGAAAAAGAAATTAATCATTACGATTTTGGTTTTATTGATGTTTTTTTCGGCGTTTATCCACTCGCCCTTAACTCCCTCGGAAGACGACACCGTTTACGCCCAATCGAAAACGCATATCGTTCAGCCCGGGGACAGCATGTGGAAAATCGCGGTAAGGTATCAAACGGGACTGTCGGAAATAATCAAAGCCAATCCCCACATTAAAAACCCCTCTTTGATTTATCCCGGGCAGCGTATAACCATTCCCAATGCCGCTCCCTTAAAAAGCATTGAAGACGAAGTGGTAAGGCTGACCAATCTTGAGAGGACAAAACGGGGACTGCAGCCGTTAAGCGTCAATTGGGAGGTGGCCAGAGTGGCCAGAATTAAATCGCAAGATATGATAAATAACCATTATTTTTCGCATAATTCCCCCGTTTACGGTTCGCCTTTCAAAATGCTGGAATCTTACGGGCTGCGTTTTTCGGCGGTCGCCGAAAACATCGCTTACGGACAGCGTTCGGCTCAGGAAGTGGTCAACACTTGGATGAATTCGGCGGGGCACAGAGCCAATATACTGTCCGCGAACGTTACGCAAATAGGCGTGGGAGTGGCCAAAAAATCTAACGGCACGCTTTATTTCACTCAAATATTCATTAAACCCGCTTGGTAAAAAATAAGCCTTTTTACGGAAAAAAACGGCTTCTCCAAAAAAGCCGTTTTTTTCATATTAAATTGTTTTTGTTTATTGATAACATAAATTTTATGGCATTATAAAACCGCCTTGAAAGGCGGTCTTTTGCATGATGTTTTTTTGAATGATTACACCAGTTCAAGTATGCACTTGTCGGCGCCGTCTCCCCGTCTTTGGCCTAATTTGATAATGCGGGTATAGCCGCCGCCTTGCCCAAGCTCTTTGGCTCTTTTATCGTATTTGGGAGCGTATTCCCCAAAAATTTTCTCCACAAGAGGATGCTTGATGTCCCTTGTCCTTTCCCTATAAGATTCTTTGGACTCCTTGGGATCCTTGATTTCTTTAAGGTCGGCCACTTTCGCCATTATCCTTCTGCGGGCGGCAAGCTTGCGCGGGCCGTCGTTCGTATACTCTACGGGGATAAGCTCGTCTTTTTGATTCCTCTTCATCTTTGTTACCGTTACGGTATCTTGATATGTCCTTATCGCCATAGTTATCAACTTTTCGGCGGCTTTCCTGACCTCTTTGGCGCGCGCCAAGGTGGTCTCGATTCTGCCGTGCCAAAGCAACTGGGATGCCTGACTGTATATTAATTGTACCCTTTGGTCCGTTCTTCTCCCTAATTTTCTGTGTTTTGCCATTTTGTCTTTTCTCCTTACTCGTCTTTACTTTGTAAACTTAAACCCAGATTTGCCAGCTTGCTTATGACTTCGTCAAGCGACTTCCTGCCAAGGTTGCGCACCTTGAGCATATCTTCTTCGGTTTTCTTTACCAAATCCTCAACGGTAAAGATTCCCGCGCGCTTAAGACAATTGAGCGGACGCACCGAAAGGTCAAGTTCCTCAATGCTCATATACAAAGCTTTTTGCTGATTTTCGTCCTCGCGGGTAACAAGAATATCCAATTGATTCATGTCTTCCACAAGATTTATGAATAGCTTCAAATGGTCGCTCATTATCTTGGCCGCCAAGCTTACAATCTCTCTGGGCGAAGTAGTGCCGTTGGTCTTTACATTTATGGTCAATTTGTCATAATCTATGGATTGCTCCACACGGGTGGCTTCAACCGAATAACTTACCGATCTTACGGGCGAAAACAGCGCGTCGATGGGGATATAGCCTATGGGTGCTTTGGCGGGCTTGTTCTGGGGCGCGGACACATAGCCTCTGCCCACTCCGATGGTCAAGTCCATATTAAGCTCGCATCCTTCCTCAAGCGTGCAAATAAGCGCTTCGGGATTCTTAATCTCGATGTCGCCCGGCAGCTCGATATCTCCCGCCTTCACTTTGCCGGGTTTGTTGGTCTTAAGTTTTACCACATGGGTATATGTGGGATCGTTGGAATACACCTTTACAAAGATTTCTTTGAGGTTGAGCACTATTTCAGCGACATCTTCCCTTACTCCCGGTATGGTTGAGAATTCATGCTTTATGCCTTCCACCTGCAAGCCGATTATGGCGGCGCCCGGCAAAGCCGTGCACATTATTCTTCTCAAACAGTTGCCTATCGTGATGCCGTAGCCTCTTTCAAGGGGCTCTACGATAAAACTGGCTTGAGAATTATCTGCGCTTTCGATTTCGGTAATTTTCGGTTTCACTATTTCCATCATTATGGCGGTTCCTCCTTTATTTAAGGCGTATTACTTGGAATATAACTCAACTATCATATGTTCGGCTATATTCATATCTATATCTTCGCGGGTAGGCATGGCCAAGATTTTGCCTTTTAAGGTTTTGGGATCGAATTCCAGCCATTTCAAAGAATTTTTGAAATTGGATTCCTTCAATTCCTTAAAGAATGTCTTGTCCTTTTTGTTTTCTTTTACGGCAATCTCGTCGCCTACCTTTATTAAATACGAAGGTATGTTCACTCTTTTACCGTTAACGGTTATATGTCCATGATTTACAAGCTGTCTTGCCTGATCCCTCGATACGCCTATGCCCATTCTGTAAACCACATTGTCCAGTCTTCTTTCCAGCAATATAAGCATGTTCTCGCCGGTAACGCCTCTCAGCCTTTCCGCCATAACATAATACTTATGGAATTGCTTTTCGGTAAGGCCGTATATTCTCTTTGTTTTTTGCTTTTCGCGAAGCTGCACGCTGTAAGGAGTGGGTTTTTTCCTCCTTTGTCCGTGCGCTCCCGGCGCATACTGGCGTTTTAATATAGAACATTTGGCGGAAAAACATCTGTCTCCTTTCAAAAACAATTTCTCGCCTTCTCTTCTGCATAAGCGGCAATCCGCTCCCGTATATCTTGCCATTTCTACTTTACCTCCTGATTACAGCCTTCTGCGTTTTGGCGGACGACATCCGTTGTGGGGTATGGGGGACACGTCCTTTATCATGGTAATGTCCACATCCGCGGCTTGCACGGCGCGAATGGCCGGCTCCCTGCCCTGACCGGTGCCTTTAATGTATATCTCCACCTTGCGAATACCGTTTTGTTTGGCTTCGTTCATGGCCCTTTCGGTAACCTGCGTGGCGGCAAAAGCCGTTTCTTTCCTCGCTCCTTTCAGTCCAAGCACTCCCGAAGAAGCCCAGGCTATCGTGTTGCCGTTCATGTCGGTTACGGTAACGATGGTATTGTTATGGGTGGTATGAACATGTACTTGTCCTTTCTCAATACGCTTAAGGTCTTTCCTTTTCTTTATCGTTGATTTTCTTACTGCCATTTTATAGCGCCTCCTTAGCTGCTCTTTTTACCGCGTCCCACAGTGCGCTTGGGACCTTTCCTGGTACGGGCGTTTTGCTTGGTGCTCTGCCCTCTTACCGGCAAACCCTTTCTGTGCCTGATTCCGCGGTAGCAACCTATTTCCATAAGTCTTTTTATGTCCATCATCCTTTCTCTTTTCAGGTCGCCTTCCACATGCAAATTCTTTTCTATATACTCACGGATCTTGGCCACCTGCTCTTCGTTCAAATCCTTTACACGCGTATTAAGGTCTATGCCTACGGTGTTAAGAATCTTAACGGCCGTCGGGCGTCCGATGCCATATATATAGGTCAGACCTATTTCCACTCTCTTTTCTCGCGGTAAATCCACACCTGCTATACGAGCCATTAATTATAACCTCCATTTCCACTCTTTTTATTGTGTTTTATCTATATAAACCACCGAAGATTATTATCGTTAAGATAATCCAGCCGCCTTCGGATTGAGTTCAAGGGCTAACTTGCATATTATATCAAATATATGATTTGTTAGCAATTATTTTATAAGTTCTTTTATCCCTGTTTTTGTTTGTGTTTGGGATATTTGCTGCAAATAACCATTATTTTGCCTTCTCTTTTTATTATTTTGCATTTGTCGCAAATCGGTTTTACCGACGGTCTGACTTTCATTTTTTATGTCCTCCTGCACAAGTTTGTTTGTCTGTTATTGTCTGTTGCGATAAGTAATTCTGCCTTTGGTTATGTCGTAAGGGCTCATCGCTACCTTTACTTTGTCGCCCACGCACACCCTAACGGTATGCTGCCGCATTTTGCCGCACAGATAAGCAGTAATCACATGGCCGTTGGTTAGTTTTACCCGAAAATTCGTTCCCGGTAAGATTTCGGTTACCACGCCTTCAGCTTCGATAATATCATCTCTCGACACGCTTCGCTTTAACCTCCATTTCTATGAATTATATTTTCTTATTACACTGTTTATCTCAGCGTCGTATACGACACTGCCGTTCAATAATTTTTCGCGCAGCTTTTCGTGTATGTCTCCCGTTGCTTTAAGATGTTTTATTTTCTTCAGCTTGGGGCGGCTTAAGGGTCTCATTCTGCCGTCGGCTATCCTTACGAACTTATCGTCCACTATCTCCACCACTATGAAGAACTTGCCGGCGTCTCTGCCCGCTCTGGAAAAAACTATTGAGCCGATTTGAATTGGTTTTTCCAATTAGTCACCTCTCACAAAGTCAAAATTTCCACTCCGTCGGGAAGTATTACGACTGTGTTCTCGTAATGCGCCGAAGGGCTGCCGTCCTTGGTAACAGCGACATTGTTTTCGGTAAAGATTACTTCCTTGTCTCCCATGTTTATCATGGGCTCGACGGCTATGGTCATATTGGCGAAAACTCTCATTCCTCTCCCCGGCACGCCGTAATTGGGAACGGCGGGGTCTTCGTGCAGCTCGTTTCCTATGCCGTGTCCTATAAGATTCCTTACCACGCTGAAGCCGCGCGCTTCAACATATCGCTGAATGGCATGCCCCAAATCCCCCAATCTCGCCCCTTCCTTCAAAACCTTCATGCCCTCAAAAAAGCTTTCCTTGCAAACATCCATGAGCTTTTTCTTTTCGGGGCTTACCGCGCCTATGGCTATGGTTCTGGCGGCGTCGGCGTGATAGCCTTCAAAGCAAGCGCCCGCGTCTATCTTAAGCAGCATGCCTTCTTCCAGCCTTACTTTTTTTGAGGGTACGCCATGCACAACTTCGTTGTCGATAGATGCGCATATTGAGCCAGGAAAACCGCGGAACCCGAGAAAAGACGGATGCGCGTTCTGTTTCCTGATATATTCGTAGGCAAGTTCGTCAAGGTACTTTGTGGTAACGCCTATTTTGGCGTGCTCCTCCAACAGTTGGAGCGTGTCGCGGACTATTATGCCCGCTTTGCGCATAAGCGCTATTTGGTTTTGGTTCTTGACGGTCATCATTTCAGTAGCTCTTTTATGTCGTCAAAGGTCGCTTGCACCGTCCTGTTGCCATCCACATCGACAAGTATGCCTTTTTTCTTGTAATATTCTATTAAGGGCGCGGTCTGCTTTTGATATACTTCCAAGCGGTTTTTTACCGTCTCTTCGGTATCGTCTTTTCTTTGATACAAGGGCTTTCCGCATTTAGCGCATGTATCCTTGTCGTATGTGGAAATATGGTAGGTCTGTCCGCATTCGCACATGCGCCGTCCGCTTATCCTTGCCACAATCAGCTCAAACCTTACATCGATGTTGATTACCAAATCAATTTCGGTAAGTTGGTCAAGCGCTTGCGCTTGAGCGATGGTGCGCGGAAAGCCGTCCAGCAAGAATCCGTTCTTGCAATCGGGTTGCTTTATGCGGTCGGCCACTATCTTTACCACGACATCGTCGGGCACAAGCTCGCCTTTGTCAATGAAAGTTTGCGCATATTTCCCAAGTTCGGTGCCCTTGGCTATATTGGCCCTGAACACATCACCCGTAGCGATATGCGGCAAACCGTATTCGGCTGATATCTTCACCGCCTGAGAGCCTTTGCCCGCTCCCGGCGCCCCCAATAATATAATTTTCATTATTTCAAAAATCCTTTATTTGCTTTTATTAACAATTGAGATTCAAGCTGTTTCTCAAATTCAAGCGCCACGCTGACCACAATCAGCAATCCCGTCGCGCTGAAAGCGTTCGCGAAGCCGAAGCTGGCGAATCCCGGTATCTTCAAAATATATGTGGGTATCAGCGCCACAAAAGCCAAGAACAACGCTCCGAATAAAGTAATGCGGTTGTTGATTTTCCTTAAATGGTCGCTGGTGGATTTTCCCGGTCTGATTCCCGGTATAAAGCCTCCGTTTTGCTGTATCATCTTGGCTATGTCGTCGGGATTGAATTGTATTTGGGAATAAAAATATGCAAAGAATATGATGAGCAGGAACATGAACAACGGATAAAGCTTGCTGCCCACGCCCATCCATTCATACCACCAAAGCACGAATTTTGAGGAATTGTTGCCCACAAACTGCATTATCATTTGCGGGAACATAATCAACGAGCTTGCGAAAATTATGGGCATAACCCCGCCGCTGTTGACCTTAATGGGAATGTAGGAGGACTGTCCTCCGTACATCTTGTTCCCTTTTATTCTTTTCGCGTATTGCACCGTTATTTTTCTGTCCGACAAGTCTACGAACACTATTATGAAGAAAAGCAATATGACCAGTATTATAAAAGCAAGCAAAAACCATACCCCCGCCGTGCCTTCGCCCGCTCTGATTTGTCCGGGTATGGTGCTGAATATGGCGTTGCCGATGGAAAGGCCCAGCGAAGATATTATGCCGATGAAAATTATCAACGAAGTGCCGTTTCCGATGCCGTATTCCGTTATCCTTTCGCCCAGCCACATAACCAATGAAGAGCCCGCCGTCAATATAATCACTATGCAAATCATGGTGAAAATCTCGCTTGCCGTGCTGTCGCCGAATACGGGCACTATGGCGCTTCTCCAGCTGAACATTACGCCGATGGCTTGAATCAAGCCCAGCAATATGGCAAGATAACGGGTATATTGGGTTATCTTCTTCCTGCCTTCCTCTCCTTCTTTTTGCAGCCTTTCAAGCTTGGGTATAACCAAAGTCAAAAGCTGCATAATTATGAAAGAGTTTATGAAAGGGATAATTCCCAAAGCAAACAAAGTTCCGTTCTGCAAAGAGCCGCCCGTTATCATATACAGCATTTGCATAAAATCGTTTTGGGTGGTCTGCGTGAATGTGGTGGCGTCAATACCGGGTATGGGGATAAAACACCCTATCCTGTAAATGAATATGATTATAAGGGTAAAAAGCATTTTTTTCCTTATGTCGGGCGCCAAAAAAGCATTCTTTAATGTTTGCAGCATTTTATAATACCTCTACTTTCCCGCCTGCTTCTTCTATTTTCGTTTGGGCGGTTTGGGTAAATTTGTTGGCCTGTACGGTAAGCTTCTTTGTAAGGCTGCCGTTGCCCAGCACCTTCAGCCCGTACGGCTCTATCTTGCTCAAAATCCCTTTTTGCAAAAGCAAATCCGCGTTAATTACGGTATTGTCTTCGAAAACATTCAGGTCTTCGATATTTATTATTGAATATACTTTCTTAAATCTATCGTTGTTGAAGCCTCTCTTGGGGAGTCTTCTGATCAGAGGCATTTGTCCGCCCTCAAATCCGGGGCGCACGCCGCCGCCGCTTCTGGCTTTCTGGCCTTTATGCCCTCTGCCGCTTGTCTTGCCTGTTCCGGAGCCTATTCCTCTGCCTACTCTTTTGGGTCTTCTTGTTGCGCCTTCTTGGGGGGATATCGTATGTATCCTCATACCTGCAACCTCCTTTTTAATAACTAATTATTCAGCTTCTTCCACTCTGACAAGGTGTTTTACCTTGTTGAGCATTCCGCGCAATGCGGGAGTGTCCTCAAATTCCCTGTTCGCTCCTATCTTTTTGAGTCCGAGCGCTTCAACCGTGGCTTTTTGGACGCTTCTGCATCCTATAGTCGATTTTATCAAAGTAACCTTAATCTTGCTCATCTTACTCTCCTTTTCCGATCGGCTTTCCTCTGAGCGCGGCAACCATTTCCGCCGTCCTTAACGACTTCAATCCTTCGATTGTGGCTTTGACGCTGTTAATGGGATTGCGCGAACCTATGGATTTGGTTCTGATGTCTTTGATGCCGCTTACTTCAAGCACCGCGCGCACCGCGCCGCCGGCGATAACTCCCGTTCCTTCTTGGGCGGGAATAAGCAAAACCCTTCCTCTTCCGTATACGCCTTCAACGGCGTGGGGAATGGTAGTGCCGTCCATGGCTATGGTGAACATCGATTCCTTGGCCGCCTTCGTGGCTTTTTCGATGGCTTCGGGAACTTCCCTTGCCTTCCCTAAAGCGGCGCCCACTCTGCCGTTCTCGTCGCCCACAACGACAAGCGCGGAAAAACGCATGTTCCTGCCGCCTTTGACGACCTTGGTTACGCGGTTGACCGAAACAGTCTTGGACACTATGCCTTCGTCCCTTTCCTGTTCGTATCTTCTTCTGTTCCTGCTGAACCTTTCGCTTGGTCTAAACTCTGTCTTTTGTTCGTTATTCTCAAATGCCATGTCCGCCTCCTAAAATTCCAATCCGGCTTCTCTCGCGCCCTCGGCAACCGCGGCTACGCGGCCTGTGTAAATGTATCCGCCTCTGTCGAAAACAACCTTCTTTATGCCTTTTTGTTGGGCTCTCTCGCCTATAATCTTTCCCACAACCTTTGCCGCTTCCGTCTTTTTCATGTCGGCTGTTTGCGCCATTATCGCCTTTTCGGTGGAAGAAGCGCTTACCAGAGTATTGCCGCTGCCGTTGTTGGCTGTGTCGTCAATAATCTGGGCGTAAATATTGTTCAAAGACCTGTAAACATTCAAACGGGGCCTTTCGGCATTGCCTTTGATCGTGTAACGCATACGATTATGCCTGTTTTTTCTGACCATATTTTTGTTTTCTTTTTTTATCATAATCTATATCGCTCCTTTATTTACCTGCTGTTTTGCCTTCTTTCCTGAGTATGGTTTCATCCTTGTAGCGGATACCATAGCCGTGATAGGGCTCGGGCTTCCTTACCGCTTTAATGTCGGCGGCGCATTGGCCTACTTTGGTCTTGTCTATGCCCTTCACCACAACTTCGGTAGCCGATACGCATTCAATCTTAATGCCCTCGGGAGAAGCAATGGTAACCGGTTGGGAATAGCCTACGTTGAGGACAAGCTTATCTCCTTGCATTTGCGCTTTGTAGCCCACGCCGTTAAGTATCAAATTCTTGGAATAACCCTTCTCCACCCCGTATACCATATTGGCTATCAAAGACCTGTAAAGCCCGTGGGCGGCTTTGGTTTCCTTTTTGTCATTCTTTCTGGTAACCGTAATTTCTTTTTCGCTTACGTTTACTTCTATGTCCGAATTGGCGATTTTTTGCGTAAGCGCGCCCAAAGGTCCGCTCACGGTTATGGTGTCGCCGCTCATAGAGGCTGTTACTTTATCGGGTAAAGCTATCGGCAATCTTCCTATTCTTGACATCTTCTACCTCCTACCATACATAGGCAAGCACTTCGCCGCCTACGCCCAATTCTCTTGCTTTGCTGTCGGTCATAATTCCTTTTGAGGTTGAAACGATAGCGATTCCCAAGCCGTTAAGTACCTTGGGGAGCTCGTCGCATTTCGCGTAAACCCGAAGACCGGGCTTTGATATCCTCTTGAGTCCCGTTATTACCTTTTGATTGTTGGGAGCGTACTTAAGCTCTATGACTATATTGTCATACAGCCTTCTTTTCTTGTTCCTCACAGCCGCCTTTCTCTCAATGCTGCTGCGCGGCTGATTCTCTTCTTTTTTATCGGCGGCCTTTACATCTTCTTTTTTAAGAAGCGTGGCGCTTTTTATATAACCTTCTTCTACGAGAATTTGAGCTATCGCCATTTTTTCTTTTGACGCGGGAATATCCACGCTTTCGTATCTTGCAGTCAAACCGTTCCTTATTCTGGTCAGCATATCTGCAATGGGATCTGTCATAGCCATTTTACACCTCCGTTACCAGCTTGATTTCTTTACTCCGGGAATTTGTCCCTTATAGGCCAGTTCCCTGAAGCATATTCTGCAAACGCCGTATTTTCTTAAAACAGCATGCGGTCTGCCACATATTGAGCAGCGGGTGTATTCTCTCGTGGAAAATTTTTGTTTTCTCTGCTGCTTATTTATCAATGCTTTCTTTGCCATTGTCTATCCTCCTACTTCCTGAAAGGCATACCGATTTGCTGCAAAAGCTCTTTGGCTTCCTCATCGGTTTTTGCGGTTGTTACTATGCATATATCAAAACCTCTGACCTTTTCGATTTGATCGTAAATTATCTCCGGGAAAATAAGCTGCTCCTTTATCCCCAAAGAATAATTGCCTCTGCCGTCAAAGGATTTGGGGCTGACGCCTCTGAAGTCTCTTACGCGCGGCAACGCTATGGATACAAGCTTATCCAAAAAGTCCCACATTCTTTGTCCTCTGAGGGTAACCTTGGCGCCCACCGTCATGTTTTGCCTTAACTTAAAGTTGGCAACCGATTTCTTGGCCTTGGTTATAACGGCTTTTTGTCCGGCTATGCTCTCAAGCTCCTTTACCGCTCCTTGAACGCTCTTGGCGTTGTCCTTAATGTCTCCCAAACGCATATTCAATATTATCTTCTCTACCTTGGGAACCTGCATGATGTTTTTGTATCCGAAATTCTTAATAAGAGCGGAAATAATTTCCTCTTTATAACGAGTCTTAAGTCTGTTTTCGTATTGAACTTTCTGCGTCGCGGCAGCTTCTTTAGCTTTTGCCATTGCTTATTACCTCCTCTCTTATTCCTTATCTTCTATCTTATCTTCGGATTTAACGACTACTTTCGCCGTTTCTTCTTTAACGGTGTCCATGGCTTCCATCACTCTGACCTCTTCGGCTCCGTCCGCTTGCTCGTCTTTCTTTACACGCTTGCGGGCGGTGGCCGTGGCCTTGGGAGCGCTTTCCTTTGCCGCCGCGTCTTTCTCGGCTTTGCCCGCTTCCTCTTTAACCAAAACTTTGGCGGGTTCTTCCTTGACGGTGTCCATGGCCTCCATCACTCTTGCCTTCTCGGCTCCGTCGTTAACTTGCTTGGTGTCCTCGGCGGTTTCGGCGGTTGCGGCCTTTTTGCTTCTCTTCTTCACTGTCGCTTTGGCCTTTTTGTCAGCCGCTTTCTTGGTTTCAAGCACGGCGCCGCACTTCTTGCACACTCTTTGCTTTTTGCCGTCGATTACGGCGAAGCCCACTCTGGTGGGTTTGTCGCAAGCGCCGCATATGGGCATTATGTTGGAAATGTCTATTGTGGCGGGCATTTCTATGATGCCGCTCCTATCGGACGCTTTCCTTGCCTTTACCGCTTTCTTTATTGTGGTAATGCCCTTGCCTTCTATTACCGCCCTGTTTTTCTTTGTGTCAATGGCAAGCACTTTGGCCGTCTTACCCTTGTCTTTTCCGGCTATAATCATTACATAATCGTCTTTTTTCACACTTAATTTAGCCATTGAATTCCTCCTATAACACTTCGGGGGCAAGAGAGATAATCTTCATATAGTCTTTTTCTCTGAGCTCTCTCGCGACCGGCCCGAATATGCGCGTGCCTCTGGGTTGTTTTTGATTGTCGATGATTACGGCGGCGTTGTCGTCAAACTTAATATGCGAGCCGTCCGCTCTCATTATGCCTTTATGCGTCCTGACGATAACCGCTTTAACGATATCGCCTTTCTTTATGTTCCCGTTCGGCGAAGCGGATTTAACGGAAGCGATTATTACATCGCCGATATTGCCGCTTCTGACGAAGGAACCGCCCAATACCCGTATGCACATGATTTCTTTGGCGCCGGAGTTGTCGGCTACCTTTAACCTCGATTGTGGTTGTATCATTTGCTTGCTCCTCCTATTTCGCCTTTTCTATTATTCTTACAAGGCGCCAGCACTTATCCTTAGACAAAGGACGGGTTTCTTGAATTTCCACAAAATCGCCTACGCGGCAAATGTTTTCCTCGTCGTGCGCCTTGAACTTCTTTGTTGTCTTGATATATTTTTTGTATAAAGGATGTTTAACCTTTCTGACAACTTCCACTACGATGGTCTTATCCATCTTATCGCTTACCACTGTGCCCAATCTGGTCTTTCTCAAATTCCTTTCCATCATTCCTCCCTCTGCTATTTGGTGCTCTTTTTGGCTTTCTTGGCCTTGGTTTCGGGCTCAAAGCTAATGTTTAATTCTCTTTGGCGCAATATAGTCTTTACCCTTGCTATATCCCTTTTGCATTCCACCATCGCCATGTTGTTCGTTAACTGGTTGGTAGCATGCTTAAAGCGAAGATTGAAGAGGTTTGATTTCAATTCGGTTAATTTATCTTGGAGCTCTTTTGTGCTCATCTCAAAAAACTTTATCGCTTTCATTATGCTTCACCACCTTCTGCTGCCAAATCAGCTTTTTTCGCAAATTTACATTTAATGGGCAATTTGTGGGCAGCCAATCTTAACGCTTCCCTTGCCACTTCTTCGCTGACTCCGCCTACTTCAAAAAGCACTCTGTCAGGCTTTACTACGGCCACCCAATATTCGGGAGCGCCCTTTCCGCTTCCCATACGGGTTTCCGCCGGCTTCTTGGTTACGGGCTTATGGGGGAATATGTTTACCCATACTTTGCCGCCGCGCTTCATATATCTTGTCATGGCAACACGGGCAGCCTCAATCTGATTCGAGGTAATCCAGCTGGGTTGCAGGGCCACCAAACCATATTCTCCGTAAGCTATGGTATTGCCTTTGTTGGCGCTGCCCTTCATTCTGCCTCTTTGCTGCTTTCTTCTTTTTACTCTCTTAGGCATTAACATATCAGTCATTACCTCCTTTTCCTGCTTTGGTGAAAACCTCACCTTTATAAATCCAGACCTTAACGCCGATAATTCCGTAAGTCGTTTCGGCCTGAGCAAAGCCGTAATCTATATTGGCTCTCAAAGTCTGAAGAGGTATGGACCCTTCGTGATAGAATTCCGTTCTGGCGATTTCGGCGCCGTCAAGCCTGCCGCTTACCATTGCTTTAATGCCCTTGGCTCCGCTTCTCATGGCCTTTTGCATGGCCTGTTTCATGGCTCTTCTGAACTGCACTCTTTTTTCTAGCTGGGCGGCTACGGCTTCCGCCACCAGCTGAGCGTCCATATCCACTTTCTTGACTTCATGGATATTCACATTTATGTTTTTGCCCGGACATATCTTTTCGATTTCTTTCTTGATTAGGGGTATGCCCGCCGCCTGTTTTCCGATGGCTACGCCGGGACGGCCGCAAAACATATTTACGGTAACGCTGTTCGCCGCTCTTTCAATGGTTATCTTGGATACGGCGGCCGAATAATATTTCTTTTTAAGCAAAGTTCTGATTTTGTGGTCCTCGCTGATGTTCTTGGAAAAATTCCTTTTGTCCGCGTACCATTGAGAGTCCCAACCGTTTATTATTCCTATTCTTAAACCGTGCGGATTTACTTTTTGACCCATTCTATATTCCTCCTACTGCCTTTCATCCAGTATAACAGTTATGCTGCTTGTTCTCTTAAGTATTCTCCCCGCTCTGCCGTGAGATTTCGCGATGTACCTCTTTAAGGTGGTCCCTTGATTGGCAAAGCATTCCGCAACATAAAGTTCGTCCGAGTTCATGTTAAGATTGTTTTCGGCGTTCGCGGCCGCTGATTTGACCACTTTCAAAACAGGCAGTGAAGCCGATTTGTTGAGATTCTGCAATATAGCCACAGCTTCTTTATAGTCTTTGCCTCTGATTAAATCCAGTACGGCTCTTACTTTATAAGGAGAAATGCGAATGTATTTTGCTTTCGCCATGGGGCGCTTGTCGGCATTTTCTTTTCTTAATTTAGCCTTTTCCCTGATTCTGGTTGCCATTAATCATTACCTCCTTATTTCTTACCCGCAGATTTGCTGCCCGCGTGCCCCCTGAATGTTCTTGTGGGCGCGAATTCGCCAAGCTTCAAACCTACCATATCTTCGGTTATATATACGGGAACATGCTTCCTTCCGTCATGCACCGCTATGGTGTGCCCCACAAACTCAGGGAAAATGGTGGAAGCTCTTGACCAGGTCTTGATCGGCTTCTTTTCTCCCGCTTCATTGAGCGCTATTATTTTCTTTCTTAGGCTCTCATGCACATAGGGCCCTTTCTTTATTGACCTACTCATATCAGCTATGCTCCTCCTAATTAATTCTGCTTATTATCATTCTGTCGGTTGTCTTTTTCTTCTTGCGAGTCTTGTAGCCAAGAGCCGGCTTGCCCCAAGGCGTAACCGGAGAGGGCATACCGATAGGGCTCTTGCCTTCGCCGCCGCCGTGAGGATGGTCGCAAGGATTCATGGCCACGCCCCTTACGCCCGGCCTTATTCCCTTATGTCTCTTGCGCCCGGCTTTGCCGATATTGATGATTTCGTGCTCAATGTTGCCCACTTGCCCGATTGTGGCTTTGCAGGCCAAAGGCACGTATCTCATCTCGCCCGAAGGCATTCTCAGCGTGGCTTTCTTGCCTTCCTTTGCCATCAGCTGCGCCGAAGTCCCCGCGCTTCTGGCAATCTGTCCCCCTCTGTTGGGCTGCAATTCTATGTTATGCACCATGGTGCCCACGGGGATATCCGCCAAAGCAAGCGCGTTCCCTACTTTTATGTCGCTGCCCGCGCCGCTTATCACGGTGTCGCCCACCGTCAAACCAAGCGGGGCAAGTATATACCTCTTTTCGCCGTCCACATAATTAAGCAAAGCTATGTTGGCGCTGCGATTGGGATCGTATTGTATGGAAGCCACTTTCGCGGGTATGCCATCTTTATCTCTCTTAAAGTCTATGATGCGGTACTTGTTGCGATTGCCGCCGCCTATATGCCGTACGGTAATTCTGCCGCTGTTGTTTCTGCCGCCAGTGCGATTCTTGGAGACAAGCAGACTCTTTTCGGGTTTGTCGGATGTGATTTCTTTATAATCCGATACCGACATAAATCTGCGTCCCGGGCTGGTAGGTTTGTATCTTATAATAGCCATATTTGCCTCTCCTCCTGCTTTTTATGACAAGCTCTCAAAGAATTCGATGGGCTTGCTGCCGTCCGTCAATTTGACATAAGCTTTCTTATAAGAAGGCCTTCTGCCTTCGTTTCTTCCCATTCTCTTGAGCTTGCCTTGATAATTAACTACATTGACCTTTTCCACATTCACGCGGAAAATCTCTTCCACCGCCGATTTTATTTGGCTCTTGGTGGCCGACTTGGCGACGATGAAGGTATATCTTTTGTCCGCTATGCCGTCATAGCTCTTTTCCGATAAAACCGGTTTAATGATGATATCATACGCCTTCATTAATTGTTTACCTCCTCAAGTGTCTTAACGGCTTCTTTGGTGATTATGCACTTACCGTTGCTGACCAAATCGTAAACATTGAGAAGTCTTGCTTCGGTAATCGTAACGCCTTCAATGTTTCTGGCCGCTCTCATTATTGTTTCGTCGTGTTCGTTGGTTATAATCAGCGTCTTTCCTTTTATATCTAAATTCTTGAAAATTTCCGCCATTAATCTTGTCTTTGCCTCGGCAAGCTTGATTTCTTCAAGCACCAAAAATTCGTCTTGGCGAACTTTTTGGCTTAAGGCGCTCTTTAACGCGGCGGTTTTCATCTTCTTGTTGATTTTTTGGGAAAAATCGCGGGGCTTGGGCGCGAACACCACGCCGCCTTTCCTCCATTGAGGAGCGCGTATGCTGCCCTGTCTTGCTCTGCCCGTGCCCTTTTGTCTGTAAGGCTTGGCTCCGCCTCCCCTCACTTCGGCGCGGGTAAGAGCGGATTTTGTGCCTTGACGCTTGTTGGCAAGCTGGGCGACTATTACTTGATGTATAAGGGCTTCGTTATATTCGGCGCCGAAAACATTTTCGCTGACATTCATGGCGCCCGTTTGCTTTCCTTCTTGATTAAATACCTTAAGTTCCATCTCCATACTCCTTTATGCCTTTACCGTTTGCTTGACTGAAACCAGCCCGTTCCTTGCTCCGGGTATTCCGCCTTTTATGAAGAGCAAATTCCTCGCGGTATCAACCTTGACTATTTCCAAATTTTGGATTGTAACTTGCTCGTTGCCGTATTGTCCGGGCATCTTCTTGTTTTTGAACACCCTTGAAGGGCTGGAGCACCCCGACAATGAGCCTACCCCTCTGTGGTATCCCGAACCGTGAGCCATGGGACCTCTGTGGGTATTCCATCTTTGGATAGTGCCCGTAAAGCCTCTGCCCTTAGAAATGCCGGTAACGTCCACCTTGTCGCCAACCGCGAAGATGTCGCACTTGATTTCCTGGCTTACTTCAAATTTATCTCCTTCCTCGATACGGAATTCTCTTAAGTATCTTCTGGGGGTTACTCCGCTCTTTTTGAAGTGCCCTTTAAGAGGGTTGTTGACGCGTCTTTCCTTCTTTTCGCCAAAACCTATTTGAATGGCGGAATATCCGTCTTTGTCTTTGGTTTTTATTTGTATAATAGGGCAAGGACCGGCCTCCACCACCGTTACCGGTATAACGGCGCCGTCAGCGGCGAATATTTGGCTCATACCGAGTTTTTTACCTAATATGGCTTTCTTCATATAAGTCCTCCCGTTATAACTTTATCTGAATGTCAACGCCCGCCGGCAAATCCAGCTTCATTAACGATTCAACTGTTTTTGATGTGGAATTATAAATATCAATCAAGCGCTTGTGAGTGCGAAGCTCAAACTGCTCCCTGCTGTCTTTATATTTGTGGGGAGCGCGCAAGATTGTTATGATTTCTTTCTCCGTGGGTAGCGGTATCGGTCCGGAAATGCCGGCGCCGGTACGCTTTACCGCCTCAACGATTCTCGCGCAGGAATTATCGATGAGATTGTGGTCGTAAGCTTTAAGCTTTATCCTGATCTTTTGACCTGCCATTTTGATGTACCTCCTACTTTACCTAACTCTTACACTTATCCGTGTGTGTCATGCCGCTTCTAAAAAAAAAGGTTTTTTACCTGTTTTTGAGTTAGTCGCCTCGATCTTGTCGAAACGCTTGTCCGCGAAAACTATCCCTTTTTGGCGGGTAACCTTTCGCTTCATCCCATAATGACGCAGCCTAATCAATATATCACAGTAAAAAACACCTTGTCAAACAAATTTTATAACTTTTTTAAGGATATCTTAAATATTTTCAATAAAAAATTCAAAATATCTACATTCTTAATTTTTCCAACATTTTTTCCAGTTCCTCGTCGGTAATTTTGTCCTCGCCGTCAAAGTCTTCCTCGTCATCTTCTTCCAATTTAAGGTTTTGCTCTATAATCGCCTTATAATTCAATGCGGGCTCGGCGTCAATTCTTTCCCTTTCGTATATATAGCTGTCCACCACGCTTTTGTCTATGCCCAAATCCGTATAAAGCATATCCTCAAGCTGGGATTGGCATTCCTTAAGCACCTCGTTGGTTTTTTCTATGTCGGCGGCAAGCTTGCCTTCCCTGTTTTTGTCTTTAATATATCTCATCCATTTGTTGCGGTACAGCCTTAACCTTTGACATTCAAGCGCGTATTTGATTTTGGCGTCTTGAATTATTTCTTCCGCCTTTTCCTTGGCAAACGCCAATACCTGTATTATCTGCTTTTCTTTTTTCTTGTATTCTTCAAGCTCCACGCACAAATTGTTGACCTGCTTCTTCAATTCCACAATCCTTGCGGCCTGCTCCCGCATGGTATCGTTATTCTTCTTTATTATGTCGCATTTCTTGCAGTCTTTTTTCATAACATAATTATGTACCGCTTCATTGTGATTAAAACAGCGCATTTTAATAATTTTTGTCAAAAGAACATCAAAACCGCCCTTGTATGGGCGGCTTTATAATGTTTTTTATATATGCGCATATATAAATATATTATATCCTTATTACATATGGCGTCTGTATCAATAAGCCTTTTTAAGGATTTCCAGCACGTCTTCCTTGGTCGCTCCCACGGGGTTTACCACAATTGCTCCGTCGTTTATGGCTTTTTCGGCGATGGGCAAGAGGTCTATTTCTTTTACTTTGTCATCCCTCAACCTCGTGGGCAAACCGCATTTTTCGTTAAACCTATGGAGCATTTGGCGTATCTTTTCCACGCACAGCCTGCCCCTTTCTTGGGCGGGCGCGGAAGCGTAAACTTCGGGCCCGAACAAATACAGCAAAACATCGCCGTAAAGCTTTTCGCATTTGGGCATATTAAATTCCATAACATGGGGCAGAAGTATGGCCATGGCGTTGCCGTGAGGGATATGGCTGACGCCTCCCGCCGCATGCCCTATGGCGTGAACAAGCCCCACCATGGAGTTTGAAAAAGCTATTCCCGCAAGCAAAGAAGCGTTGGCCATGGCTATCCTTGCTTTTTTGTCCTTGGGTTTATCGACGGCTTTTTCCAAATATTCGCCTATCAGTCTCATCGCGGATATGGCGTAAGCGTCGCTGACGGGATTTTTTTGCAGACAGGTATACGCCTCCAGCGCGTGGCAAAGAGCGTCCATGCCCGTAGACGCCGTAATTTTTGGGGGCAGAGTTTCGGTCATTCTGACATCAAGCACCGCCGCGTCGGGCAACAGCTCATACGATACGAACTCCTTTTTTGTGCCTTCGTCGGGATTGGAGATAACCGCCACCAAAGTGGCCTCGCTGCCCGTACCGCTGGTTGTGGGCACAACCACAAAGGGCGCTTTAATGCCTTTCTTGAGGATTTCGCTGCCTTCAAGCTGTTTAATGTCCTCAGCTTGCTGGCTTATGAGCATCCTTACGCCTTTGGCGGTGTCTATAACCGAGCCTCCCCCTATGGCTATTATGGAATCGCAATTGTTTTGCGTATAAACTTCCCGTATTGCGTTGACTACCTTATAAGAAGAATCGGGAGGAATATCGACAAACACCGTGCTTGTATCCAATTGGTCGCCTATGGCTTTGATAACTATGTCCACCGTACCTATCTTTTGCAGCATGGCGTCGGATAAAATAATCGGCTTTGAGGCATTGAATTGCTTCAATTCATAAGGGATATTTTCCAAGGCTTTGTCGCCGGAAAGTATCTTTACCGAATTCAAAAATTCATAATATTTCGGTATCATAATTCCTCCAAAATTATATATTTGTTAACACTTTCAAATAAAATCTGAGCGAGGACACTTCTTTTTCGGGGCGTTTGACAAGCAGTTTCTTGGCGATAAACCCGGGGAAAAGGTAATTCTCCACCTTGTTCATAATGCGGATAATGCCCAATGTCTTGTAGAGATCCCCGTATACCAGCATTCTGTGCTGACAATACGCCTCGGCTATGCCGATTCTTGCTAAGAGCACCTGCAAAGCGCCGTCTATGTTCTTAAACTCAATTTCAATAAACGGTTTCACTTCCTTGGCTTTTTTGCCGCCGTATACGCAAAGCCTGTCGCCGCTTGCCGAAAACGCCAGCGCCGGCCCGTAAGGAGCGATGTTCATTCGTATAAAAGTATTGTCGGGAAACGCCTTAAACTCTTCTCTTACCTCATTGTCCAACTTATAAGCGGTCTTAAGCCCCCTTCCCAATAAAAACAGTACGAAACGGGCTATCGCCCTCTTAAACTTTTTGTTGTCTTTCATTTTGCACCTTAATAATTTTGGTCAATAAAAAACCCTTTATTCCGTTAGATTCATTGTATACCTTATTGCCATAAATTGTCAAGACGGCGGGGCGATTTCTTGCTTTTCTACAATATCCTCCAAGACGCGGCTTTATGTAACAAAAAAAATGGCAAATTAATAATATGTTATTGGCGCAACCTGCGTCGCAAAGGAGAAAAAATATGAGTTACTTTTATGATGACCACAAGAACTTTTGCTGCGGCGAAAGCTTTTTTGAGAAACAACAATTCAGATTTGACGGCAATAAATGTTTTGACAAAAAGTTCATATGCTGTTTTGACGGCGATGACAATTTAAGGGACCAGCATTTTGCTTTTGACGATTTCAGGAAATTTGATAAATCAAAAGATTTCGGCCATTTTGACAAAAAAGAAAAAAACTGCTTTGAATGCGAAATCAAATGCAAACCCTTTAAGCCTTACTGTTCCCAAAAGTCCGTCTGTTGTTTGCTCCCCTTTATATGCTGCTGTAAGTTCCCTTTTAAGAGTTGGTAAACAACGCCTCGTTCAAAAGGGGCTGCAAACGGCAGCCCCTTCTTTTTATACATAGTATCCATATATTATAACCATAACTATTTAACTTTCCAGCGTATACTCAATATTTATGCCTTTTTGACTTTCAACCTGATTTATATAGCTTATTACCGACTCGGCGGCTATCGCGAAGCCCAAGCCTTCATTCAATTGAGATTCTATTATCTTAAAAGACACCACGCCTATAACCTGCCCGTAGATATTAAACAAAGGCCCGCCCGAATTGCCCGGGTTTATTGTGGTATCGGTCTGTATTACTTTGACATTTTTGTAAGGCTGAGGGGGATTGGAGACCACGCCCGTGGTAAGAGATGTGCCCAGTCCCTGCGCGTTGCCGATGGCGGCCACTTCCTCTCCCAGGGTTACCAAAGCGCTGTCGCCGAATCTTATCGGCTTAAGGTTGGAAGGAGGATTGTCAAATTTTATTATGGCTAAATCTTTATTGGTATCGTAAGCTATAACCGACATGCTATACTTGGTGTCGCTGCCTTTGAAATTGGCTTTTATGTCCGAATATACTCTTGTTTCGGTAGTATACAAAAACGGGGTCTGCCATATTTTGTATTCATAAGTAACGCAATGGGCGTTGGTTATCACATAGCCGTCTTTATTCAATATAAACGCCGAAGACTGCGAAGAGCTTCCCGAAGCGCTGGCGGTAAGCTCCAATACCGAGCCCACTTCGGCGGCCGCGATAACGCCGATTCCCGCGTAATTATCGGGAAGATTGTATTCCCTTTTGAAATTTTCTATTACTTGCTTTTCCACTATTCCTTGCATGGCAAGCGTGGCGCTGTTTACCACATCTTCGGTTATATTTTCTGCCACTCTGTCCGAAATCGTGGTGGTAATTCTGTCGGCAAGCGCTTCGTCCACTTTATCGTCCATTTGCTCGTTTAATCTGTCGTAAGCTTTTTGGCTTTCCTGAACGACCAACTTCTTTAAGCTGCTTGATATCACCGTAAACATAATGATATTGGCTACCAGCAAAACAACAAGCGCGGCAATTGAAATATATAGAATGGTTTTCTTGTTTAAGCTTTTATTCCCGCCGTTTTCGTTATAGTTATAATAGTTATAATCCATGATATAAACCTCCACAATCTATATAACATTTATTTGAATTAAAAACGAGTATGATTTATGGGAAGCAAACATTTTGGCTATCCATATATATCTTTTGACATTTTAACACATTAATAATACAATAAGTCTTAATTACATGATAAAAATATCGTTTTTGAAAGTCAAGGAGAATTTAGGTAAATGGATAAAAGCAATGCGTTAAGGTCGGACAAATTAAGATATACGCCCATTCCAAAGCTGCTTTTCGGAATGTCCGCGCCCGCCATGCTGTCCATGCTTGTGCACGCTTTATATAATATTGTAGATTCCATTTTTGTGTCGCATTATAACACAAAAGCGCTTGACGCCATAGCCATTGCCTTTCCATTGCAAATATTAATTATCGCTTTCGCTACGGGGATAGGCGTGGGCGCCAATGCCGTGGTGGCAAAAAACTTGGGCGAAAAGAAATATGGCGACGCTTCCAACGCCGCCCAAACGGGCATGCTTTTGACATTCATCAGCGCTTTTATTTTTGTATTGATAGGCGTATTCGCTTCAAAGCCTTTCGTAAGCGCTTTCACGGATGACCCAGAAACTATTCTTTACGGCGGGCAATATCTTTTTATAGTTCTTACCTTCAGCGGTTTTGCCTTTACAGAAATTTTGATGTCCAAAGTC
The DNA here is from genome assembly GCA_001512685.1 of Clostridiales bacterium DTU072. Classification (GTDB taxonomy): domain Bacteria; phylum Bacillota; class Clostridia; order Christensenellales; family DTU072; genus DTU072. The sequence continues at coordinate 76,608 of LFSG01000044.1, forward strand.
CTGCA
>LFSG01000033.1 GCA_001512685.1 Clostridiales bacterium DTU072
AAGCTAATCTGGCTAATAAGGAGGTAAAAATGGACAGAAAGTACGCTAAAAACAATAAAGCTTTGGCTTTTATTAAAAGAAATATCTATTATATTATTATGCTGCTGTGTTTGGCCGCGATAGCCACCATGGTAACGATAACTTTGCTGAACAGAAGCAAAAAGCCCGATACCAATGTTATCGCTCCCCCCAACAATCAAAATAATGATGACGACACCCAAAATCAAAATGACGACAATGACGACGACGATACCCAAAACCAAAACGACGACGATGACGACGATGTTGTTGTTCCTCCCATAGTGTTCGCGACGCCCGTTGGCGGAGAAGCCGACATCACTTTGGATTACGCCATGGATACTTGGGTATGGCACCAAACCTTGGAACAGTGGAGCTGTCATGACGGCATTGACTTTGCCGGCGCCGACGGCGACGACGTTTTCGCGGCATACGCAGGCACGGTGGAAACAATCAGCTATGACGATTATTACGGGCACAAGGTCGTCATTAACCACGGAGACCAATTGAGGACAATCTATTATTCCTTGAACGAACCTGAGGTAACCGAAGGGCAGACGGTGCAAAAGGGGCAAAAAATAGGGACCATGGGCAACACCGCGATGCATGAATCTCTTCAAGGACCGCATGTGCACTTCTCGGTAACCTTGAACAATAAGCCCATAGACCCTTATGAGTATTTGGAAATAGGCGACAAATAACAACCGTCATATCCGCTGCCAAAATAGCAAAAAGCGCAAAGGCGATTAAAGGCTTTGCGCTTTTTTTTGAGATTGCAAATTATTTTGGGGCGGGCATTTTGGTATAGCGTTCTCCCAGTTTGTTGGCCCAGCGCTCGCAATAAAAATCGTAATAGCTTCTTCCCGTTTTGGCCCTAAGCTCTTTGTACCTTTTTGCGTTGCACCAAACAAAAGAGGGAATTCCTATTATGAAAAGATATAGCGGGCCCAGAATAAGCGATTGCAGGCTGTGCCCCGTTTCGTGTACCTTTACGGCCTTTATCCATTCCTCTTCTCTTTTGCCGTTGATAAAAACGAACATTCCCAAGGACACGCCGCCCCAATGGGAGTTGTGGTATACGATTATATGGTTAAAAAACCGCTCCCTTTCGCATTTGCGGTACTTAATCAAAAGCAACGCGCCCAAAATGTTTTGCGCAATGCACCATGTGAAATTGATTATGTAAAAAAGAGCTTTTTTCATGCCGCCATGTCAAGTTCTTGTTCGTCCGCCTCTTCGTCCTCGCTTTGTTCTTCCGCGTTGGCGCCGTCAAAGTCAGTGGTGTCGGACTTGTTTAGGGTGTTTTTTATGAAAAGCATAAAAACTTCGGAGGGTATGGCAAAGCCTATGCCGTCTATTATGGAGCCGTTGTTGTTCTTTTTGATTTTGAAAGAAATTATGCCGATGACATCGCCGTCTATGTTGAGCAAGGGTCCTCCGCTTGAGCCGCTGTTTACCGCGGCGTCAATTTGGATAACCTGACTGACCACGCCCGTTTCGGTGTCCTTGAAGTTTTTTAAGGGGGCGCTGATTATGCCTTTTGTCATTGAAATGCCGTAGCCTTCGGCGTTTCCCAAAGTAAATACGGTGGCCCCAAAGGGAAGATCTTTTGAGGCCGCCACGCTTACCGCTTTGAGCGCAAGGTCGTTCTTTTCGAATTTAAGCAAGGCAAGGTCAAGGTCGATGTCGTAATCTATTATGTTAAGCGTGTATTCTTCCTTGCTGTTGTAGAATTTTCCTTTTATTTGCAAAGCCTCGTACACAAATCTGTTGGACGCGGAGTCGGTAACCACATGGGCGTTTGTCAATACATAGCCGCTTTCGTCGATTATGAATCCCGTGGCGTAGCTTGTGGACGCTTGAAAAGAGCAGGTAAGCTCCAATACGCACGGCAAATTCTTATTGGCTACGTAAATGCCGCTTTCGGTTTCGTTGACCATTTCGCATCCGCATAGCGCAAAAATTATGGCTATTATTATTAATGCAAAAAACGCTTTTCTCATTTTAACATTATCTTTATGGTTTTTACTTCAAAAGGCTTAAAGCTCAGGTTGTTAAGGTCGGTTTCGTTAAGCTCGTTTTCAAGCATATCGCATTCAATGGCCTTTTCGTACTCGGCGTCCAGCGTTATTTTTGCCTGTCCCGGCTTTCCGCTGTCTTCATATATCCTCAAAATAAGCTCGTTTTTGCGGTTTTCGGCCATTTTAACGGTTTCTATGACTATGTGCTCGCTGCTTGAATAAACCAAGCTGTCCAAAGAAGCGCTGCTTACAAGCAGCGGATAATTGAAGATATATCCCATTTTGGCGGTATTTGCCTGCGTCCAGTCGCCTTCGTGGGGATACAGCGCGTATCTGAAATTATGCACGCCTTTGTCGGCGTCCTTTGCCGGCCACATGGGCGAACGCAGCAAGTTAAGCGATATGACTCCGTCTTTTACGCGGTGGGCGTATTTGCAGTCGTTTAATAAGCTTATGCCAAAGCCGTTGTCGCTCACATCCACATATTTGTGGGCGGCGATTTCAAATTGCGCCTTTTCGATTGAGGTTTGATTGCGCGTGGAGCGCTTTATGCTGCCGAATTGAATGTCGCAGGTAACCTCGTCCGAAAATACCGACGGCGCGAATTCCGCTCTGAGCATCTTATGCGTTTCCAGCCATACTATGTTATTGTCAAATTCCACATAGGGCTTGCCCATGGTCAAAATTACCTTTTGGGTAAGGGTGGAACGGTTGTATTTATAGATGTTTTCCCTTATTACGCTGTTGCCTTCCTGATATTGCTTGCTGTCAATGAGCCTGAAAAAGTCGGGCGCTTTCTTTATGTAATTTATGTCTATGTCCCAAGCGTTGTAATGCAGCCTTTTGTCGCGGTAAACATAAAGGCGGTTTAAGAACTTGCCGCAAAATTCCTTTTGGGAAGGCTTGTGGTAAAGGCTGGTTATTTCGCCGTTTTCGCCGAATTCAATTCTCAAGATGTCGTTTTCCATGTTGTCCATTTTTATGATTTCGGCGGGTTCAAGCTTGGTTGAAGAGTAAGGAAGCGCGTCCGCCAAATAATACTTTTCGCCGTGTCTGATAAATTCCTTGCGGCGGTAAGGCGTGGTGTTGACAGCGTAAAGCCCTTTCTTTTTGTCGGCGATTTTCTTCAAAATCTCGTCAATCATGCCGTTTATTTTATCCAGCATTTGCTCGTACGCCGCCACGCTTTCGTCGTACACTCTCTTGATGGAAGAGCCAGGAAGAATGTCGTGGAATTGATACAAAAGCAATTCTTTCCAGAAGCTGTCTATTTTTTCGTAGGGATATTCAACGCCGTATTTTATCTTGGCGTAGCTTGCAATAAATTCAAGGTTGTGCAGGCCCTTTTCGATAAGGCGGTTATACAGCTTGTTTTTGGCTTGTGAGGTAAGCGTGCCTTGATGTTTTTCAAGATAAAGCTCCCCTTTGTAGCGCGGCAAATCCTTTATCTTTTCAAGCTCTTCAAACAGCTTTTGGGCGGGGGCAAATTTTATTCTCGGAGATACGGCGATTTCTTGCTGTCTTAAAGCGCATTCCATATGCCCTTCGCTGGGACCTCCGCCCCCGTCGCCTATGCCGAAAGGCGCCCCCATTACTTTTACTTTGTCTTTTTCGGAATTCCTTTTAAGTCCGCCCCACAGCGAAACGGGGCTGGCATCGCTGTTGTAATTGCCTTCGGGGGGCATGTGCACAAGCACTTCGGCGCCGTCTATTCCTTCCCATATAAAAGTGCGGTAGGGGAAGGTGTTTTGTTCGTTCCAGCTCAATTTAATGGTAAGGAAATAATCCATGCCGCATTTTTTGATGATTTGAGGCAGGTTGCCGTTAAATCCGAACACATCGGGAAGCCAGCATATCTTGGAGGTTGTTCCGAATTCCTGCTGCCAAAAACGCTGTCCGTATACGCTTTGGCGTATAAGGCTTTCGCCGCAAGGAACATTGGTGTCGCATTCCACCCACATTCTGCCCTGCGGTTCTATCCTGCCCGCAAGAATTCCCGCTTTTATTTTTTCGTATAAATTGGGATATTTAAGCTTCAGCCACTCCAATTGCTGAGGCTGGCTGACGCCATATATATATTCGGGGTATTTTTCCAAATTATAGACGGTGTTGGAGAAGGTGCGGCTTGTTTTGCGGATGGTTTCCCTTATCGGCCACAGCCACGCAAGGTCAAGATGGGAATGCCCCACCGCGTAAAAGGTGTATTCGCTCTTTTCGCCGCTTTTTAATTCCTTGCTTACAATCTCCCTTGCCTGTTTTACGTTGTCGGCGGAAAAATCCTTGACCGTCTTCATGATTGAGCGCAGGGTTTTTTTGATGTCGGCGTATTTTTGGCTGCTCTTGTCAAGAGTAATCATTTGTAAAAACAGCGTTAAGTAATCGTAATAAAGGGCGTTGACATCTTCCCGCATTACGGCGATGTCGGCTTGCTTAAAAACGGCGTAGTTTTTGAAATTGGCCGACAGCTTGTTGTGTCCGCCTTCCACCCATATGTCAATGGGTTCGCCGCCTACCGCGTTGTCGCAAAACTCCAATACCTTCTTGGCTCTGGCGGGTTGGAAAAAATCTATTACGCCGCCCATGACCGAAAGCCCTTTGACGGGGTTGCCCTCCTTGTCGAAAAGGCAGCCTTCGCCGTCAAGATTTATTAGCAAAACTATTTTTTTTCCTTTGGCTTGAGGGGGAACTTCGCCCGTAAAGTGAAACCACGAACAGTCAAAAACATCGCCCCATTTTTTGCCTTTTTTTATGGGGCGGAGCTCTTTATTCATCCTTTCTTTAAAGGGTATAGGCTCTTTTTCGGTAATATATTCGCAATCCAGCGCGCCTACCTTGGCGTAGACCTTGGATTTAATTCTGTTAAGATTGCACAATAATTTAGGATAAGCAAGAATATTCAAATATTTTTTGTACATTTATTCCTCCCGACGATATACAAGAAATGAATATATACTATTATATATTAATATCCCCAATAAATCAATATATAAAGAACATTAGCGCTTTCAAAGTTGTATGTTTGTCAAACATCTGTTACACTTTTGGTATTAAAGAAGAGATTTAGGTATTGATTAGGTGATAACCAGTTAAGGGGACGCATTGGGAAGTTGTTGTACTCTTCATTGTACCGTTTTAGTTGTTTGTTAAAGTCCATTAGATTGTAAAAGCTATGCCTGCTGTAAAATCGTTCTCCGTCTTTTCTGTGACTTCTTTCTACTTTGCCATTGTGCCTTGGCGTGTATGGTCTGATTAATTTATGCTTGATACTTAGCGAGGCAAGGGCTTTTTGAAATAATGTTGGTTGCACAATACCGTCTTTGGGCTTGTTTGCTGAATAGCGCTTTGTGAACTCTTGACCGTTATCTGTTTGTATACACTCTATCGGAAAGCCAAAATACTTTACTACATTAAATACAAACCTTGCAGCAGAATAACTGCTATTGTCACTAAACCCTTCCAGGTATCTTTTTCGGCTGTACTCGTCTATTGCCGTAAATTGATATAGTTTTGTGCCTTTACCCATGGCTTTTGTACATTGTTGAGGCACAAATTTAACATCAATTTGCACTCTTTCTCCAGGTTTTGTCATTTGTTGATAAGGTTTAGGCTTGTAAGGTTTCTTGTGCTTTTTCTTATCCTTAAAATACCCTAACCGTCTCATCACTCTGTAAAGAGCTGGTATAGTACGACTATAGCCTCTTTCTCGTAGTTTGACCCAAAAAACTACCAAACCTTCGTCAGGATTTCTTCGGCGCATATTGGCTATTAGCTTAAGCTCATCATATGTATGCTGATTAGGATGACTCTTGGGTCGGCGAGAATGTTCTCTTAATGAATTGATAGAGCCATCATATCTTTTTAACCAGTAGTAAATCCATTGTCTAGTTGTTTTGTAAAGTCTAGCCGCATAACTTACTCCGTGCCGAAAGGAACAGTTAATAACTGATTGCTTAAACCTCAAATCCTGTGTTATACTTGCCATGGTGGGTTTTCCTCCTTGTATGTTTTGTTTTTTCTTCAACTTAAACTATACAATAAATGGAATGAAAACTCACCATTTTTTTTGCAATTTTTCCCTCCCCCTCGGGGGAGGGAAGCGGATTCACCTTATCAATTTCTATTATACCTAATCTAATTTTATCATTTTACCAACTTTGTAATAAATGTATTGTAAACCTACATAAAGAACATTAGCGCTTTCAAAGTTGAATCGCCGCTTAAACTTTGTTATAATCGTGTTATGAAAATAACCGAAATTAAAATGGCTAAAAGCGGCGCCAAAGTAATAATTGACGGCGGCAAAGAATTTGTTTTTTCGCCCGAAATCGTGTATAGATACGGCATAAAAAAAGATATGGATTTGAATGAAAAAATCTTCTTTGAATATAAAGAAGAAAGCGACAAACTTCTTGCCAAACAATATCTTTTCAATTACTTGGGCGGCCGCCAAAAAAGCATTCTTCAGGCCAAACGAAAGCTTAAAGAAAAAGGCTATGGCTCAAACGCCGTTAATTACGCCATAGAAAAAGCGCTTGAGTATAAATTGCTGGACGACAATCAGTTCGCCCAAGCCTACATAGACAATTACAAAAAGAATAAAGGGCTGAAAATGATAAAATATCAGCTGCTGGGTTTGGGCGTGGATGAGGAAGTCATAGACGCTTATTTGACGGAAAATGAGGAAATTGAGATGCAAACCGCTTTAAGGCTGGGGCGAAAATATGTTGAGTCAAAAAAGGAAAAAGCCTCCAAAGATAAACTTTACAGATATCTTTACGGCAAGGGGTTTGATGGCTCCACAATAATCAAGGTGATAAATGAAGTTTTTTCGGATATTCAAGAATAAGGATTTTATAAATCTGAAAACCTTAAGGGAAGAGCTGAGCAAGCAAAGCTTGGATTTAAGCGTGGAACTAATAAGAAACATGTCCTCCCATTTATATGCCAAACAAAAAAATGTATCTAAGGATACGCTTTTTGTGGCAATAAGGCAGAAAAACGGGGTGGGAAGATTAAACAGGCGGTTTATATCAAATAAAGGCGGATGCTATTTCAGCTTGGCGTTGGCCGATAAAAAGGAAAACGCCCTTGCCGCGGTGCCTGTAATTTCTGTAGCCATAGCTACGGTTTTAAGCGGATATATGGAAGGCGTCAGCGTCAAATGGCCCAACGACATATTGGTTAAGGGCAAAAAGATATGCGGCATTCTTTGCTCTTCTTGTGTCCATAAAACGGTAATAAGCGCGGGGATTAACCTTTGGAATGACATAAGCGCTTTGGGGGATTCAGCCACTTCCTTTTACGCTCAAGGCGCGCATAAAGGCGTAACAAGGGCGTCGCTTATCGCCCGCATAATCAGCGAATATTATAAACTTTCAACCGTGGATTTTGAGATTGTGAGGAAAGAATACGACCGCCTTTTGAACATTGTGGGCAAAAAGGTGACCGTCAGCCGAAAAAACGGCGTTGTGGAAGGACGGGTTAAGGGTTTGGACAAAAACGGTTTTTTGATACTGCAAAGCGCTCTCGGTCAAGAATATACCATAGCCGAAGGCGATGTAACCGTCAATTGAAAAAGCCCAAGCTTATAAGCAAGGCGTTATTTACCTTTTGCATGACCGATTCGTCCACGCTCCCTATTTTGTCCATCAGTCTTTTTTTATCCAGCGTGCGCAGCTGTTCGGTTAAGACCACCGAATCTTTAAGTAATCCGCAAGTAGTGTCTAATTCAATATGTGTGGGCAGTTTTGCCTTGTTTATTTGTGATGTTATTGCGGCTGCGATTATGGTGGGAGAATATTTGTTTCCTATATCGTTCTGCACTATCAAAACCGGCCGCACGCCTCCTTGTTCGCTTCCCACTACGGGACTTAAATCGGCATAATATAAATCACCGCGCTTTATCATAATTTCCTTTCAATCCGTCCATAATTTTATCCTTACGCAACGAAATCTTTCAATAACGCAAAGGATAAACCCATATCCCTTACACTGCATTATATTAATGTCCGCGCGAAGGAGTTCAAAAATAATCTTTGCCACTTGGCCGTAATTTATACTTTTATCTCGTAAGCAAGAATTGGCATTTAAAGGCGAATTTAATTTACTTTTGGGGATGAAAAGTATATAATAAAATTCTATAAGAAATAATCCCTATCAGGAGGCTGGACATATGAATCCCAAATTTTACATCACTACGCCCATATACTATCCCAGCGGCAAATGGCATTTGGGCACTTGCTACACTACCGTGGTGTGCGACGCGCTGGCAAGGTTCAAGCGAATGCAGGGATACGATGTTTTCTATCTTACCGGCACCGACGAACACGGGCAAAAGATAGAAAAAGCGGCTTTAAGCCAAGGCGTTGATGTTAAAGAGTATGTGGACAAGCAGGTGGATTCGCTCAAGAAGATTTGGGATCTTCTCGGCATTTCTTACGATAAATTCATAAGAACCACCGACGATTATCACGAAAAAGCCGTGCGGAAAATTTTTAAGATACTGTACGACAAGGGCGATATTTACAAAAGCGAATACGAGGGCTGGTATTGCACCCCCTGCGAATCTTTTTGGACCAAAACCCAATTGGTTGACGGCAAATGCCCCGATTGCGGCAGGGAAGTGGAATTGACCAAAGAAAGCAGTTATTTCTTCAGGCTGAGCAAATATCAGGACAGATTGATTGACCTTATCGAAAACAATCCCGAATTTTTGCAGCCAAAATCAAGAAGAAAGGAAATGATAAATAATTTCTTGAAAGTGGGACTGCAAGACCTCGCGGTGTCAAGGACTTCGTTTAAGTGGGGAGTCAAAGTGCCCTTTGACGAAGAGCATATTATATATGTTTGGATAGACGCCCTTACCAATTATATTACCGCCCTCGGCTATATGGGCGACGACGACAGCCTGTTCAAGAAATTCTGGCCCGCCGACGTGCATATGATGGGCAAAGAAATAATCAGATTCCATTCCATTATTTGGCCCGCCTTGCTCATGGCTTTGGATATTCCTTTGCCCAAAAAGGTGTACGGCCACGGCTGGCTGCTTTTCGGCAACGATAAAATCAGCAAAAGCAAAGGCAATATCATAGATCCCGTTATTTTGTCCAATCGCTACAAGGTGGATTCGGTAAGGTATTATCTGTTAAGGGAAATTCCTTTCGGTCAAGACGGCGCTTTTACCAATTACGCCTTTTTGTCCAGGATAAACGCCGATTTGTGCAACAGCTTGGGCAATCTTTTAAGCCGTTCCACCGCCATGGTAAATCAGTATTTTGACGGCATACTGCCTCAGCCTTCGATTGAAGAGGACATTGACAAAGAGCTTAAGGATATGGCAAACGCCCTTTATGAAAAAGTTGTTGACCTTAACGACAATCTGCTTATACCCGAAGCTTTGAGCGAAATATGGAACTTGATTAACCGCGCCAATAAATATATCGATGAAACCACGCCTTGGATATTGGCAAGGGATAAGCAAAACTACGGCCGATTGGGCGCCGTGCTTTATAATCTCATTGAATGCTTGAGAATAGCGGGGACGCTTCTTTTGCCGTATTTGCCTCAAACAGGAAGCCGCATATTGCAGGATATCGGAATTGGCGAAGTCAAAACCTTTGAGGGCAACACCAAGTTTGGATTGCTTAAAGGCGGGGAAAGGATAATTAAGTCTCAGCCCTTATTTCCCAGAATCAATATAGACAAGGAGCTTGTCGAAATGGACAAAATAGCCGAACAAGAGCTTGCTAAGGAAAATGGTATTAACGGCGCGCAAAAAGAAGAGCCCGAAAAGGAAGTCAAGCCCGTCATACAATATGAGGATTTTGCCAAGCTGGATTTGAGAGTGGGGGAAGTAACGGCTTGCGAAAAGATTAAGAGAAGCCAAAAGCTGCTTAAGCTTACCGTAAAAATGGGAGAAGAGCAAAGAACAATCGTCAGCGGAATAGCTTCGTCCTACGCTTGCGAAGACTTGGTCGGCAAACAGGTAATAGTTGTGGCCAACCTCGCGCCCATAAAGTTTTGCGGAGTGGAAAGCCAAGGCATGATACTTTGCGGAGAGGACGAATCGGGGAACATTGTCATAATCAAGCCCGAAAGCCTTTTGCCGTCGGGAAGCTTGGTAAGGTAAAAATGTTGATAGACACGCATGCGCATCTTAACGATCCCAGGCTTTTCGCTCAAGCCCATGACATTATCGGCTCCATGAAGGAGGATAATCTGGAAGCTTTGATAAATGTGGGTTACGATTATGCCTCAAGCAAGGATTCTTATGATTTGGCTCAAAAATATGACAATGTTTACGCCGCCGTGGGAATTCATCCTCATGATGCTAAAACCGCAGATAAAGGCGCGTATGATTATTTCAGCTCCGCAAGCGCAAACAATAAAATAGTGGCCATAGGGGAAATAGGCTTGGATTTTTATTACGACCATTCTCCGCGGGACATTCAGCAAAAGGTATTTTTGGAACAGCTTGAGCTGGCGCATTCGCTGAAGCTCCCCGTCATAATTCATTTGCGGGACGCTTATCAGCTTATGCTGAACCTTTTAATCGAGAATAAGCAAAAGCTGGCTTTCGGCGGGGCGCTGCATTGTTATGGCGGCAGCGTGGAAATGTTGAGAGAATTCGACAAGTTGGATTTGTATTTTTCTTTCGGCGGCGCCATAACATTCAAAAATGCCGTGAATAAGCCCAATGTGGTCAAAGCCACGCCTTTGGACAGGCTTCTTTTGGAAACCGATTGCCCTTATATGACTCCCGTACCGCACAGAGGCAAGCTCAATTACCCCAAATATATCAATTTGGTGGCGGAAAAAGCGGCTTCGTTTACGGGATTGCCTTTGCAAAAGATTGAGGAAATTACCACGAAAAACGCCAAAACGCTTTTCAAAAAGATAAAATAGAAGGATTTATGATGAAAAATAATACCGTGGTTTATACGCTTAACCAAAAAGCATATATCAATTTGACCAACCGCTGCTCCAACCGCTGCGATTTTTGCATAAGAAACGGCAGGGAAACTTTTTATGATTATTATTTGTGGCTGGACAAAGAGCCTTCCGCTTCAGAGGTCATAAAACAGCTTGAGCCTTTTCTTTCATATGACGAGTTTGTTTTTTGCGGATTCGGAGAGCCGTTGTTTCGGTTTGATGTGATATTGGAAGTGGCTGAATATCTTAAAAGTAAAGGCAAAAAGACCCGGCTGAATACCAACGGACAAGCCGATTTAATCTTGCTCCAAAGGGATGCCGCCAAAGAAATAAAAGGCTTAATCGATATCGTAAGCATATCTTTGAACGCTTCCGACGCCGAAAAATATCAAAGCATTTGCCATTGCTCTTTCGGCGTGGAAGGCTTTTATTCCATGCTGCGGTTTGCTCAGTCTTGCAAAAACCAAGGCATAAAAACCGTGCTTTCGGTGGTGGATTATATCGGTCAAGAGGAAATCGAAAAAGCCAAGAAAATTGCCCGCAAGCTGGGAGTTGAGCTGAGGATAAGAAAATACGCCAAATAAAAAAGTCTCCGCTGTATTCGCGGAGATTTGATTTTGTCTTTTGTGTATCGTCATCTTGTCTTTGGTATTTTTAAGATTTTGTCTTTTGCTCTTTTGCTTTGCTTTGTCTTTTGCGCTGTTAACAGTATAATACATATGCGGCGGGTTAATCTCTGACAATATATGGAAATTTGCGGAAAGTAAATTATGGAATCAAATAATAGATTTATTAAAGATATTCTTATTCAAAATAAATTCGTCTTCAATAAAGCTTTGGGGCAAAATTTTATTTTTGACGCCAATTTGCTTGAAAGCATCGTAAACGACGCCGGAATTACGGACGGCGATACCGTTGTGGAAATAGGAGCGGGAGCGGGCACGCTGACAAAAGCCTTGTGCGCCAAAGCCCGCAGGGTGATAGCCTTTGAAATCGATAAAAAGTTAATGCCCGTTCTTGACGCCGTTTTATTCGGAATAAGCAATTGTCAAGTAGTGTTTAAGGATGTCATGAAGCTTAGCAATAAAGAGATTGCGGATATAGCGGGCAAAAAATTTAAGGTGGTGGCCAATCTGCCTTATTATATCACCACTCCGCTTATTATGCGCTTTGTGGAAAGCCATGAGTTTGATATCGAAAGCCTTACTTTCATGGTGCAAAAAGAAGTGGCGGCAAGGCTGTGCGCCAAAGAAAACACTCCCGAATACGGAGCCATAACGCCTTCTCTTAAGCTGCGCGGGGATGTCGTAATAACGCGAACGGTGGACAGGCGCGCTTTTTTCCCGTCGCCCAAAGTGGATTCCGCCGTGGCGCGCATAGATATGCATAACAAATACGCCGATAAAAACATTCCCAAAATATTGCGCTTAATAAAAATCGCCTTCTCCATGAGAAGAAAAACTTTAATCAACAATCTCGCCGCCGCCACAAACATTTCCAAAGACAGGCTGAGGAAAGAATTAATCGATTGCGGGTTCGACGAAAGGATAAGAGGGGAGGTTTTGTCGTTGGAGGATTTTATTTTTTTATCGGAAAAATTGGATTTTGCTTTGTAATTTTTTCGCTTTCTTAAGCGTTTTTGAACCTTGGGTTGGCAAAAAACAGTAAAAAACGACAAAGAATATTTGATTATATTTACCGCTTAATGGTAAAATTCCGCTATGGATTTTGCCAAATATTCTCATAATATATCTTTATATAAAATATTTTTTATTTACCCTTGCATCAATAAGGGTATTGTATTATAATGATATTGGATAGAAGTGTAGTCTGTTTTGATTTAAGCGTCCTATCTGACAAAGACAGTCTTGAAGGGGTGTATTATGAAAAAGTATCAAATACATCAAGACACCATGAAGAAGAATAAAAATACTTTTGTTGTCATAACTTTGGTTTTGTTTATGATCGTGGCAGCATTGCTATTTGCGGCTACTAATATTTTTGTCTTAGAGGAAAAAGAACCAGCGCAGGCCGCTACATACTCTAAAGGCAAAAATGCCACAATTTCAGCCATATCAAAAGGCGACGGATCGGTTACTATAAGTCTGACCGACTCCGCCAATAATGAATATCGCCTATATTGCGGCGGCGCTTGTACAAGACAATATTATCGTCCTCAATTGACCTTTACCGGTACCGCGGCCTATTTGTACCGTAACGGCGCGCTTACAATTAAAATGTTTTGCGAATATAAGTCGCCTTATCATTCTGACAGCAAAGAGTGTTATATGAAAATGCAGGGCCCAGGCGGCATTGATGATAAAAAGACGTGGAGTCCGTCTACGGGGTGGAAAAGCTCCTCTTCCGAGGAGAGGACTCCATCCTATCAGTCTAATAGCTCCGACACCAGTTTCACCATCAATTTTGAGTTTTCCGCCGATGACGGAAAGAATCTTTCGGTGGAATGCAAAACCGATACCTATATAAAGCCCTACGCCATTGTTTCCGTCAAGACGGACAACACCGCGCCTACCGTGCAGAATCCAACCTACGAAACGAAATGGAGTAAAGAAAAAAAAGTTACAATCAAAATTACGGATAACTTGGCGGGCGTTAATCCCAATACGATAAAGGTTAACGGAAAAGCCATAAAGAGTCATGAATATGATTCGCCGCATAAAGGCAGAGATGTTACAAATATTGAGACTACGATATCCAATTCCGGGTCCAGTAATTTAATTGTGGAGGCTGCGGATTATTTAGGCAACAAGACCACCAAAAGTTTTACGATAGATAAAATCGACGATTCCTACCCCGTAATAAAGTCAGAGCTTGCCATGACGGTGGACGGCGTGCCCATAAGCAGCAGCACATGGACCAACAAACCCATTACGTTGACCGGCTCGGCGCAAGATACTCTGTCGGGAATAAAGGAATTTGTGATAGCGGGCACCACATATTCTATAAGTCCCGCCGAAACGGGAGTGGTTACGCGAAGCAAGGTGATTTACGAAAACGGCACTTATTCGGCTTCGGTTAAAGATGCGGTGGGTTGGGAAAAGTCTTTCAAAGATATAAAAGTAACCAATATAGATACGGATAAACCTACGGTATCCGTTTATTATAGTACCGCTTGGACAAACGGAAATGTTCGATTATATATTACGGCATCGGATACCGGCGGCAGCGGAGTGAAAGAGGTTACCATTACCGCTCCCGGCATCAGTAAAAAAGCCACTGTCGTTTCTTCAGGAAGCTTGGACGGGCGAAGCTGTACCCATTATTACGACATGCTGGCCTCCAACGGCAGAATTACTTATGAGGTAAAGGTTTACGACAACGCGGGCAATGTGTGTCAAACATCGGCAACGGCCACGCCCAATATCGATACTACGCCTCCCATAATGGAAACGCCCGATTTAATCGGTTACAGAAAGGGCGAGTCTACCGCCATTGACGCGTCCTTAGTCTATTCTTACACTAATATTACCGTAAACATTTCATGCTCGGATTCCGAAAGCGGCCTTAAGGAAATCGAGTTGAACGGACAAACAAAAAAGGCTTCCGCCGGCGTGAAAAACTATGTGTTTAATTTTGCTGAAATCATTACCAAAAATACCATACAGGAGCCCGAATACTCAATTAAGTTAACCGATGTGGCGGGCAATCAGAACACAATTAAAATTTATCCGCTCAAAGACAGCGAAATGCCGCATGCCATAGCCCTAAGCTTAAATGATTGGGCAAGCGTGGACTCTCAAAATGTTACGGCGTCTGTTTGGTTCGGCAAAAGCGGAGGCAGAGTGGATATCAGGCGAACATATCTTTCCGGCGCCGACGGGCAAACCATTGCCACGTCCATTGTGGAGAATATTGTCAGCTACCCCGCAAGTAAAAATCTCGATGACGATTTTTATGGCCCTAACAAGGAAAAGGAATACAAAGACATATCCAGAAAAGTAACTTACGAAGGCGAAGAGTATTATCATTTCAGATTGGTAAGCAACGCCGGAGAGGTTTCTCCGTGGTACGGGATTGAAGGTCAAGTCGCCAATACCCCCACACTCAGCCTTTCGGGCGGCGTTTTTACTTTCTCCAGCAACGGCGCCAGAACGCGCATTGACAGGACGGCGCCTCAGCTCTTGACTAACAAATACACAAATGGAAGTGGCGTCTCCGTGTCCGAAGATGAATTAATGGGACCGGGCAGCAAATATATCGCCGAAGAGTTTTTTGGAGAATTCATAGTTAATGACGGCATTTCGGTAGGCGGTTCCAGAACCAACGGCATAAACGGATCGGGATTGTTTAATCCCTCCGACCCCGATTCATTAAAAGTCCCCTGCGTTTCTTATACCGTGGATATGGGGCTTGAAGCCAGAGAGATTGAATTTAATTGGGATTTGGGCAACTCATGTGTGTGGAAATTCGGAAGCAACTATACAATGACAATATTTGAGGTGCGGTTTAGCAATCAGAATAAGGTCTTTTACGATCCCCAAGCGGAAATTCAAGTTCCCACTTATACTTTTACGGTAAAGGACAGAGCGGGCAATACTGCCACTTACACCAAAAAACCCAAAATAGACGATACGGAGCCCACTATTGAAATTGTGTCCGTATTGGAAAAAGGCAACGAAGTTAAGCCTTATAACTTATATCAGTTACAACATAATTATAATCCCCTTTGGGTAAGAAATCCCATAGAAATTAAGCTGAGGAAAACTTTCGGAATCAGCGGAGCCACCATAGCGTGGGGTTTTGACCCTAACCCTCAAAGAGAGGGGCCTCCTCCTAGTCCCGACTCCCCAAGCATCGTATGGCAGACCGCCAACTCCGATATAGGAACGATTGAAGGCAACACGCTGACAAGCGAATATGTAACCATAACGATTCAAACCAATCACAGCTTTAACGCCGCCCTTTTCTTGAAGGCAACCAGCGGCGCTCAAAAATTGGACGGCACTCCGATTACCAAAAATAAATGTAGTGAACAGATCGACATCGTAACGACATATTATTACTATTTTGCCATTGACGCCAACCTTCCCGAAATAATTAAATTTGAATTTACCGATGAAAGCGGCCAGGTTGTTCAGAAAAACGGTTGGTCGCCCTCTCAAGTGAATTTGCATGTATACGCTACCGATATTCCCACTTCGGGCTATACGCTGGAGGGCTCGGGAATAAAATCCGTTAATGTCAAGGTAAGGAATACTGAAATTCAAGTGCCCATGCAGCCCGTAAACAGCGATAAAACGCATTGGCAGAGCGTTAATCGCTTGCCTTCCGAACAATATGAAATAACCATTGAAGACAATGTGGGCAATTGGGCCAACATTTCGGGAGCGAACAGAGACCGTTATCTTACGCACGCCCCCAATATCGATACTTTGCAGCCCATGATTCTTGCCAGCGCGGGCACTTACAACAGCTTGAAAGGCTATTACAGCGGCGGAGTATATTATCCCGCCACGCCCACCAATCAATCGGTTACCATAACATTGTCTTCGGAAGCCAATAAGTCAATAAAATCGGGCGCTCAAGTGTATTATATGAAGCGAAGCGTAAACGATTTTCAGGCGGTGAGATACAGCGTGGAAAGCGAGCCCGGGCATACCTTGATTAACCTTACCTCTCAGCCTTGGGTATTGCTGTATCAAGTTCCGCAGGGCGCTATCCTCAACGGCTATCCCTTGCCCAATGTGGGGACCATGGAAAACCCCGAAGAACATGCAGGGTTCGACTTCCTTATCGTAACGGGCGCGGGCAAAAGAGCGCATTTGGAATTCGGGACGGTGTTCGTGGATATGAAATCGCCCTCTCTTATGGTAAATCAAATTGAGTATATAAGAGACGACGGGCAAGAAGCCGTGGGCGTTATCCCCGATATCAACAATCCGTTGGACGAAGGCAATTGGACCAACGCTTCGGTAACAGCCAAGCTCTATGTTTATGACGGGCTTATCGGCGCCGGCATAGACAAAAACCAAGTAAAATTGTCTTATCAAAAAGACGGCATAGACTATATTGTGGATTGGCAAGCCACCGAGAATTTGGACTCCCACAATAACGGCTTCTATATTTTCACTTTGGACAGCTATATTGAATATACTTTAAGATACGCCGACCTTGCGGGCAACATAGGGCAATATACCATCAGACCGTTAATTGACAGAGAGCCGGTATCCATATCCCTTAGCGCTATGACGGCGGAGGGTGGTATATATAATATCGATCCCAGCCAGCCCGGCGGAGTATCTTATATAGATAAAAACATAGTAATTAATATAAGTTTGCAGTTCGGGCTGAGCAGCTTTGCTTACAATAATTATACCTTCCAAAAAGGCACTGAAAAGTACAGGCTGCTGTATTCTCCCGACAATAAGCAAACCATATATGATATTACCGCCATGATGGGCTCGGGCAATACATGGACCAACCCCGCCGACGGCAGCGTCTTCCAATTCCTTGGACATAACAATCGCATGGCCAACTATCGAATGGTATTGACTGAAAATCAAAACAGGTCTTATTTCTTCGAGGTATGGAACGGAATAAGCGAGGCTAACGCCAGCACCAGCCCCGGAGCGCCGTCCAGAATAGCCGTGCCCTCCATGCAAACCGATGTCAATGCCGCCACGGTTAAGATTGACCAGACGCCTCCCACCATATCCAATATCGTATACAGCTCTCCCATAGACGCTTGGACGGCTGACGATATTACGGTTACTTTTGAAGTGAATGACAACCAATACGGCTCGGGCGTGTTGGAAAACACCTCAAAATCCGTGGTAATGGTCAAAAGAGATGTCAACAGCGCTCAAACCGTGCTTGAAATTGTGCAATTGACCAAAGTGGGCGGAAGATATCAGTTCGTAATGGACGGCTATTACAATTATTACATTGAGTTTGAGGATAGAATAGGCAACGGCGCAAAAGGTCTTAACTATGGCAATATCGTGGGCGGTAAAGTTACCGGAAAAGACGGCGGAATATACGGCCCCATTCGTCCTCTCATCGATAAGCTGCAGCCTGAATTTGTAGACCAAGACGGCAATTTCGGCATCACTGCCACAAGCAACAATAAGGTCTATGATAATAATTGGACATATCATAATGTCAGCGTCAATTTCAGCACTACGGTGGGAATCAGCGGACAAACGCTGCAACTGAGGACCAAAATAAGCGAAAACTCGCCTTGGAGCCAATGGATAGATATTACCGGCAGCGAGGCGCTTTACAATGGTACGGTTGAGCCTCTTACGGGCATTACCCGCAAGAATACCTTGAAGGTATTCAGCGAAAACACCGATACCTTGATATATGAATTCCGAGTAATAAGCGGAGCGGGTCTGTCCACGGTATGCAGCGATTTCGGCTGGATTAAGATAGATAAGGTCAATCCCACAATCAGCGTAATGGCAAGAGCGGGAAGCAGCGAATACACCGCGGGCACTTGGACCAAAGAAAGCGTAAGATTCACTTTAAATGTTACAAGAGGAAAGAGCGGCTCTATAATTGAAGTAACCACAAATAAAGACGATCCGACTTCGTGGGGCAACGGAAACGCCACCATCGGCATTTTGAACAACGCTTTGACCGAACAGGCTACGCTGGAAAGACAGAGCACCACCAATCCGCCCGTACAATATTATTTCAGAGTTACCAGCATGGCGGGTTTGAGCGCCACATACGAATTTGGCACCGTCAAGATAGACAAACAACCGCTCAGTGTCAATTACAGCTTTGTCAAAGTCAATGAAGAAGACCTCGTTTATTCGGGCGGTAAATTGAATTATGAACAAACCTGGGTCAAGGGCCAAGCATATAACCCCGGTCAATGGACTTCCACATATATCATGGTTATGCTTAAATCGGGCGTGGGGCCCAGCGGCGCGTCTTTAATGTATACCGATGAAAAAGACGACAGCGGCAATCCTATTTATAAAGATTCCGACACAATGGAAGAAGGCTGGAAATACCGCGGCGTGGAAATTTATAACAAAGCCGTAACAAGCAGCAACAATGTGTCGTATATGCTTCTTAAGGAAGACCAAAATAGAAATTACTCGGTAAGGATAGTTTCGGGCTCGGGCAATTCGTTGGTTGTGCCCATCAGCGACAACGAAGGCAATTTGATGATAGATAAGAGCACGCCTTACATGAAGCTGAATATCGTGGGAACTAAGTCCGATAAATGGACGGCTAACGCGCACGACCTCCATAAATGGTTTATCGCTCAGCCCGTCATTACTTTTGATGTAGGCTGGTTTATAAAAGACCAATACGGCAACAACGTATTCCAAGAAGCTTATCCCATAAGCGGAGCCACCATTTACAGCAGATACACATTCATTAACGCCGAGGGATACGAGGTTACTACCGAATGGTCTACCAGCGGCATAGAGAATAACGCTTATAATCCCAACGGATATAAGCCTACGCTGAGAATACCTCATAATGCCGACGCCGTGAGGACTTATGAATTTAAGATTGTGTCGGGCGCGGGCAAAGAATTCTATATTAAGGACGAATATGCCAATCCCGCCAATTATCAAGGCAAAAATCTTTGGGTAAAAGCTTTGGATTCCGACCAAGACGGCGAATATACCATAAAAGTGGACACCAATGATTATATCATTGATATCCAACAATGGCTCAAAGGGTATATGGACGGAATGAATGTGCAGCATCTTCCCGCCGTTCAAGCTGACGATATGGCTCAAATAACGGTCATGGTCAACGGGCAGGCCGCCACGACGGCAAAGAGAGGCTCTACGGTTACCGTTACCATTGACGAAAACGTTTATGACCCTCAAAAAGGCTACGGTTATATCTATAAGAGAGCGGAATATTACGGCGTTGAGCTTAATACTCAGGGAGACCGATATATCGAAAAATTCTATTCCCGTCAACAAACCTCTTTCAGCTTCGATATATTCGATGAGAATTATAAAATAAAAGCTTATTTCACCAAAGAAATAAGAATTGATTATTACAACCTCACGCAAGTTAAGCAAAACGGCAATATCTTGCCCGTTGAAGTAAGCGGCGGCGACAGATGCGTAAGTCAATTGCGGTTTACCGTGCTTTATACGGGAGAGTCCCATTATCCCATATATAAGGCTTATAATAATTCCACTCAAGCTCCCGTCGAATTGGGCGAATATGATCTTGAGGTATTGATAGCCAACGACAACCCCGCCGATCCCAACTATAAGATTCATAACCCCGTGGGAAGCAAAGAGCTAATCCTTTATTTCGATGGAGAAGGAACGGCTCAGTCGCCTTACAGGATTTACAACAGCGAGGATATCGGCTATATCAATATCTACAACGATCCCGACGCCAAATATAACTTCTTGGGAGAGAACAGAAGCCAAGCTTATTATCTGCAAATGAATAATGTGGAAATAGCGGACGGATACGCCCCGATATACGGAGAATTTACGGGAATATATAACGGCAATCAATTTGAAATCTTTGCCGAAGACATAATAAACGCTCAAGGCAATTTCGGAATATTTGAAAGCGTAAACGGCGGCAAGATAATGAATCTCGGCATAAAATTGTCCTTGCTCAATATTTCCCAAGCTCAGAACGCGGGCTTCCTCGCGGGCAGCGTCTTCGGCGGCGCCGAAATTACCAATTGTTACGCCATAGGCGAAATGTATATAGCAAGCGACAACGGCAATGTGGGCGGCTTGGTTGGATACGCTTACGGTTTGGCAGCTTTGAACAAGAATTATACCGATGTGGCCATCTCCAATAAAGGCAAAGTCTTCAGCGGAAACATAGGCGGTCTTATCGGGCTTATGGACCAAACCAAAATGCTTTACGCCCATGCCATAGGAGCTGTTGAAATTTACAATGTGGATACCTCGGCGTTGAACGCGGGCGTTTTGGCGGGCAAGATTTCTTCCGTGTGGGGAGAGTTCATGTTCAATAAATATCTCTACGGCAACCTGTTCGTCAATGACGCCATTGAAAATAACGGCGGAGCAGGCTTTGTTGACCCGTCCGTTGCCTCCACCGTTTCAAACGGCTTAGAGGGCTTGCTGTTCAACGCCTTCATTAATTCCAACATAGGCAGGATAACCATAGCCGACACCTCGAATTCCAATAAAGAAATCAGAAATCTGGCCATAAGAAGAATAAGAGAACTGGGTATGGAATACGGTATCGGAACGGGAGCCGATCCCTTCTTGGTGAATAGCGAAGAGGCTTTAAGCTTCATCGATAAATATGTTTGGGCGCATTATGTGCAAATCGCCGACATCACGCTGACCAAACCCTTTAACACAATAGCCGCTCATAAGGTGTTTACGGGCAGCTATGACGGAATGAGCAGCGAGGGCAGACACGCTATCAATAAATTGGTTATCGACACCAATGACAATATCGCGGGCATGTTCGGCAGGGTGGCAGGCTCCATAAGAAATGTGGATATCCGCGACCTGAATATCAATATGACATATGAGGGCGGAGGAAACGCTTATGTTGGCGCTTTGGCCGCCATACTGCAACCTAAGGCTAACATAGTAATGATATATGCTTTGGGCAACATAACGGCGTCCGCGCCCAACGCTTTGTTGAATTTGGGCGGTATCGTGGGCTATGCCGAAGGCAAAGGCACCATTGAGGGAAAGACCTCTATCGTTGACATACTCGCTCTTGCCAATGTTAAGACCTTAAGCGCCAATGCCTTGAATATTGGTGGAACAGCGGGCTTTATTGACAGAGTGGATATGAGAAAGGTATTCAGCCTGGGCAGAGTGGAAGGCAATTACAGCAACACGGGCTCGGTGGGAGCCATTGTGGGAAGGGCGGCCGGAATAAATAACATATCCGATTATTACGCTCTTAAGGGCAATACTTACGCCCACGGCCAAAGCTATGATAATTTGGCGGGATATTCTCCCAATACCGTGTTTAATGAAACTTATCTGCAAACCTTCGAACAATTCAGAGGCAATACTTTGAAGTTTGAATCTGACAGCGAGAAAGAAATTGACGAAATACTTGACGGCGTATATCCCTTGCAAGGCAAAGGCACCCTTAACAGTCCTTTCTTAATAAATAACGAGGAAGAATTCGCTTATATCAACGACTTCCTGTACGCCAACTACAGAATAAAGAGCAATCTTGACTTCACCGGCAAGGAATTCAAAACAATCGGCGTGGGCGCTAAGTTTACCGGCTCCATAAATGCCGCCATGACGCCTCAAGAGTATATCGAAAACGGCAACACAGGTCCCAGAAACTTCACAATAAGCGGTTTGACCGACGCGTTTGTATACTATAACGCGGGCACCATCAGGGATATCAGATTCAATATCCAATATAACAAGGTTCATTATGAAGAAACTGTCTTTGGAACGGTTTGCGTATACAACGCCGGAACCATACAAGGCGTAGTCGCCGACGGATATATTATTCTTAAGGTTGTAGGCGGCTCGGCAGCGATAGTGGGCGGCTTCGTTGGTCAAGACTTGGGAGGAACCTTTACCAATTCCGTTCAAGAGCCCAACTATGAGGTAAGCTCCATTAACAATATCCAAATGTCCGTTGTGGCCACTCAGATTAACGCGGGCGGATTTGTGGGAAGAATAACGGGGCACACCTTCTTAAGCTATCTGATAAGCAACGGAGATATTATCTGTACGGGCGGCTCGGTGCTGGCGGGAACGGTGGCGGGCGCTGTGCTGAATACCGGCGTTACCTTTGAAAACGAGATTGAAGCTTCGGCAAGGGTATATGTTAACAATGAAGACCGCACCAGAAAATACGGCTTTAATATCAATCAATAATCGCCGGTAAAAAATATTACCATTGATTTAATTATTAAAATATGGGATAATATAATTGTATTATCCCTATTTTTATTAAAAGGAGGTTATTATGAAGTACATCACAATAGGAAGGCAGTACGGAAGCGGAGGAAGACAGATAGGAAAAATCTTGTCGGAAAAGCTGAACATTCCTGTTTATGATACCGAGCTGATTACCCTTGCTTCGCAAAAAAGCGGCATATCGGCCGAATACATAGAAGCTTTAGACGAACAAGGGACGGCTAGCTTCTTTCACTCCTTGCTCATAAATTCTTCTCCCATCGGTTCGGTTATTCCCAACTACTATAATATGACCACCAATGACCAGCTTTTCTTTTTGCAAAGCGATATCATAAAAGAATTGGCGAAAAAAGGTGATTGCATCTTCGTAGGCAGGTGCGCCGACTATATCCTTGAAAAACAAGATATACTCAATGTCTTTATTTACGCTCCTTTGGAATACCGCGCCAAGGTTATCGCTAAGCGCTATAACGTAAGCGAGGACGAAGCGCTTTCAAGAGCACAAAAAATCGACAGAAAGCGCAAAGCTTATTACAACCATTATACTTCCAAGAAATGGGGAGAAGTGGAAAGCTATCACTTGTCGCTGGATGCCGCCAGGCTGGGACAGGAAAAAATTATCGACATTATAATTAAGGCGTTTAAGGATTAATTAAAGTTAATTTAAGATTGCGGCAATAACATATAGCTTAGGACGGTGTTATGAAAATATTACTTATTGAAGACGAAAAGCGTCTTTCGGACGCGCTCGCGCATATTTTGAAAAAAGAAAAATATGCGGTGGACGCGGTATATGACGGCGAAAGCGGTTTGGACAAAGGAATAAGCGGCATTTACGATGTTATTATCTTAGACCTCATGCTTCCCAAAATGGACGGTTTGGAGGTGCTTAAATCCTTAAGAGAAGCTCAAGTAAACACTCCCGTGCTTATCCTAACCGCCAAAGATTCCATTAACGATAAAGTGGAAGGCTTGGATTGCGGCGCCGACGATTACCTTGCCAAACCGTTCTCCACGCCCGAATTGCTTGCCAGAATAAGAGCGCTGCTCAGAAGAAAAACCGAAAACATAAACGAAGACACTATAGCCTTTGGGGATATCAGCCTTAACCTGTCCACTTACGAATTATTTTGCGGCGCCAAAAAAGTAAAGGTTTCGCTTAAAGAGTGCGAAATCTTAAAATATTTTTTGCAGCGCCCCAATTTTGTGGTAACAAAAGATGAATTGATAATAAAAATATGGGGCTATGATTCCGAAGCCGAATACAACAATATCGAAGTATATATTTCGTTTTTGCGGAAAAAGCTGAACTTTTTGGCGGCAAAAACGGAAATTTCCACCGTAAGAGGAGCAGGCTATAAATTAGAGTACAATGTTTAAAAAACTAAGGCGAAAGATTATCATAAATAATATGATTTTGTTTGGAGTACTGATATTGGTACTCCTTGCCGTTGTGTTCGGGCTGACTTTTTTCAGAATGAGCGTGCAGATTGAAGAATCCATTGAAAAAAATCTTGCCGCGGTAAGGAATAGAGATTTTCTTTTGCCCAGCCTTATGCAGACATACGGACTGGATTCCAACAGCCTTGTTTTGTTCGTCAATTTGCCGGACAAGACAATAGGCCATATCTCGGGCGACGCGCATTTTTCCGAAGATAACTTAAATTATATAATAGACGAGATTGTTGAACGCCCTAAAATGAACGGCAAGCTGAAGGTGGGCAATAAGTATTTGGCGTATAATAAGCAGCAGGTCTTTGACAGCGCCAGAATTATAATTTATGATTACACTTTGCAGCAAAACAGCTTGAGGGCTTTGCTTATTATTTTGGCGGGCGTATACGCCGCCGCGCTTATTTCGCTTTATTTTATATTCAGAGTGTCGGCGGACAAGGCGGTAAGGCCCATCGAAAACGCTTTTATTAAACAGAGAGAACTTATCGCCAACGCTTCTCATGAGCTTAAGACGCCTTTGACAATAATAGATACCAGTCTTTCCATAATCAACGCCAATAAAAACGAAAGCGTGGATTTCCATAATAAATGGTTTGAGAATATATCTTTGCAATCCAGCAGAATGTCCGCGCTTATCAGCGAAATGCTGGAGCTTGCCAAAGCCGACAACCTCAACGCTTCTTTCATTAAAACCATAGTCAATGTCAGCGATATTCTGCAGGGCGTTTTGTTGGAAATGGAAGCGGCGTTTTATGAAAACGGCATTAAGCTCGATACCGCCATAGCCGAAAATATCATGGTAAAAGGGGACGGCGAAAGCATAAAAAAATTGTTTTATATCTTTGCCGAAAACGCCGTCAAATATACTCCCGCCAACGGAAATATCAGCGTTAAATTGTATTATGAAAAAAGGAAAGCGGTATTCAGCATAAGAAACAGCGGCGGCGGCATTCCCAGAGAAAAAATCCCCAAGCTGTTCGACCGATTCTATCGAACCGACGAAGCGCGCACGCAAGGGACTTCCCACAGCTTCGGGCTGGGGCTTGCCATAGCCAAATCCATTTTGGACAGCATGGACGCTTATATTGAAATAGACAGCAAGGAAAACGAGTATACCGAATTTGTTATCTTATTCAAGCGCCCCAATCCTTTAAGAAATCCGATAAAAAACAAAGACGCCCAATAAAAAAATAAAAGCCTTTAATTAATGCAAAATAAAACCCCTTAATTTAGCGTTAAGGGGTTGTCTTTTTTGTTGTTAAAGGCAAATATTATTCGGTTTGTCCGTTTCGTCTGGCGTTAAGCTCCGCGGTTACGCGGTCTTTTTTGTCGCCCACCAAGTCATAGAAGAATATGGGGATTATGGAAAGCAACAAGCCTACCGCGGGGAAAATGGTTACCAAGGAGAACATGTTTATTTGAATGGAAGAAGTAATGGCTACCGCCCCTTCCACATATTCCACGGGGTTGAGTTTTATCAAAGTATACATCAGCACGATAAACGAGGTGGCGAAAGCGTTGCCCAGCTTGTTTATGAAAGTTTGGCAGCTGCTGGCGATACCGTCCAATCGGTTGTTGGTTTTCCATTCCATGTAATCTATGGTGTCGGATATCATGGCGAAAGAAACCACATTGAATACGCCCAGCGGCACGCCCGAAATTATCAAGAAGGGGGAAAGATAATAGAGTATATAAGGAGAGTCAAGCAACTTAAATCCCACAAAAAACATTATTATGTCCACCACAAAGCCGAGTATGCCCGAAAAGATTATTATTTGTTTATAGTTAAATTTTTTGAAGAATTTGGGCAAGAAAACCATGGCGCCGAACATGCCCGCCGCTACCGTTACTCCAAATATAAGTATGGTTTGGCCTATAGGAATATTGGTAAAGGAATATCTGGCCACATGTATTGCGCCCGCTTGTATCATATACCTTGGGAAACTGAGAACTCCCATAATTACCACTAATATAAGCGGCTTGTTGTTTTTCATGGCTTTGGTCACTTCTTTGAAGGGTACTTTGGCTTTCTTTATGGGGACCACCCTTTCTTTGGCGTAAAAGAAAAACCTGGCGAACAGCGCCATGCCGGCTATGGATATAATAATGGCGGTAATGAAATAACTGTGTTTGTATTGCAACCATTTGTATTGGGCGTCATTCATGCCGCCTTTGTCCAAAAACAAAGCCACTATCATGGGAACGACAATCATAAAAGCTTGCGGCAAAGCCGCTCCTACGCCGTTTACCGTTCTGCCTATGGAAATTATTTTGCCTCTTTCTTTGGGGTTGGGGGTGGCAAGATTTACTATGCTCCAAAAGGGTACGTCGGATACGGTGTATATCATTCCCCAAAGCACATATGTAATTGAAGCGTAAACCATTTTTGCTTTAACGCTTATGTCGGGCACATAGAACAGCAGTATTGTCAATATAGCGATGGGAATGGGGGTGAAAATGATATACGGCTTCATTTTGCCGTATTTAGTTTGTGTGTTGTCGGCTATCATACCCATTAAGGGATCGTTTATGGCGTCCCATATTCTGGCGGCAAGCATTAATACGAACACAAAAAGCGAGGGCACCAAAAGTATGTTGGTGTAAAAGTCTGAAATGTACGAACTCATAATTGAATAAACCGCGCCTTGTCCGCCCGCCGCTATGGCAAAAGCCCTGAGCTCCTTCTTTTCCATATAATTTTTGTCCACCGTCAAAGCGGTTGCGTTTTTGTCCATGGTTGATTGCATGAAAGACTCCTTAAATTAATAAAAAAATTAAATATAAATCAATTATATAATAACGGCTCGTTGTTGTAAATATTGAAATTTTCTGGCGGAGGCTAAAACGCTTCAAACAAAAATAGTTTTTGGGGGAATAAGCGCATGGAAAATATTCGCTTTGCGTAGGTATTTATACTATATACCATATATACTAATAGTAATATACTTAATTTTGCGCGCGCGCGTTTATATTTAGGTGTCGATTATGTATAAATATATTCGCTTTGCGCGCGCGGGAGTATTTTTGAAGAAAGGGCGAAAAGAAAATTATTCCGCCGCCTCTTCCTTCTTTTCTTTGGCTTTGGGTTCCACCCTTCGCATTATTACGAACTTGCTCATTACAAACACTATTATGAAGGTTAAGAACATCCAAATAAATTTGCCCAGTAAGCCGCTTATGTCGGGGTTGTTGATTATTTTGCTTATTTGTGTCACCAATAGCGGCCCGGTGTAGGTTTGAAGGCATATGACGGTTATTACCATTATCGTGTATGCTATTATGCTGAAAGCAAGGTTGTTGTTGGCGTTAAAAGTCTTTTTGCGGTTAGTTATGAAAGACACTATTTGCGCCAGCGTGGTGGATACCAAAAACGCTATCATCGTGCCTTGGCCTCCCGAAGAACCTCCTTGGTAATGGAATATCCACCAATGAAAAGGCCGAGAGTTAAGGTCTTTGAGAATAACGCTGTTAAGCAATAAGTACGACGTTATCTCGATTATCCCCGCAATTGAGCTTATTAAGGTGAATTTAATCAGCTGCCATATATTTTGGTGCTCGGCAATAAATTTCTTAAATTTTTCTTTCATACTATCCCCTGTTTTGCGTTAAAATTTAATCTAATTATAAATCATTGTCCGCTTTTTTACAATATCCTAAAAGTTGTTTTTTGTAAGATATTTTCCCAAAAAGCCGCGCCGCCTTTTTTCTTAAGCGCTTCAAAGCCACATAAAGGCTTAAAGAGTAAAAAAACTGTTGTAATATCTTTTCAGTTATGCTATTATTGAAATGTTATTTTGGGAGGTAGGAGTATGAAAAAAGCTTTAGTTTTATTGTTGATTTTGATTATTGCGGTTTCATTGTTTATGTTTACCGGCTGCAAGAACCAAGATGAAAAGGGAAAACTTTATGTTTACACCGAAAGCGGCTTTCCTCCTTTTGAGTATCCCAGCGGCAACGACATAGTGGGCGTGGACATTGAAATAGCGAAAACCATCGCCGACAGACTGGGCATGGAATTAGTGGTTAAGGATGTTAATTTTGAAGCCATTCTCGCGGCTTTGACCGATGACAACGCCATAGGCTTGGCAGGCCTTACCATTACGCCTGACAGAGAAGAAGAGGTGGATTTTTCCATTCCGTATTTTGAAGCCGTTCAATATGTGGTATACAAAGAAGGCACTTTGACATTGGACGAAAATTCCATGGTATCGGGCGCGCAGCTTAAAAATAAGGTTATCGGCACCCAAAGCGGAACTACGGGCGATATCATCGCCGATGAAGAAAGCGCCGAGGGCGGGCTTTTTGAAGGCGCTACGGTTAAAGGCTACGACAACGCGCTTATAGCCGCCCAAGATATCGGCAACGGCTGCGAAGTAGTTGTTATCGACAGACATACTGCTTTGCAAATAGAGGCCAACAATCCCAATCTCAACCTTAAAGCCAATCAAATCGCGCAACTTGATTCTGAAAGCTACGGCATCGCCGTTAAAAAAGCCAATAAAAAGCTGCTTTACGCGATCAATTGGATTTTGCAAGAGCTGATTGAAGAAGGCAAGATTGTGGAATGGTTTAACGAACATTCGGTAAGTCCCGCCGAAGAAGAATAATGCTTGCCGACACTTTTTACAGAATATTTTTAGAAGAAGAACGATATAAGATATATCTGATGGGGCTGGGGAATACCCTGTGTATCGCCGTCGGAGCATGCATACTGGGTTTTTTGCTGGGCTCAGTAGTGGCGTTGCTCCGGATCGCGCCCAAAAACAATATCGTCATAAAAATCTTTGATTATATCGCTAATCTGTATGTAACCGTTATTAGAGGCACTCCCGTGGTATTGCAGCTGCTCATAATGTATTTTGTGGTGCTTCAGTTCATGAACAATATCTGGGAAGGCGTGCTGGTGGCCATTATCACCTTCGGGCTCAATTCCGGCGCGTATATGTCCGAAATACTTCGGGCTGGCATAGAGGCGGTGGATAAAGGGCAAATGGAGGCGGGCAGAAGCTTGGGCTTTACTTGGGGGCAAACGATGAGAAAAATCGTTTTGCCCCAAGGCATAAAAAACGCTTTGCCCACGATTTTTAACGAGTTCATAATGCTTATCAAGGAAACTTCGGTGGCGGGATATGTGGCCATCGTGGATTTGACTAAGGCCGCCAGAAATGTTACCAGCAGAACTTTTGAGGTTTTCGGTCCCTTGTTGATTGTAGCGATTATTTATTTGATCCTTGTTCTCGGACTTCAGCAAATTCAAAAAATCATGGAAAGGAGAATGAAACAAGGTGATTGATGTCAAAAACCTCAAAATATCCTTCGGTAGCTTGGAAGTGCTAAAGGGTATAGACGAGCATGTGAGCAAAGGCGAAAAGGTGGTCATCGTAGGCCCGTCGGGAAGCGGAAAATCCACATTTTTAAGATGCATCAATTTGTTGGAGACTCCCACCCAAGGCGAAATCTGGTTTGACGGGCAATTGATTACCGATAAAAAATGCGACATCAATAAAGTAAGACAGAAAATGGGCATGGTGTTCCAATCCTTTAATCTGTTTCCTCACCTTACGGTGCTGAGAAATATTACTTTCGCGCCCATGAAGCTATTGGGGGTGTCAAAAGCCGAAGCCGAAGAAAGAGCGGACGCTTTGCTTGCCAGAATAGGGCTTTTGGATAAAAGGCTGGAATACCCTGCCAGACTTTCGGGCGGACAAAAGCAAAGGGTGGCCATTGTGCGCGCCCTTGCCATGCAGCCTAAGGTTATGCTGTTTGACGAGCCGACTTCGGCGCTTGACCCCGAAATGGTTAAAGAAGTGCTGGATTTGATAAAGCAGCTTGCCGAAGAAGACATGACCATGGTTATTGTAACCCACGAAATGGGTTTTGCCAAAGAAATAGCAACAAGGGTTTTATTTATGGACGAAGGCAAAGTATTGGAAAAAAACAACCCCAAAGAATTTTTTGAAAATCCCGCTCACCCAAGGCTTAAAGAATTTTTGTCCAAGGTGCTTAACGCCTGAGGATTTTACGCGATTATTGACACTTCTTCCTTAATACAATAAAATATAAGCAAGCGCTAATCTTTTTTCTTGGGGGAGTTGGTCATGATAAAAACAATCTCCAAAAAACAGTTTGTCAAGATAGTCCTTATTTCTCTTGCCGTCCTTTCCGTCATAGCGGTCAGCCTGCTAATGGCTTTTCCATATCGCTTGAATCGTCAAAGCTACGGCGCGTTTACCGAAGACAGCGCAAACAGCGTGATATTGCTCATAGGCGACGGAATGGGATTTAACCATATCGAGGCGGCCTCTTATTTCGGTCAGCCGGTAATGACTTCCATCGAGAATAAATCTTCGATAACAACCCGCTCCACTTTGCCTATATGGCCTACGGACAGCGCCGCCGCTGCCACAGCCATCGCTACCGGCAAAAAAGTGTTTAACGGCCGTATAGCGTGGTCAAACGGCAAAAATCTGAAGTCTTTGGGGGATGTGGCCGTTGAAAACGGTAAAAAATTGGGGGTGATTACCACTAAGCCCGTTACCGACGCCACGCCCGCGGCTTTTACCGCTCATAACAAATCAAGAAGAAATCAAAAAGAGATAGCCCTTGAACAAATAAATAATCACGGTATCGATTTATTGATAGGGCAGGGCAAAGAGTATTTTGAAAATTACGCCCAACTTATCATAAACGACAAACGGGACTATGTAACAAGCTTTGAGGATTTGCTGCAAAGCCAAAAAGAAAAGGTGTACGCCATATTTGATGAAGACATACCCTGCGAAGGACAATTTACCCTTGCCGCCCTTACTTCGTACGCGCTGGATAAGCTGCAGTGCGAAGACGGGTTTTTCTTAATGGTCGAGGGGGCGAAAATCGATACTTACAGCCACGACAACGATATGGACAACATGCTTGAGCAGTTTTGGGGCTTTGACGACGCGGTGAGCGCAGCGCTTGATTACGCCAAAGACAATCCCCATGTTACCGTCATCGTAACCGCCGACCATGAAACGGGAAGGCTGGATTTGCCCAAGAAAATGGATAGAGATACCATAAACGATGACTGCTTTAACGGCGGAGGACATACAAACAGGGAAGTTCCTTTCTTTATTTTCGGGCCGGGCGCTCAAGATGTGCCCGAAAAGATGGATAATACCGATATTTTCAGGTTAATTTGTCAATTGTTGTTTTAAGTTTTGGCTTTTTGTGTAGTTTTTGAAAACAAACCGCTTGGATAAAGGCGGTTTTTTTATTGTTGCAGCATGTTTTTTACTTTATTGCTTAAATTTAAGAAAAAACAAGAACATTTTTTGGAGCAACTGTATATTATGGATAATCAAGTATGTTTTTTTGCGGGGAATTTATGCAAAATGGCGATTTAAGCAAGCTGGACCAAATTCGATTGAATGACGGAAACGACAAATGCAGAAAATTTTTGGAGCATACCTTTTACCGCAACGGAAAAGAGGCCGTAGAATTAATTAACGACGACAATTTAAGCTTCCCTACTTTTTACGCTTTGCTGCCCTTGATAAGGGTTTTCGGCTTGGCGCGTTATTTGGATAAAAAGAAATCCATCGCCCTTGACATCATCAATCAAATAATACTCCCAAGAGGTTTTTATCGAGGCAGGGAATACCTGTCCATGAAAGACCAAAGCGTTTATGAGACGCTTTTATGGATGGCAAATACGGGGAAAGAAGAAGATATAGATAACCAATATGAGCATGTTATGGACGTCGCAATATCCGTATTGATAGATACATACGAAGATAAAGACATCCTTGAAGCCGTCGATGAAATGATTTTTAAGCGGAACGCCAAAGGGAGATACATAAATGATTTGGTGTGGGCGTTTTTTAATTCCAAAGACCCAAAGACAATAAAGCTTTTGCTCAAGCGCTTGCGCTCGGATAATCCAAATGAAAGCCAACTAGCTCAAAAGCTTTTGAACATAGAAGAAGATATCGTAAGCAAAGAAAATTTTTGCGCGGAATATTCCCAATGGCTGGAAGAAAACGGCGAATTTATTTATTTTACCGAAGAAAGCAACCAGTATGCCAGCAACCCCGTTCTGTTAAAGGAAGACCTTGCGCGCAAATATTTCAATAAAGGCGTAAAGGATTATCGACACCAGCCTTATGTTCCTTTGTCTGCTCAAGAAGCCGAATGCTTGGCGGCGTTTAACGCCTTGAACGACGACGATAAGGCGATTTTGTCGGAATATTCCAAAAAAAAGCGGGATAAGAGCCAAGCGGAATGGAAGGACTGGATAAACAAGCCCATTGAGGAGCAAATAAAGGAAGCCTTGGGAAGGGGGGAGGAATATATATGATTTTGATAGGCGGCAATCCTCCGTCAATGGATTCTCTTTATGCCCAATTTCCCGCAAGGAGCGTGGAAAGGCTGGTTATCGACGCCATGTGGGACAGCGAAGAAACTTACGCGTATTCGTCTTTGGAGGAATTCTTGTTTGAATTGAGATTCAGGAAAGAAACGGTAAACGCCGCAAGAGAGCTTAACAGAAGCAGACTTTCCTTCGCTACCTTTCATAACTCCAAAGCCAATCCAAAGTATTGGGACAGGACGCCAAACGGCGGCTTCAGAATGAAAAGCGGCGTAAAGCCTTCCCAAGCCATAACCGATATATTCGTAAACGGAAGGCTCTACGCCACCGAATGCGCTACGGCAATGCCCATTGTGTATTATAAGGCCGCCTTGAATGTGTTTAGGGCGGAAAAATTTGACAAAACCTTTGATAACTTGTATTTGATGAATTGGCAGCTGTTCGACAGATTGATGATGGCTATAGGAACGCCGTATAAGGTCAAGGATATTTTGATAGGCGACAGGGCATATTTCCGCAATCCCGACGTAAGCCCGCAAACGCCTGAATTGCAAGGCGAAAATGTCATAGTATTGCCCGACGGATTGTATTACGGCCACGGCATGGGCATATCGGACGCTTCAAGAATAATAGCCGTTCTCAACGCCAACAGAAAAAGAAATGCCACCCGTTCGGCTTATTTGATGGATTCGGCAAGCCGCCCAGATTATAAAAGATTATTTAGGGCATATTCCACGTAAAAGCTTTTTTTGATTTTGTATTAATATATCGTTTGTGTTGACTAACCTGGGCGGTAATGATAATATTTTATTAACAAATTATTAAGAAAATTATGAGGTGAACGATAATGTTAAAAGAATTTGATATTAATGAATTTAAGTTTAATCCGTTTGAATTGATAGGCAAAGAGTGGATGCTTATCGCCTGCGGCGACCAAAACGCGCACAATATGATGACGGCAAGCTGGGGCGGCTTGGGGGTATTGTGGGAAAAGAATGTCGCCACCGTTTATATACGGCCCACAAGATATACTTATGAGTTTGTGCAAAAAAAGGATTATTTTTCCTTGAATTTCTTTGGCGGCAATAAAGCGCCCCATAAAATAGGGGGTTCAAAATCGGGCAGGGATATCGATAAAGCCAAAGCGGCCGGCCTTACTCCCGTTTTTGATTGCGATACCGTGTATTACAAAGAAGCCGAGCTGGTTATCATATGCAAAAAGCTTTATTGCGGTCAAATTCTCAAAGAGAATTTCTTGGACGATAATATTGATAAATTCTATCCGTTAAAGGATTATCACAAAATTTTTATCGGCGAAATAGTAAAATCCCTTAAAATACCTCAAAGGATTTAATGTTGAAATTTTTTAGTAAAAAATGGTCGTAAAAGGGCGGGGAATGCGCTTTTTCCCCGCTTTTTTTGTTATTTATTTATTTTTTTGAAAATTCAATCATTTAGGTTATGAATGTATGTCTTAATATCGTTTGTAATATTTATGCCAATATGTTAAAATATTTTTCGTTAAACTGCCAAAAGGGGTAATAAAAATATGTTGCAATTAAAAAATATCAGCAAGGACTATGTGGTAGGCAACAATGTGGTAAAAGCGTTAAAGAACATCAATATCGAATTCAGGAAAAACGAATTCGTGTCCATATTGGGTCCCAGCGGTTGCGGAAAAACGACATTGCTTAATATCATAGGGGGATTGGATAAGAGTACCGAAGGCGTTTTGTTGGTAAACGGACAAAGCACAAAAGAATACAAAAGCGCCGATTGGGATATATATCGCAATAAAAAAATAGGGTTTGTGTTTCAATCCTATAACCTTATACCTCATCAAAGCGTTTTCAGAAATGTGGAGCTATCCTTGACGCTGGCCGGAATGTCAAAGGACCAAAGAAGAAGGAGGGTAAAAAAGGCTCTTGAATCCGTAGGGCTGGGAGACCAGCTTTATAAAAAGCCCAATCAGTTGTCGGGCGGACAAATGCAAAGAGTGGCCATAGCGCGCGCTTTGGTCAACAATCCCGAAATAATTTTGGCCGATGAGCCAACCGGAGCGTTGGACAGCGAATCCGGCGTTCAGGTTATGAATCTTTTGAGAGAGGTAGCCAAAGACAGATTAGTCATAATGGTTACGCATAACGAACATCTTGCCAACGAATACAGCACAAGAATAGTAAAGCTTAAGGACGGCGAGGTGGTCTTTGACAGCAATCCTTACGATTCCGTAAAAGAAGAAAAAAGCGAAGAAAAAACCAAAGGCAAGAAAAAGAAAATTTCAATGTCCTTGCTTACCGCTTTGTCGCTGAGCCTTAATAACCTTGTAAGCAAAAAAGGCAGAAGCTTCCTTACCGCTTTCGCGGGGAGTATAGGAATAATAGGCATTTGTATGGTGCTGGCTCTTTCGGCGGGCGTAAACGTGTACATAGAAAGCATTGAAAAAGACGCTTTGTCTTTGTATCCTTTGCGGATAGAAGAAGTCAATATGGATGTCAACGCCGTTATATCTTTATTGGACGAAAAGCAGGTAGACAGGCCTGATTATCCCGATACCGAAACCATTTATACAAAAAAAGTGCTGGGCAATGTTTTAAGAAATATAACCAAAATCATTTCTCCCAACGATTTGAAATCTTTCAAGCCGTACATAGATGAAAATTTTGACGATTCGTGGGGGTATGTCAAATACGGCTACGGCACCACCTTCAATGTGTATTGCAACTATGTGCAAGAGGAATCTTATATGAAGGTCAGCCCTTTTATAGACGGAATGAAGGAGATCTTCGGTAACAATGATGTAGGCGAACTTATAGATCAATTGGAATCCTATGCCGAAATAATGTCCATTTGGGACGAAATGATAGACAACCGCGACGTGCTCCAACAACAGTATGAGCTTGTGGGCGAAAAATCCAGATGGCCTGACTCTTATGACGAAGTGGTGCTGGTGGTGGATGAAAAGAATCAGCTCAATGACTTTAGTTTATTTGCGCTCGGTCTTAAGTCGGATAAACAGATCATGGACGCCTTAAAAGGAGATAAAGGCTTTGACCAAGCCACTTTTACGGTGGAAGAATTATTGAATTTGGAATACAGGATTACCACCAACGCCGATTACTATTATTATGACGAACTTTTTCAGAGATGGAGAAAGCATGAAAATCTTAAAAAAGATATTGAATTTGTGGAAGAAAACGGCGTGCCCGTCAAGGTGGTGGGCGTCGTGCGTCCCAAGCCCGGCGCCGTAAGCGCTTCCATTAGCGGAACTATAGGGTATACTTCGGCGTTAACTCGGCATATGATGATGAAGGCCGCCAACCATTCCGCCGTAAAGGCTCAACAACAAAGCCCCGATGTCAACATACTTACGGGCGAAGCCATTAAAAATAACGAATACAAAAAATTGCTTAAGAGTATGGGCGTGGCTGATCTTGACTCGCCAAGCGTAATAAAATTCTACGCTTATTCTTTTGAAGGCAAAGAAAAAATCGAGAACTTTATTCAAAGATATAATTCCGCTTCAGCAGGCAAAGAGCCCATAAAATATACCGATACCTTAAGCACGATTATGGGGTATGTGGATACGTTTACCCAAACCGTTACGGGGGTTTTGATTGGGTTTTCTTCCATCTCATTGGTGGTGTCCTCCATAATGATAGCCATAATAATCTATACCTCTATCCTTGAAAGAAGAAAAGAAATCGGGGTATTGAGAAGCTTGGGAGCCAGGAAAAAAGATGTGTCGGACGTGTTTATCGCCGAATCGGCCATACTGGGCGTGGCTTCGGGTATTATTGGCGTTATCATAACGCTGCTGCTTACCATTCCCACCAATATTATTTTGTTCTCTATGTTCTCTGTGCCCGGACTTGCCACAATCAAATGGTGGCATGTGGTCTTAATGATAGGCATAAGCTTAACGCTCAGCATTGTGGCGGGATTCATTCCCTCCAAAATGGCGGCGGATTTGGATCCTGTTGAAGCGCTGCGAACGGAGTAGCTTCAGCAATTCCCCGTATACACATATTTTAAGCGCTGTTTGGCGATATCTCGAAGCCTGTAAATTGTGTGTGCGGGGGTGGGCCTTTTATGTGAATAACCGTATCTCGGGAAAAATCTTGAGATATGCAATGGTATGTCGGGAGAAAGGCCGCTCAGCCACTGAGACAATTCCTCCATTTCCTTTTCGCTGTCGTTTTCGCCCGGAATTATCAGCGTGGTTATTTCCACATGGCACTTGTGGTATGCCAAGGCTATGTTGCGCTTGACGGTATCGGCATCGCCTTTAAGTTTTTTGTAAAAATCGTTATAAAAGCTCTTTAAGTCGATATTCATTGCGTCGATATAAGGCAGAATGTCCAAAAGCGGCTTTTGGTTTATATAACAGTTGGTTACAAGAGCGTTTATTAAGCCCGCTTGCTTGGCCGCCTTGGCGCAGTCAAACACAAATTCGTAGCCTATCAAAGGCTCGTTATAGGTGTAAGCTATGCCCACATTGCCTTCTTGCTTTAATTCCAAAGCCTTTTGTATCAGCCTTTCCACGCTTATGGCCATAGTTTGGGCGTTTGTTTTGTTTGCCATGGAAATGGTATGGTTTTGGCAAAAGGGGCAACGCAAATTGCAGCCGTAGCTGCCTACGGACAGAATATATGAATTGGGCATAAAACGGCTTAACGGCTTTTTTTCTATGGGGTCAAGCGCTATTGAAGTCAGTTTGCCGTAATTGTTGCAAACTATTTTGCCGTTTATGTTGTCTCTTGCTCCGCAAAATCCCGTTTGCCCTTCTTCGATATCGCATGAATGGGGGCATATGTGGCATTTTTTTCTCATTGATGCCTTATTACCTCGAAATATTCCAAATCATAGTCTTCTTCTTCGCTTATTCCCGCTTTTTTCAGCGCAATCAATATTTGCTCCTCCACAGTGTCTATTCCGCTCAAATCGGGCAAAAGAACGCCTTTTTTGCGGCCTTTGGAAACTATTACGCCGTATCTTTTGGCGTCCAACATGCTTTTGTCGGTAACCGGCAAAGGCTGAGAAAGCACATCCACGCCGTAAAACAAAAAGGGCAGTTCTTCTTGGCTTACGGGGTTGAATCGCGGGTCTTCCGAACATGCGCTTACGGCGTTATATATGATTTCATGAGCCACGCTGCCGTGAATGGGGGACAGCGTGCCTATGCAGCCTCTCAAATTGCCTTGTATTTTTAGGCTTACAAAAACGCCTGCTTTTTCATTCAATAATTCTTGATTGATATCTTTGGGCAAAGGAGGCGTTTTTTTGTTCTTCACATAGTATTCCACCGCGTATCTTGCAAGGCGCACATATTCGTCTTCATTTTGCTTGACGTTTTGGATTTTTTGCCTTTCCGCCTGCAAATATTTATCCAGAAAGCATCTTTCCTCATTGTCGCCCAAAACCTCAAAGGAAGCCACGGCATAGCCCACTCCGAAAGGCGCTTCGTAAGACAAAAGCTTGGGCAAAACATCCTTTCGGTCAAGCGCTCCCGCCATGATAATAAAGGATTTCAAGCCGCATTCGGCGGCTTTTTGCGCATAGTCGGGAGAAAAGCTGAGAAATTTCAAAAAATCGCCTTCTTCCATGGCCGCCGTTATTTCGTTATCAAACAAATGGCCTTCTTTAATGTATCCGTAAGGGCCGTCTTTTTTTAAGCGGTGGGAAAGGTCTCCGCTGGCCACCACAACGGTATCTTTATTCATTTCTTGCGCGGTTTGGGCAATAAGCATGCCCAAGCGGTAATGGTCGACGTTGGACAGTCCCGATAAGCTTATATGCACAAGTTTGTAATCGTCGTATTGCTTGTTGATAAAATGCAGAGGTATCACGGCGCCGTGATCGTCATTCAAATCGCTTTTTCCCGCCGTTCCCGCGTTTAAACCTTCTTTGCGGGCTTTATCGGAAAGCCGTTTGACAAATTCTATGTCAATATCCGCTTCGGCGTTTACTTGCGGCGCGCCGAAAGCGCCCAAATCCCCATAGAATTTCGCGCCCAAAAAAATATGGATATAATCGCTGTAGCACAGTCCGTGTGGGGAAATCAAAACAATGAGGGCGGGCTTAAGCCAAGCCGTCTTTTTGGCGACATCCATATAAGAATTTATTGTTTTCAGAATGGCAAGCTCTTCGCCTTTGCCTATTTCTTTCATTATTATAGGCGGATGCGGAACGATAAAGGCTGCTTTGACTGACATAAATAACCTCCCTTGCTTTAATATCTATATTATACCATATTGTAGAAAATTTATATAATGGCAATAAATTTTGAAATTCATTATTGAAAAAAAAATGAATTTTATGATAATATGTATTTATTATAAGGTTTTGAGCAAAGGATAAGGTGGGAAAATGTTTTTTGCTGTAACCGGGGATAAGGTTTCCGTTAAGTGTAAAAATTATGCCACTGCGGCGATTATTTTGGAAAAAATATTCGGCAACGGAGTAAGTTCCTTGATTTTTGATTGCTGGAACAGCGAAGCTTGCAAAGCTTTGCATTCGATTGCCGATATCTCGATTTGGCAAAAATATCTGGATAAATATATTTGTGAAAAAAAGCTTAATAAGGGCATTATCGACCGCTTGGCAGCTTCAAAGGGCCTGCGCTTTTTGACATATGGCACTTTTAATAAATGCGTAATGGCGGACATTAACAAAAATGAAGATAAATCCTTGGATATTGTGCTGCAAAACAGCGGCGCCAAAACCCAACTAAGCTTTGCCAAAGCCAGAATATCCGACCAAAGCGTAGAGTTTGTGAAGTCCAAGCTTGAAAGCCGTCCTTTCATTGACAGCCATGAGGCGTACTATTTGGGCGAATTTTTTCTTTTCAAAATTAACTATGTTGTGGCGCAAAATGTGGTAAGGGAATTAAGCTTAAGATTCAGCGCCCATGACGTGTCCATAAAGAATACCTTTTTTTGATAAGCAAACTATATGCGGTTAATATTAACAAGAATTTATTAATATAAGGTCTATTCCGGCTTGAAAAAAGAAAATCTAAATTAAAACTTTGGTTATTTCCGAACCTCCTCCTTTTTTGGGAGACCGGTTTGTTATTGTGGGATTATTGGCAAAGATGTTGGACATGTTGATTATGGGCAGCACATACGGAGTTATGTTGGCGCTCATTGTGATTGAACTGACTACGGAGCGCAAATAAGGGAAAACTATTTCGGCGGCTTTTGCCACCAAGACATTGAGGTTGACTTCGTCAATGTTCGCCACAAGAAATTTGCTGATTAAGCACAGGCTCAATTCAAACGGTACGGGCAAGTCGTTTTCTTTTAAGATATCCAAATTCATAACCATGTCAAACCCTTTGTCAAATTTATGCACATTGACGCCTATCTTTGGGTTTAATTTGAAATTGGTAATTCCCGGCTCGATATTCATAAGCTTAAAGCTTATGTCCTTGACTTTATATCCTTTGAAAATAAGGTTGCTTGTCATATGCTTTTTCCACGCTCCGTAATAATTATAGTCTATTACATTTTTTTCAAAAAATCAAGAGAAAAGCTGTTTTATGATTTAACGCAAAGGCGGCAAACAAAATGACAGATTAAATAAAAGCCATCTGTTTTTTGTTTTGAATTTTGGACTGTAAAACTTTGTTAATTTTATTTTTTGTATTTTATGCCGATTATGCTTTATATAAGGTATTGAAACATATGTTTTTTTGTGTTACAATATTGATAATTTATTGAATCTTAAGGTGAAAAAATGAAGATAACGAAAAAAGCCCTTATCATTATACTTGTTTCTGTTTTAACCCCTATTTTAGCTTTTTCCGCTTTCGCGGGCACCACATACGCTTTGTATAAAGCCGACAAAAAAGCCGTCATTATTTTGCCCGGCTTGTTCGCAAGCGGCTTATATGATGTGGAGACAGGAAAAGGAGTTTGGGACCCATTCGGCGACGCGGAAATTAATTTTTACGACATCATGGACCAAACGGGAAGCATTAAAACAACGCAGATTGCCGGCTTGTTAATCAAATATCAAGACGTGCTGCTGCCTGAAATCGATAAGCTTATGGCCAACGACAATTACGGCGCCTCAGACAGCCTTTTCAACATGATGGCCATGAATGAGGACGGCACCGCCGTAAATCCCAATGTTCAAGCCGCTCCTTGGTCGATAGACAACAGGCTTAAGTATGGCGTCATAAACGCGAATAAGCTAATGTATGACAGCTACAATCAAGCTTTTGGAAAGTACTATGACGTGCAGGTATTTAATTATGACTTCCGTATGGACAATCGCCAAAGCGCTCAAAAGCTTGAGGAATACATAAACAAAATGGGTTATACCGAAATAATCTTGGTGTCCCACAGCAACGGCGGGCAGGTGGCCGCCGCCTATTTGGCAAGAAGCAAAGAGAACAGAAAAAAAGTAACCAAATATATCAGTTACAGCGCTCCGTATTACGGCTCTTTCGCGGCTATCGATATTCTGGAAAATGTGGATATAATGATAGGCGGATTTAAAAAAAGCATTGGGAAGATTCTTCCCACTCTTGCCAAAAACATAGAGGAGATATTTAACAAGCAGTTTACCACATTTTTGAACATATGGACGGCTTATCAATTATTGCCCACTTATGAGCTGCTTCAAAACGAATATAACGGCGAACACGCGGGTATATTTATCGATGGGCAAAGGGTTACTTTCGAGAGCGAAGAAGACCTTTGGGATTTCTATTGTTCAAGGCCTTTCGCCAGAACCTCCGACGGCGAATTAAGGGAGCCTATGAAACAATGGCTGAATTATGTGGATTCCATTAAGGTAACCTTGGATAGCGGCGAAAAAGTTCTTTCCACCTCTCTTGTGGATACGGTATACTTTTCGGGAATGAATGTGGATACCGTAAATAGAGTCAATTATATGACTCATGGGGATGAAATAAAATTGTTTGAGGTGTTCCGCACCCCGCAAGGCGACGGAACGGTACTGTACGCTTCGGCGGTGGGAATGACCGAAGACCAATCCTCAATCAGGCTGGCCGACGGCATAAACCATTATGGGGTGAATGTGAATTTCAAGGGGGGCTTTGAAGAAAAAACGGTGGAAGCGATAAGTTCTTCGGTTAAAAAGAATACCGATTGGTATTATAAACTGTGGAGTAACATACTAAGGGATAATAAGTAAGGAGCATTCGTCAATAATGCAGAAAGTTATGAATTTCCGCGATTTGGGAGGCATACCTACCAAAGACGGAAGAAAGGTTAAAAAAGGATTGTTTTTCAGAAGCGCCATGCTTGACGACGCTACCGACGAAGACATAGCTTTTCTTAAAAGCCTGAACATAAAACACATGTTCGATTACAGGGATATGGACGAAGTGGTTTTAATGGAAGGCAATCCTTATGAACGCATAGGAGTAAAGCGCTCCCATTATCCCGCTTGTCTCAATAACAAAAAATTGCTCAAGATAAAAAAAGCTTCTTTTATTAAAAGGTTTTTTGAAAAAGTTACCATTGAAGACGTAAAGGATACATATACGCATCTGCCTTTCGGCAACCAAGGCTATAAAGCCATGGTAAAAGCTTTGGTAAACGGGGAAACCCCCATATATCAGCATTGCACGGCAGGCAAGGACAGAACGGGGCTGGGCAGCGCGCTGCTGCTTGCCATTCTGGGCGTGGGTTATGACGAAATACTTAATGATTATCTGAAAAGTTTAGAAATTAAAGAATATATCCAACAAAGATTGTCAAGATATATCCCATGGTTTATAAGAAAGCGGACGCTCAAAAGATATGAGGCGCTTTTCATTGTGGACAAGCAATTGCTGGACGCGTCATATGAAGCCATTATTCAAAAATACCAAACTTTTGAGAATTATTTATTGCGCGAATACGGTCTTGACGAAAAGACTTTAATTGATTTGAGAAATAAATATACCGAATAAGAAGGTTTTTATGAATACGGAAAATTCTGCGTCAAAAATTTCATTTAGAACTTGGACGGCATTTGTCGTTTACGGGCTTATAGGTCAAATCGCCTGGACCATTGAAAACAATTATCTCAATGTGTTTATTTATAAGACGGTTACTTACAATCCCGACGCCATTGCGGTTATGGTGGCCGCAAGCGCCGTTATAGCCACGCTTGCCACGCTGTTTATGGGCGCGTTGTCGGACAAGCTGGGCAAAAGAAAGGTTTTTATGGCGGCAGGCTATATTATCTGGGGAATTACCATAACCTTGTTCGGGTTCATCAAAAAACAAAGTGTCGCAAAATTATTCCCCGCCGCCGACGCCGTTACTCTTACGGTAACTTTTATCGTAATGCTGGATTGCTTAATGACTTATATCGGCTCCACCGCCAACGACGCCGCTTTTAACGCTTGGGTTACCGATGTTACCGTGCCTTCCAACAGGGGAAGGGCGGAAGGTCTGCTGGCCACAATGCCTCTTTTAAGCATGCTTGTGGTGTTCGGACTGCTGGACGGGCTGACGCAAAAAGGCAAATGGATTGAGTTCTTTCTTATCGTGGGCGCGGCCGTTTTCGCT
Source organism: Clostridiales bacterium DTU072 (assembly GCA_001512685.1). Taxonomy (GTDB): domain Bacteria; phylum Bacillota; class Clostridia; order Christensenellales; family DTU072; genus DTU072. Next base: position 43,163 of record LFSG01000033.1, read on the forward strand.
TCGGGAATCTTGGGCATATTTATCATAAAAGACAAACCCATGGAGAAGAAAGAGGGCAATTATTTCCAAAATATTTTTTACGGCTTCAGAATTTCCACCATTAAGCAAAACAAGCTTTTGTATATCATTTTTGCCACGGTGTGCTTGCTTGGAATAGCCCAACAGGTGTTTATGCCTTATTTTATCATTTACTTTGAATTTTACCTGCACATAACCGACTATGCCTTGGTACTCGGCGTCGTTCTCATATTCGCTTCCATAATAAGTGTGCTTATGGGAAGGCTGGTCGATAAATTCGGCAAACAAAAATTCCTAATACCTTCGGCTATAGTTTATGTTTTGGGAATGCTGGCGCTGTATATCGTGGGCATTGCCGTTAAAGGCAATAAAATATTGATCATGGCTTTGATGGCCTTGTTCGGCACCCTTACCATGGGCGCTTACATGCTTGAAATGGTGGCGCTCAATTCCGCCACAAGGGATCTTATACCCAAAGACCATGTGGGGCTTTTTGTGGGGATAAGAATGATATTTTTCGTTATGATTCCCATGGTGATAGGACCGCTTATCGGCTCCAATATCATAAAGAACAGTCCGCTTACTTATATAGACGAATTTGGAACGCTGCAATCCACGCCCACGCCGGGGATTTTCCTGGGAGGCGCCATTGTGGCGGTATTTTCGATTATTCCCGTAATATTCATATTAAGGGACATGAAAAAACCCGGATATTACGCAAGCAAGGTGGCTGAGAGGAATTAAAATGAATCAGCACAGAATAACCCAAAGACACAGGCTTTTGGACAAAAAAGGACATCTCGCCCAAGCGGGGTACGCCACTTCGCTGCTGCTTGAATATGACAGAAAGGACATTAAAGCCAATAAATTGAGGATAAAAGAATGGGATTATTATTATCTGGGAAATGAAAAAATAGGCTTTTCGTTCACTATAGCCGACAATTCTTATATGGGGCTTGCCAGCTGTCAATTTTTTGATTACGAAAAAGGTCAAAAAAAGACCAATTTCGCTTTTGTTCCTTTTCCCATGGGCAGAATGAAAATGCCCTCCACAAGCGAATACGGGGATATTGTTTATAAAGACAAAAAAGTTGACATGCGATTTATCAATGACGGGAAGACAAGAAGATTGCTTTGCTCCATGCCCTTTTTCGACAAAGACAAAGCTTTGACGGCGGATATAACGCTGTACGACATTCCCTACCAATCAATGGTTATCGCCACTCCGTTTAAGGAAGACAAAAAGGCTTTTTATTACAATCAAAAGATTAATTGCATGAAGGTAAGCGGGCAGGTGATTTACGGCGATGTCAAGTTTAACCTTGACGACATGCTGGCCGTGCTGGATTGGGGCAGGGGAGTGTGGACATACGACAATACCTGGTTTTGGAGCTCTATGTCGTGCTATCTGGACAATAAAAACACCTTTGGGTTTAATCTTGGGTACGGCTTTGGGGATACCTCCAAGGCAAGCGAAAATATGCTTTTTTATAACGGCAAGGCTCATAAGCTGGATTTGGTGGATTTCGGCATACCCGTTGTTGACGGAAAAGAAAAATTTATGGACAAATGGCATTTTACCTCAAACGACAACAGACTGGATATGGTCTTTCAGCCCGTTTATGACAACAGAACCAATCTCAACGCTTTAATTCTCAGGCAAGACGCTCATCAAGTGTTTGGTAAATTCAGCGGCAAAGCCACGCTTGACGACAATACCGTTATTGAATTTTCCGATTGCTGGGGGTTTGCCGAAAAGGTGCGGAATAAATGGTAAAAATAAAAAAATTCTGTTAAAAAACAGAATTTTTTGCGGCGTTATTATCTTACTTTTTGTTTTTTTAAGACAGCATTATTTTTTCTAAGGCCAGAGGCTCCACATATTCTTTGCCTTTGTAGGCCCGCATATTGCCCCCCGAAATTTCGTCTATCAAGGCTATGCGCTTATCTTTGCCTATTCTGCCGAATTCAAATTTAATGTCGTATAAATCCAAGCCTTTGCGGGCAAGTTCGTCTTTGACTATCTTGCCTATCTTGCGGGCAAGCTCGCAAAGCTCGGCGTATTCGTCTTTGGTCATAATTCCCAGCAGTTCAAGCGCTTCGGCGTTTATTAAGGGGTCGTTCCTTTCGTCGTCTTTCAGCGTAACTTCCACATAAGCGTTCAAGCGGTCGCCTTCTTTGCAGTATTTGCCGTATCTTCTGTAAAAGCTTCCTACCGCGCGGTAACGCAGTATGACTTCCACGCCCTTGCCAAAAACCTCGGCGGGCTTGACGGTCATGGTGTTGTTTTCGATATCGGCTTCCACAAAATGAGTGGGAATGCCCGCGGCGTTGATTTTCTCAAAAAAGAATTTGGTCAGCTTCAATCCCGCCTTTCCCGCTCCTTCCATGGTAAGCCCCACGGTGTTGGCGCCCGGGTCAAAAACTCCGTCCGTTCCGGTTACATCGTCTTTGAATTTAAGAAGATAGTTGCCGTCTCCAATATTGTATACGTCCTTTGTTTTACCCTTATAGACCAGTTCCATCTTTACTTGACTCCTTTATATTCATAATCAATATTATACAACAATAAGCTAAAATGACACAAGCAAATGAATGGCGGTTGACTTTAATTTTACTTCGCTTGAAAATATGGCGGCAAAGTCGATAATACTTCGGCAAAATGAGCCGAAAATTACATTATTCGTGTTTTTTAATGTTGCAATCGTTTTTTAATAGTGGTAGAATTAGACTGAATTAATTTACTAAGGGGCACAGAATGAAAAAGATTAAGGCCGTATCATTTATTCTCTTTTTGCTTTTAATTGCTGCGATGATTGCTTCATGTAATAAACCCGAAGATTTGATTACCATAACATTTGAAACCTTTGAAGGCAGCGAGGTAGAGCCGTTGAAATGCAACGGGAAAACCGTAATCTCCATGCCCGCCCAGCCTGAAAAAACGGGATATGAATTTGGGGGCTGGTATACCGATCCCGAATTTAATAACCCTTTTGTATACAGCACTTTGCTGGATAATCCCGTCAATGAGGATATTACCGTATACGCCAAATGGATTCCCATTAAATTTACGGTAACCTTCGTAAGCAGCGGCGCCACCGTGGTTTCGGGAGAGAAAAAGCAGGTTGTGGATTATGGAAAATCGGCCCAACCTCCCGTTTTTGAGCGAAAGGGATATACCTTCGCAGGCTGGGACAAGCCTCTTGACAATATTAAGGAAAGCGTCATTATTTCGGCTTTGTATACTCCCAATAAATATGCGGTAACTTTGGATAAACAAGGAGGGCAAGGCGGAAAAGATACCGTTGTAGCCACATTCGCAAGCCCCATGCCCGAAGCCGAAGCGCCTGCCAAGGCCTCATTTTCCTTTGGAGGATATTATACTGAGGAAAACGGCGGCGGCGACCAATATTATGATGGAAATATGGAAAGCGCGCGGGAATGGGATTTAGACCAAGACACTACCTTGTACGCAAAATGGTATAACCTTGTTACCTTTGACAAGCAAGGAGGAACGGGGGGCGACGACTATGCCGAAGC